>CAZSSQ010000008.1:0-27615 GCA_964609465.1 uncultured Dehalococcoidia bacterium
TCGTCCATGGCGAGGGGGTGGGCGTACGGCTCGGCGTCGGCGAGGCGGTGGGCGTCAGGTTAGGCGTCGGCAAGGGGGTGGGCGTATGGCTCGCCGTGGGCAAAGGGGTGGGGGTGCTTTTCGTCCATGGCGAGGGGGTACGCGTACGACTCGCCGTCGGCAAGGGGGTGGGGGTGGTTTTCGTCAATGGCGATAGGGTGATGTTCCCATCGCAGTCTCCCCATAGCCCTCGCCCAGCGGCTCGGGCCTCAGCCTCCGCCGGAGAGAAGCCCTCCCACCGTTGCTGCGCCGCGTCGTGGCGCCACATCGTCTCCACGCTGCCCGCTGGGCTCACAGCATCGAGGACAGCGCCGCTCGGCGTCCCGTCGCCGAACGTTAGACCGACGTTGTTGCAGCCCGGGTACAGTTGCTCCGTAGCTCCGGGCGGCGGCAGGGCGATGCTGGCGACAGGCTCCGCCCGGCCCGACGACCAGTCGCGGACCACGAGAACCGTTAGGGCCACCAGGATTGCCGTCAGCCCTATGAGCGTCTTGACCTTCACCAGCTTCCTCCTCCTAGTCCCACTTCAAGCCTCCACCAGCCGGCCGCTGAGCGCCCGCGATGGCGGACAGCGGAGGCATTATAGCACGCGGGATACGCCGGCCCTCCGGTGCCCGCCACTGGGGCCGGCGGCCGCCACGCCTTGACCTCTTGACACCTCGTGTATAATCCCCGTGGGCCAGGGCCCTGCCGGAACGTTGCGTCCCCGCTCCTTTCCTCACGGCCCCTGCGGGGCCAGCCCCGTCATTCTCAGCGTAGCGACGAATCTGGTTCATGAGATCCTTCGCCTCCCACGCCGGCCCGTCCGGGCTTGCGAAAGGAGGTGCCCATGCAGAGGGGATGGCTGCGGGTCGTGGTTCGCTATCCCTTGGTAGTGCTGGTGCAGCAGGGACGGCTTAGCCACCAGGAGGCAAGCCGGGAGATGGGGCTCCTGACGAGTATCGTCTTCGCAGTAGCTCCTCAGGGGACCAGGATCCGGCTGAAGTCGCCCAGGACCAGGCAGTAGCAGCCGCCCTCCGGCGCCCGCGCGCCGCCGCCGCGTAGCTCCACGTTCCGCCCGATGAGGCTGTCGCGCACCGGGGCCCCCAGCCCCTCGATGACGGTGTTCTCCAGCACCACGCTCCCCTCCAGGTGGCTGTCGCGCACCAGGGAGTCGTGGTAGACGGAGGTGAAGGGCCCCACCCGCGAGTTGATGATGCGGGTCCTCTCGCCGATGATGGCCGGCCCCTCGATGACGCTGCCCTCCACCCGGCAGCCCTCCTCCAGGACGACGGCCCCCTCCAGACGGGAGGCCGCGTCGACGCTCCCCGCCGAGCAGGGGGCCAGGGTCTCCAGGATGGCCCGGTTGGCGGCCAGCAGGTCGTCCATCTTGCCGGTGTCGATCCAGCAGTCCTCCACGACCTCGGCGCGGACGCCGTAGCCGTGGTCGATGAGGTACTGGATGGTGTCGGTGATCTCCAGCTCCCCTCGGGCCGAGGGCCGGATGGCCTCGACGGCCTCGAAGACAGGGGAGTTGAACATGTAGATGCCGATGACGGCCAGGTCGCTGGGAGGCTGCGACGGCTTCTCCACCACCCGCGACAGGCGGCCGTTCTCCAACTGGGCGATGCCGAAGTCGCGGGGGTTGGGGACGTGCTTCAGCAGCACCTGGCAGTCGGAGCCGCTGCGACGAAAGCGCTCCACATAGGGGACAACACCCCCATTGATGAAGTTGTCCCCGAGGAAGACCACGAAGGGACAGTCGCTCAGGAAGGGGCGCGAGACCTTGATGGCGTGCGCTATGCCCAGGGGGGCCCCCTGCTGGATGTAGGTCACCCGCGCCCCAAAGCGGGAGCCGTCGCCCACCGTCGCCCGCACCTGGTCCGCTGTCTCACCCACCACGATGCCAATATCGCGGATGCCAGACTCGACGAGCTGCTCCAGAGCATAGAAGAGGATAGGCTTGTTGGCGATGGGCACCAGTTGCTTGGCGCCGGTGTAGGTGAAAGGACGCAGCCGGGTGCCCTTGCCGCCGCTGAGCACCAGGCCCTTCATCTCTCTGGGAGTGCGGGAACGAGTCTCCGCCACAGCGCCAGTAATAGTAGTGCAGAGCGCCTGTGGCCGCAACCAGTCGGCGGCGTCTGGCGCGTTCACGCCCGGAACGAGCCGCTTACGAGGACGCAAGCGCCGCCAATCTGCCGTGCCGTCCCCGCTATTGGGCGTAGATCTCCGCTATGACGCGGTTAGCCTCCGAAGCGCGCTCGTCCAGGGGGTTGATCTGTACCGGAGCGGGGCTGATTCTGCGGACGACTTCGACCGCTTGGGCGACGCCGCCCTCTCTCGCGGCGGCACCCAACAGGGCGAAGAACATGTTGCTTCGGATGGTAAGGTGGTCGTTGGTGGGGACTAGCTTGCTTTGGTCAACCTTGAAGACCAGGAGCTGAATCGAGCCGGTCGGGGAATGCTCAGAGTGCACCTGGGTGAAGGCCGGGTTTTGGAGGAAGTAGTCCAGGTAGATGAGCGAGCTGTACACACGGTCATCGCCGGTGATGACAAGATACTGGATGTTCCGCTCACGAAGGTCGTTCAGGAGGTCGATCTCGGAGAGGGCCACCCAGTAGTTATGAATGGGGACCCACTCAAGATAGAGCCATCGTTCTTCGTCCTGCGGCGGCTCCAGACGATCGTCCTCGAAACGGAACAGGGTCGCTACGGGCTGAAGGGGCTGGCTGGCCCCCGGATTGATCCGCACTTCGACGGTAGGTAGCTGGTAGATGGGATAACGGGCCCCGGTAAGAAAATACAGGTGCGAATGGAAAAGGTGGCTGGACATAATGTGAGAGCCTGCCGGCACGTTCTCGTCGATCCAGCGAGCCGTATTCTCCACCAGTGGGTTGTCCCAGTTGTCAGTGTTGATCCGCTGGCTGTCGATCTCAGCGTTGGCATCCAGGAATGAACGCTGCTGAGTGAAGACGAACGTTCCGCCTATGACAGCCAGGCCTGCCACCATCCCGTAGGCCAGCACCCGAATCGCTGATGAGGGCTCGGCCGCCAACGAACGAATCTCGTCCAGCAGCAGGCCGAGCGCCCTGCCGAGAGCGAGGTAGGAAAGGTAGACAGCGGGAGCGAGCTGTCTGACCTGGAGGTTGGAGTTGGCAACAGAGAGAAAGACCGGCGAGAATAGCAGGAAAGCAAAGAGCAGGATACCGTCACCCTTGCTCCCGCGCACCGCTTTCCAGGCGACGATGACCCATGAAGCAAGCAGGGCATAGAACGGGTCCACGTTGCCGGCCAGGCGATCGCCAACATAGTCAGGCACTGTGCGCCAGTACTCATGGGTGAGCGCCGCGCGCCCGTCCTGAATGCCGATAAGGAACAGCAGGCACCATGTCACGAGCCCAACAAGGCCCAGAATGGGGAGCATTGCTTGGACCGTGCCGAACCAGCGGCCAGTCGCCGCGTCTGCCAGGCGCCGCTCCAGCCATTGGGTGCGCATGCCGGCCAGCAGGGCAGCGACGGCGCACAACGCGGCCAGGCCGGCGAGCACCACCAAGAGCACCTCGCCTCTCCCCAGTTGCCCGAGGAGAAACACCTTGTCTGTGGTGAGGAATACCCATACGAACCACCAGGCAGTCACGAGGCCGAAGGCGGCCGCGAAAGCGAGAGCGCCCAGCCCCACATCTTTCGAGCGATGCTCTCGCCACGTAAGCCACCCCAGGAACGGGAGAGGTAGCCATAGCAGAGCTGTCTCCTTGACCAGAAACGCAGCGCCCAGGGCTGCCCCCGACCACGCAAACGCCCGGACCGTGGGCCGGTTGAGGGCGCGCACCATGAGCAGAATGCTGAGCAGCAGGAACGCCGTCTCGGTCGTGTCCAGATACAGGGTCGTTGAAAGGGAGCTCAGATAGGAGGACGCCACGGTGAGGAGCGCCGCCAGCACCCCTGTCCAGAAGCCGAACAGCTCTCGCCCAAGGAGGTACAGCAGGAACGCGGCGCCCACCGCCGCGAGCTTGCTCACCCAGTGGGCGTTGCCCTGCGAAGTGCCCAACAGCTTGAAATCCGCCGCCAGCAGCGCAGGGAAGAGGGGCGGCCGGTGGTGTATGTTCTCCCCCGACGTGTAGGTGAGACCCTTGCCCTCTGCGATGTTGAGGGCCTCTGACAGGTAGAGAGACTCGTCAGCGTTGACGAGGGCGGGCTTGGCGTGAATGAGGAGAGGAGCAGCAAGGACGAGTATGACGCAAATGGCAAGAGCAGCCTGTCGCCCGGGCCCCGAGAGCGCACCCGAGCAGCCTGGGACCAGGCGGGCAGGCCAGCCCAGCACCCTCGATGGGACGTCTCGATTCCCCGGCATGCTACCCCCGCCTTGCTCCAACAAGGTTACTCCACCGCATTATCGGCCTCGATTCCTCGAAGAGGAAGCCGCTGAGGTGGAAGGGGGAACGGCGCAGACACAAACAAGAACCCTGTAAGATCGCTGACTTGCAGGCGTTATCCTAACAGAGGGGCCGTGACCGCATGCGCTTCGGACCACAGAAGCGACCTCCTGCTAGCCAACACGGCTTGCCGGCAAACGCCATGGTTGACAGGCTAGCCCGCGATGTGATGACATAATGTCCCCGCCGCTTGGCAGTGAAGAAACGGGGGTACCCGGCGATGGCAACCACTAGAGTCGTGCGCTCCTCGGACGGGGGACAAGATCGGGCGGCCCCTTTGTCCCTCCCGAAGTTGATCGTGACCATACCCGCATACAACGAAGAGGAGTTCATAGCGGGGGTCATCGCCGAGGTCCCGCGGAGCATCGACGGCGTGGCGTCTGTAGAGGTCCTCGTTCTCGACGACGGCTCCACTGATGGAACCAGCGCTGTCGCTCTTGCGGCCGGGGCGGACTACGTCGTGGCGCACAAGAATAACAAGGGTCTCGGAGGCGCCTTTCTCGACGCGCTGCAAGAGGCCTTGCGGCGAGGGGCGGACATCATCGTCAATACCGACGCCGACAATCACTACGACCAGTCGCGAATACCTGACCTCATCCGGCCCATCCTCGACGGGAAGGCCGATATCACGGTGGGTTCGCGGAACGTGCGGGATGTGCCGATGAGATGGGCGAACAAATGGGGCAACATCATCGGCAGCTTTGTGGTGCGCAAGATGGTCGGGCTGCCCGGCCGGGTTGACGTCTCCACCGGCTTTCGCGCCTACAGCCGCGAGGCGGCGCTCCAGCTCAACGTCATGTCTCGCCATACCTACACACACGAGACCCTTATTGCGGCGCTGGAACAGGGACTGACTATCGTGGACGTTCCAATTGCGGCCCGTGGTGTCACTCGACCGTCTCGTCTCATCCAGGGCATCGCCGCGCACATCTGGCGGGTCCTGATCATCATCCTGCGGAGCTACGCCATCTATCAGCCGCTGCGCGTCTTCATGGCGCTTTCACTAGTCTTGATGGTTGGCGGCCTCGTGCCGCTGGTCCGCTTCCTCGTCCTGTACTTCACCTCTGAAGGGGGCGGACATGTCCAGTCCCTCGTAGCGGGCAGCTTGCTTCTCCTTGCTGGCTTCCAGGTGTTCGTTTTGAGCCTGCTGGCTTCGGCTATCGCCTGGAACAGGAAGATGCTGGAAGAGATCCTGCTTCGCGAGCGGAAGCGAGATTACGACTCCGTCACTCAGCGAGACGAGCGGTAGAAGAGCGACCCTGGGGCTGGCAAAAGGGCCAATGCCTCTGGCAGTAGTCAGCCCGGGGTAGTCGGCCGGCAACGGCCTGGCTTATCCGGTGCCAGCAGCCATCACAGCCGAATACGTTTCCTCCAGCCTCTCCATATGTACTCTGGCCGAGTAGCGCTGCTCAGCAAGCTGGCGGGCGCCGTCGCCCAACTGCCTGCGCAAGTCGGCATCGTCCGACAGCCTCAGGATGGTCTTCGCCAGGTCGACATGGTCGTCAGGAAGGAAGAGGAGACCATTACGCCCCGATTCGATGAGCTCCAGTAGGCCGCCCCTCGCGCTTGCTATGATGGGCACTCCGTAGCCCATCGCCTCGTAAGCCACCAGTGGCGCGTTCTCCATCCACCGGCTCGGCATGACGACAGCCGAGGCGGTGCGGTAGTAGTCCTCCAGCTCGGCGGGGGACACCGCTCCTTGGAAGCGCACATTCTCAGCCAGGCCCAGGTCTGCGCTCAGGGCTCGCAGGGCCCGCTCGTCGCTCCCGCTTCCGACCACATCCAGTCTTGCGCCGGAGACCCTCTCCAGGACAGGGGGCAGGGCTCGAAGGAGCGTATCGACACCCTTCTCCGGGCTGAGCCTTCCCACGTAGAGAAGCCGGAGGCCGTGCTCCGGATCTTGGCGAACCGACGACGACTGGCTGGGAGCAAACAGAGGTATGTGAACGACCTGATCAGTGCCGAGGCTCGTCACGAGCCAGCGGGCAAGCCACTCGCTGGGGCTGAGGAACCTGGCGACGTTCCGCTTCAGAATCCGGCGGTGAAGGCCAACCTTCAGCCACTTCACGGCGTGGTAGGGCACGTTGCCGTACCCCCGCCGCCAGGTGACGCAGTTGGAGGTAAGACACTTCCACCCAAAGCCCAGCCGGCACGGCTCGCCGTCCGAGTAGATCATCCAGGTCTTCGGGCACACCAGATGGGCATCGTGGACAGTCATCACCACAGGCACGCCCGCTCGCCTGGCGGCGATGGCCGGGCTGGGTGAGAGATTGCGTGAGCATCCGTGCAGATGGAGGACGTCAGGCTTGAATTCAGCTATGGCCCTTCGAGTCCGCCGGTAGACCCAAGGGTTGAGCCACCGGCTGAACAGGGTCACGAGCGACCCTCTCTCCGATCCTCCCGTTAGGAGGTCAGTCTGGTGTCCCCGGCCAGCCAGGAGGACCCGGAGCTCGGACACGTACCGCTCCGCGCCCCCAAAGGGCTCAGCGTAGTCATTGACTAGCAGGATTCGCATTGCCACTGACTTCCAGCATGCTCGGGCGTTCGCTGACCTGCTCCATCGGAAAGCCGGCGGCCTCAAGGTATTCGACGTAGCCCGAGTAGAGTGGGTGAGTGTAGTGGGGATCGACAAGCACCCGATGGCCTTCATCCAGCTCATTGGCGACGATTCGCGTGATCTGGGAGGGGTCATTGAGAAGGCGGGGCGTCAGGGCCCGTCCATCAATCACCCCCTTGCCATGCACATCGCTCACAACGATAGTACCAGGTACCTCGCTTGCCACTTTATCTATGCTGTGCAGGACGCTCGTTGTCTCTTCGACATAGCTGACCCCACGGTCATTGGTGAATGCCTCGCGGATGCCGATTGACATGGCGACCAGCGCGACCCACATCATCACCGCGCCGGCTTCGGCGGGCTGAAGGCGGAGCCGGGGCAGAAGCCTCCAGATAGCTGCCGCTCCCAGCGCTGCCCCGATGCCGTAGACAGGGAGGATATACCGAGAGTAGCTGCTAACCAGCCACACGTGGTCGGTGCCGTAGGAGCCCCGCTCGCCCAAATAGAAGTAGAGGAGAAAGGCAGCGAAACCCAGGAGAACGACGTCGAGACGGTGAAACGCCTTGAGGTAGGCGGATGCGGCGATGCCGAGCAGCAGAAGCACGGTCGTCGGCAACCCTATCTCCACCAGATAGGACCTCGCCAGAACGCAGAAATCGCCGGGGTTGAAGTCCAGAAGGGACCGAGCGACGCCTCCCAACGAGCCGTGCCATGCCCTTGCGGGGTAGCCCGTATGCAGGGGGTTGCCGTACAAGTACTGGTTCATCAGCGGAACGACCGCGACAAGCAGCAGGAGCACTCCGATCACCAGCGGCCGTGCGGCTATCCGCCTCTTGAGTCTTCCCATTCGGAAGAGCGACCAGACGACAACCGCGAGGGTCAGGGCTACACCGACTATGAACTCATTCCTGACGAGAACGGCAAGGCCCGCGCTTGCGCTGCCCGCCAGGGCCAGCGGTAGCCTGTCGCTTCGAAGGTATAGCTCGAACATCACTACGGAAAAGAAGAAAAGCCCCGTGGCAATGATGTTGTCGAAGGCCAGCCCGCTCGCCCAGATGATGAAGGGACTGCTGGTGCCAAAGACCAGGCCAGCCAGTGCCGCCGGCCAGTACCTTCCCGTTCTCAAGTAGACTATGGCGGCGAGCGAGACGACTGCCATGATCCCGAAAAAGGGACCGACATACGTCCACGCGTCGTCGGAAACGAGGAAGGCCGCAGCATACACCAGATACCCTCCGACGGCCTTTCTGGGCACGATCTCGTCCCCAACAGTGGCTACGCCTTCAGGAAGGTGGGCTGGTGAGCGGAAGAACCAGGAGTCGTCGATCTTCAGTGAGCCGTCATCGGCAAGGTGTCTCGCGCTAAGCAGCATTCCCGTCTCGTCGGGCATGAGCAACCACTTCGCTTTGAAGAAGTGCACGTCGTCCGGCACCAGGGCGAAAAGCGCCACGACACCGAGGGTCAGCACGGCCAGCACCGTCAGCGCATCGCGCGTGCGCGCGCTGGAGCGAGCGCGGGCGAGTGCTTCAGCGACCGGTTCCAACATATAAGCGGCCTAGTCTACTAGTGTCAGGTACAGCTCTCGGAGTCTTTGGGCCACCTCATCCCACGATGGGAGCTTGGATACGCTCTCGCGGGCGTTTCTCGCCATGCTCTCGCGCGCTTCTTCATCCCGGAGCAGCCTACGGATGGCGGCGGCCATCTCCTCCGTCTGCCCATACTCTACCAGCAGGCCGTTCTCCCCGTCAGCGATTAGCTCTTTCAGGCCGTCGGTCCGGGTGGCGATGACAGGTGTTCCGCAAGCCAGCGCTTCGACCGCGGTCAGGCCAAAGCCCTCGAACACGGAGGGCACGACGGCCGCCGAGACGCGGTTGTACCACTGCGCCAGCTCTTCGTCTGAGACCCGACCCAGGAAGGTGACATTCTTGCCGATGTCCAGGGCATCCACCTGCCTCTCCAGAGCTCGGCGAAGCGAACCCTGGCCGATAAGGTAGAGGTGAACCTCCGGAATCTGGCGCGCTACCAGAGCCAGGGAATCGAGAAGGAACGGCACGCCCTTGCGCGGCTCGAGCCTGCCCACCGACAGGAGACTGTTCGGCAACCTTGGGTTGGGTGAGCATCCCAGCAGACTGGCATCTACGCCGTCGGGTATCACCTCGACCTTGCTCGGGTCGATGGCATGGGCGCGCAGCAGCCACTCCCTCGTCGATTCCGACACGGCGGCAATCCGGGTGGCCAGGCGACAGCATCGCCGCTCCAAGCGCTCCATGGCGCGTCTCCACGGCGCCCCTGAGAGAAGAGCCCGCTGCTGAGCCCACGTGTGGTGGGCCGTGTACAGGACCGGTGCCGGCGCGCGACGGAGCAAGAGGACACCGCCAGGACCTCCGTGTACGTGGAAGAGATCTATGTCATAGCGCCGCGCCCAGCGACCGATGGCGAGGTTCGCCAGCAGCGAGAAGCCCAGGTATTGCCCAACGGAACGAGTCCATGGGAATACCCGGTGATGGCCAGGAAGCTGGTTACTGGCCGGGGAGAAGACGTGCAGCTCAAGCTCTGGGTAGTCCCGAAGCCGTCTCCAGACCTCAAAGACGTGCCTCCCCTGGCCCCCAAGGAAGGGGTAGAAGTCGTATGTGAGTATGCCGATTCTCTTCGTCACGGGGAGCGCCCTTGCTCCCGGCGTGGCGCGCGGGTCGCGACGCATAGCTGGTTGAGACCCAGGTCGAAAGTCTCAAAGTGCTCAATGACGAAACCACACTCCCCAAGCAGGCACGCGAGCGCTCCTCTGTCGTATATCCGCTGGTGCTCTTTCTCTGCCTCGCGGCTGAACACCCCCACCATCGCTCCCGCGCGGTGGACGACATCCCCGAAACGGGTGGGCGTGGTGATGACCAGCCGTCCGTTGGCGGCAAGGAACTGTGGGAGGCTCGCAAGTATCTTTGCTGGCGTGCGGAGGTGCTCGATGACAGCGCTCATCACAATGGTCTCGTAGGCTCCCGGCTCCAGGGTCAGGTCATCAACGTCGAGGTCAGCGGCAATGAAGCGGCCGGGAAGATGCGACTCTTGAAGCTCTTTCACAAGGTCGGCGCGAGTCTCGACCCCCGTATACGGTTGGTTCGGAGAGAGCCAGGTCATAAGCGAGCCGTCGCCGCAGCCGAGGTCGAGGACGGCTCCCCGGATGTGTCCCTGTATCTTCGAAAGTCGCCGGCGCTGTAGATAGCGGCTCAAGAGAGGCATGTCTGCAAGTGGCAGGGGGCACCTTACCTACTCGCTCGCCGGGCAGTTGCTGGCAGGCAAACGCGCCGGTGGGTCACCCATCATAGAGCAGAGACGCCCGCTTGGCAAGCAATGGGGCGTCTTCTCATGGCGTGCTCACGTAACGCGATGATTGGCGCCACGTTCATCTCATGGGGTCTCTGGACGAAGTGGAGGCTCCGAGAAGCGGGCCAGGGGAGCCGCCAGCTTCCTTGACAAACTATGAGGCGTATGTTGTGATAATGCCCCGCGCACGACTCTCTTGCCGCGTCCCGGGGCGGTCGATGCCGTGAGCACGTCTTTCTCTCCCTGGGTGTCGCTACTGAGTCTGGAGGAGCAGGGCCCAGAGGTTATTGAACGATGACGAAGCGAGTCTTGGTGAGCGGCGGCGCCGGCTACATTGGGTCCGTCCTAGTGGGGATGCTCGTCGAGCGCGGATGGGCCGTCAGGGTGCTCGACCGGCTCTATTGGGGAGCGTCGTCCCTTGCCCCGTGGCTGGACCGTATCGAGCTGGTGCAGGCCGATGTGCGAGACGTGTCCGACGATGTCCTTGAGGGCGTGGACGGAGTGATACACCTGGCGGGTCTCTCCAATGATCCCACGGCCGAGTACAACCCCGAGGCCAACTGGCAGATGAACGCGCTGGCGACGCGCCGCCTTGGGGAGGCGTGCAAGCGAACGAAGGTCAGCAGGTTCGTCTTTGGATCCAGTTGTTCCCTATATGACGGGCTGCCGCCCGGGCCTGCCCACGACGAGGACACGCGCGTAGAGCCGAGGGGTCCCTATGCGCTCTCGAAGCATGAAGGAGAGCAGGCGCTCCTGCAACTCGCCGACGACGATCTCAGCCCCGTCATCCTCCGTCAGGGCACCGTACACGGGCTAAGCCCCAGGATGCGCTTCGATCTGGTCGTCAACACATTCGTCAAGGACGCGGTCCAGAATGGCGAGCTCCACCTGCACGGGGGAGGTTGGATGTGGCGCCCGCTGGTCAGCATCAAGGACGCGGCCATGGCCCAGATCCTTTGCCTCGAGGCACCGAGGGACAAGGTCCACGCCCAGGTGTTCAACGTGGTGCAAGACAACTACCAGATCCGTGGACTCGCGATGCTTGTGGCCGGCTCGGCCCAGATGAGAAAGTACAGTGTGAGGCTGACGGATGCGCCTCTGCCCGCGATACTGCGCGACTACAAATGCGACAACACCAAGATCCGGTCGCAGCTAGGCTTTGCGCCGCAGGTCACGGTCCTGGAATCGGTTGAGGAGATGCTGCACTGGATCGAGCGGAATGGCTTCGTTGACTTCAACCACCCCCAGTACTACAACATCAGGTGGATGACCCTGCTTGAAGAACTCCGTCCCCAATTCTCGAAGTTTGCAAGCGTTTTCTAGCTCCATCATGTACATCCCCACGCGCCCGTCGCCGTGCCAAGCGCCAGCCGGTCGTCTTCGCCTGGCTCAGCGATTCGGCGAGGGCGAAGGGCGCCCGAGGTGTCCCGCGTGCGCACAGTAGTGGTCGGCGCCACGGGTCAGCTTGGAAGCGACATAGTCCGCACCTGGTCCGACGGCGAGACTGTTGGGCTCTCCCATTCGGCGATCGAGGTTGTGGACCGCCAGCGGGTCTTTGAGGTGCTTCGCTCCCAGGTACCTGAGGCGGTTGTGAACTGCGCTGCATTTCACAACGTCGACGCCTGCGAGGCGGAGCCGGAGCGCGCGTTTGCCGTCAACGCTCTTGGGGCCATGAACGTGGCGGATGCGTGCCGGGCGCTGGGCGCGATGCTGGTGTTCATCAGCACCGACTACGTCTTCGCTGGCGATTCGGGCCGGGCCTATATGGAATCAGACGCGCCGGGCCCGGTCAACGCCTACGGGGTCAGCAAGCTTGCCGGCGAACACCTCGTTAGGTCGCGGCTGGAGCGCCACTACATCGTAAGGACGTCCGGCCTGTATGGGATCGTTGGGGCGAGCGGCAAAGGGGGCAACTTCGTCGAACGGATGCTGCAACTGGCCGGAAGAGGGGAGAACATCCGCGTCGTGGATGACCAGGTCCTCTCTCCCACGTTTACGTACGATCTCGCCGAGAAGCTTCAAGAACTGGTTGCGACCGGTCGCTTTGGCACCTACCATATCACCAACAGCGGGTCCTGTTCTTGGCACGATTTCGCCGCCAGGATCTTCGAGCTCACGGGCACGCGCGCGTCACTGACCAGGACTACGACAGAGGAGTTTGCCGCGAAGGCGCGGCGCCCGCGGCACTCGGTACTGGCCAGTTCCGCGCTGCAGGAAGTGGGCGTGGCGCCTCTGCGACCGTGGACTGAGGCCCTCGCCGACTATTTGCGCCGGAAGGGGCACCTCTCTGGGGGCATAGATCGTTAGCGATAGGAGCAGAGACCATGGCAGGTGCGAAGGCATCCACTACACGGGCAGCCAAAGCGAAGTCCGCGCCGACGGTGCATGACGCTAGATTGTCCGTTCCACGCCTCTTCGACGACGACCGAGCTAGAAGGGCTTGCGACGTGCTTGGGTTTACGGGCGATGGAACGGTGAAGATGGAAGGCGACATCAACATCACTTGGGCCTACCCCGGACGTGTGGTGGCCTGGCACCGCCATCACAAGCAGACGGATCACTGGTTTGTCATAAGAGGCTTTCTCAAGGTTGGCCTCCTGGATGACCAGGGCCAGGTTCGTTGGGTCTATCTGGGTGAGAACGACCGGAGGGTGCTCAGCATTCCGCCGGGCATCTGGCACGGCTACATGGTCCTGGGGGAAGAGGAAGCAGTGCTGATGTACTACATCACCTCGAAGTACAACGCGAAGGAGCCCGATGAAGACCGGCTCTCGCTCGAGGAGGCCGGCGTTGACTGGTCCGTTCCTGTAAAATAGGCCAGGCCAACGGAAGCGACCCCGTTCAACGGGCGCGTAGCGGAAAGCGAGAACTGAGCCAGCCTTGAAAAGAATCCTCGTACTGAGCCGGGCAGCCTTCGGGCCCAGGATATCGAGCCCGGGCATTCGCGCTTACCATATGTCCCGTGTCCTGGCAGAGCGAGTGCCCGGGGCCGCGGTGACGCTCGCGGTGCCCGAGCCGGATCTGGGCGCCTTCCCGGAGGGCCTGCCCTTCCGAGTAGTGCCCTACAATCAGGTCTCGGCCGTTCGAGAGATGCGAGCACACGACATCATCATTTCCACCGGCTTTCCAGTGGGCGGCGTGCTGCCATTCCTTCACAAGACACTGGTTCTGGATTTCTTTACCCAGTACTTCATCGAGTGGTTGGAGGCGGCAGGGGATGATCCCGGAGTGAGCAAAAGACGGCGCCGGGCCTGGATATCAGTAGCACGCAAGTTTGTGTGCAGTCAGCTCACTTTCGCCGACTACATCCTCGCCGCCAACGACCGGCAGCGGGACACGTACATCGGCTCGTTGTTGAACCTCGACCTTATCCGGCCCAGCACCTACAAGCGTGATAGCTCCCTTCGCATGCTTATCGATTTGGCGCCCCACGGCATGCGGCCGGACAAGCTGGAACACACGAAGTCAGTGGTCAAGGGGAAGTACGCGGGTATTCGGGAGACCGATAAACTAATCCTCTGGAACGGCGGCGTTCTTCATTGGTACGACCCGGCCACGCTGCTTCACGCCTTCCGCCAGATTAGCGGCAAACGGGACGATGTGAAGCTCCTCTTTACGGGCGCCTTCTACCCTGGACTCCGCACCTTGGGCCTAGGCAGGCGATTCAGCGAGACGATAGAGCTGGCAAGGGAGTTGGGGCTCTACAACAAGAGCGTGTTCTTCGACGTTGGCTGGATCCCGTACGATGAGATGAAGAACTACCTGCTGGAGGCGGATCTGAGCGTCTGCACCTACTTCGAGGGGCTTGAGACTCATTTCTCCCACAGGACGCGTTTCCTCGACGTGTTCTGGGCCGAGCTTCCTCTGGTCTGCACGAGGGGCGACGTGCTTGCGGACATGGTGGAGGAGCATCGTCTGGGCTTCACGGTAAGGGAGGGGGATGTCTCGGGAGTGGCCGATGCCATCCTCCGTCTGCTGGACGACCACGATCTGTATGAGGAGTGCAGGCGCAACATCCGCGGCATCAAGCAGTCCCTAGGCTGGGAAGTGGTGTTGGAACCGCTGGTGGAGTTCTGCAAGAACGGCAGACCCATCGCCAGGCCGAAAAAAGAGAGGCTCCTCCCCCTCGTCAGCCGGGTGGCGGATTACGCTGTGTCCCGCCTCTCGCTTCCCCTGATGCGGTGACCTTCCCGAGGTCCTGAGTCCTATGGGCCTGAACAGCGAATCGGTCGGTCATCAGCATTCCGGCGGCTACACTCGCTTTGTCATCCTTGGCCACGCCAGGACAGGGTCCACACTGCTCGCCCAAGCGCTCAACTCGCATCCGCGAATCATGTGCTTCGGCGAGGTCTTCAATTGGGTCCACCACTACGTCGACTTTGCCCTCGACGGGTACGACGATTCAAACATAGACGACTTCAACCTGCGCAAGAACGATCCCGCCGCCTTCCTGGAGAATCGCATATTCTGCCAGCCGCCCGGCATGACCAGCGCCGTCGGCTTCAAGCTGCATTACTTCCATTGCAGCCCGCCCTGGGGGTTCACCACACTACCGGATCACCTTGCCCAGGACAAGGGGATACGGATCCTCCACTTGCAGCGGCGCAACATGCTCAGATCGCTCGCCTCGGAGAAGATAGCGGCAGTAACGGGTGACTACTCGCGCATTCGCCTGGTGGCACGTCTCCGCAGCATACCGAAAGCCTTCGTCCACCCTGCGAGAGCATTCAGAAGAGCGAAGACGCTCGTCGCCCAGAACGTCCGCCGTGACCGTGGGCCCAGACGTGTAGCGCTGTCCGTGGAGGAGTGCAGGGCCTACTTCGAAGAGACCAGGTCGGCTGTGAAGCAGCACGACGAACTATTCAGAGAGCACGACAAGCTGTCGGTGTTCTACGAGGAGATCCTGTCCGCACGTGACGACGCCTTTGCCAGGGCTCAATCGTTTCTGGGGGTCGAGCCCCAGGTGCTCACTGTCGCTCTCAGGAAGCAAAGCCCCGATGATTTGCGGGCTCTCATCGAGAACTACGACGAGCTTCGGAAAGCATTCGCCGACACAGAGTACGGTGAGTTCTTCCTGTGATGCAGTGCTGGCGGTGTCTTCACTGCTTCGGTCGTCAGACCGTTCGTCTAGGTGGGACTTCGGTCACTCCAGGGTGACGTTTATCGGCCGGCCTGGAGGGCCTCCTGTTGAAGAAGTAGTTGAACCCATCGTTGGCGGTGAAGCCCGGCACGAACGCCGCCTTCGCGAGACCCTGGGCCAGATGCTGCCCATACCTCTCCCACATGACCGTCTGAGGACAGTCGTAGCAGATAAGGCGCCTGGCGCTTTCGGGCGCCTTCCCCCTCGTCCGATATAGCGTTCGAGCCTGCCGGAAACTCTCATTGTTCCAGACGTCCTTGAAGCTCGCATCGGCGACGGAACCGTAGTCGTCCTCTTTGTAGAATGCTCCGCAGCAGGGGGCTACGCCGCCATCGTTGTTGATCACGGCCCGCGACCAGAGGTAGTCGCATCTCTCGGGCACCGGCTCGGCAAAGAACTTGAACCTGCCCTCGGGATCCCATTCGGGCCCTGCGACCCATCCCTTGTCAACGGAGATCTGCATGCCAAGCTGTTCCGCCGTCGCTCTGGCCAGTTCGACTTCGTCCCTGTTGTGTTCAAAGACGTGGAATTCCCAGATCAGATTGGGCGTTTTGGAGTCCAGTGTCCGTTTCGCTTCGGCGACCAGCCTGACGTTATTGAGCACCCTCTCCAGGTTGCCCCTGACGCGGTACTTCTCGTAGCTCTCCTGACGTGCCCCGTCGATGGACACGCCTAAGGTCGCAAGGCCTGAAGAAACCAGCTCCGCAGCGCGAGAGGCGTCGAATGGCATGCTGAAATTCGTGCTCACGACGGTGGAGATTCCCCTCGTGCTGGCCAGGCGGATCATGTCGTAGATGTTCTTGTTGAGGAGCGGCTCACCCCAGTTGTGGAGCTCGATGTGGAGAAGATAGTCTCCCAGCTCGCTCAGGACCCTCTCATAGAGAGCAAACGGGATCATCGACGCTGCGCGTCCGACCTCTCGCGAACCGGTGAAGCAAAAGGGGCACCGCAGGTTACAGACGTTGCAAGACTCAATGGTGAGTACAAGCGGATGGCCCCCCAGTTTGGTGTGTCCACGGCTTCGCTGATACCTCACGAGGTAGAGATTGAGAAGCCTCTTTGGGGTGAGGCGCAAGCCCGCGTATTGGGGAGGTCGAAGGAAGTTGCCTACCTGAGAGGCTGCGTTGTAGGCCCCAATCTTCCGTAGGGCCCGCACAGGCAAGCGAGTCAGTCGCTGACGAACCATGCCCCGACTCCCCGGAGAGAAAACAAATACGCCTCCCGGCGATCGCAAGAACCAGACGCGGTCGGGAAGCCTTCTGCGAAGCGGGTGTCCTCGCATGATAGGGCGACGCCTCCGAATTTGCAAGCCCATGACTTACGAAACGGCGTCGTTGCCGCCGCGTCCGGCCCATGGAGCCTCCCGACCACGGAACCTGTGCCTCCAGGCGTGCGTCGAGACCCTCACAAGCTTGCTTGACAAACCATGCCGACTATGCTGTCGTGTCTCAAGGCGCGAGGGAACGGGCTCACGGGCAGACGCCAAACGTGGTCTGCTGTGCGGAATGGCGCGATGGAGCAGCCTTGCCTAGCGTAGAAGGACGGCGATGTCATACTGAGCGGAGGTGACGGATAGTTGGCCAGTCGGATCCTCGTGTTAAGCCGGCAGGTTGTCGGAAAGCGGATGGCGAGCCCGGGAATCCGCAGCTACCAGATGGCCCGCGTGCTGGCCGAGAAAGTGCCGGGCGCCTCGGTCACCCTGGCTGCGCCGTCGTGCACCGGTCCGCTGGGCGAGAAGGCCCAGTTCCGAGTCGTCCCCTACAGCCGGCGATCTCTGCCAGGGCTTGTCCGCGGGCAAGACGTGATAATCGCCAATCGCTTCCCCTTCTACATCATCCCGTTCCTGCATGACAAACGACTGGTCTTGGACCTGTTCACACCTCTGTTCACCGAGTGGATGGAAATAGCGACAGGGTTCTACCACGGGCGGCGCCTCAACAACTTCGTGGCGCTCAACCGACGGAACCTGAGCGTCCAACTGACCCTGGCGGACCTTGTCCTCTTTGCCACCTCCCGCCAGCGAGACCTCTACTTCGGGATGCTGAGCGGCATGGGACGGGTGACACCGGAGCTCTACGACCACGATAGCAGGCTCAGCAATCTGCTTGCGCTAGCTCCTTTTGGTGTGCGGCCGGGCCACCCCAAGGCGACGAGACAGGTCTTGAGGGGCGTGTGGCCGGGCATACGGGAGGAAGACACGATCCTGCTCTGGAACGGCACGATCATCGAATGGTACGACGTAGAATTGCTGGTCCGGGCCGTACACCGCCTCAGCCGTGAGCGGGACGATATCAAGCTCTTCTTCCTGGGGACCGAGCATCCGGACAGCGGCGAGGTTGCGACCCTTCACGGGCTCGGCGCCGGCTCCACGCGCAGGGCTATTAGCATGTGCGAGGAGTTGGGCATCCTCGACAAGTTCGTCTTCTTCAACTTCGACTGGGTGGACTACGACGATACGGCCAACTACCTCCTTGAGGCCGACATCGGCGTCTGCACCTACTTCGATAACCTGGAGACTCGCTATGCGTTTCGCTCGCGCGTGCTCGACCTGCTGTGGGCGGAGCTGCCGATTATCTGCACGCAGGGAGACGTGCTGGCCGAGCTGGTCACGAGCCGGCCCCTGGGCATCGCTATCGCGGAGCGAGACGAGGATGCCCTCGTCGACGCAATACGTCGGCTGGCGGACGACAAGGCGTTTGCCAAGGAATGCAAGAGAAACCTGAAGCAGGCGAAAGAGGAGTATCGGTGGGAGAGGGCCTTGGAGCCGCTGGTGGACTATTGCCGCCGGTCAACCGATGTACCGCGCGGGAGGGCCAAGCGAGCACTGCCTCTCGCGCTGGGGCTGGCCACCCTCGCCGAGTCGATGTTCTTGCGTGCCCTCTACATGCGCCTCGAGAGACTTCACTTGTTGCACCGATAGGTATCTGCCTCGCGGCCGGCGAGTGACCTGCGCTGGCCCGTATGACGCGAGAGAAGGAGAAGCCACCTTTGGCAGAGGCCAACCCTGTTGACCTGGATTGGGAGCCAGAGCCTCTCCTCGCGGACTGGCCACGGGGCCGCGACAACGACTTCATAATGGTCCGCATGGAAGACGCCTTCCTGGAGAGGGCCACGGCGGGAACCCCAGGGCGCCTGCTGGACGTGGCCTGCGGAGCGGCCCGGCATGCGCCGGAACTGCACCGGCGCGGCTGGAAGGTCATTGGGCTGGAGCCCTCCCCGGCGATGATCGCTAAGGCCGGGCGCAGCGCCCTCGAGAGCAGCACCCCCCTCGAGCTCGCCCGGGGCATCGGTGAGGCCCTGCCTTTCCGGGATGCCAGCTTTGACCGCGTGCTCTGCCAGTCCTCCCTCGATCATTTCGCCAACCCGTCGGAAGGGATGCACCAGATCGCCCGAGTCCTGAAGCCCGGTGGTGAGGCGGTCATAGGTATCGTCAACTACGGCGGTGTGTCATGCCGGGGGAGCCGCGTCGTCTACGCCCTGGGCAGGAAGCTCCGTCTCATCAAGAGGGGCAAGCACCTCTTTTGGGACACGCCCGTGCCCCACGAACACAGCTTCGAGGCCAACCTGCCGACGCTGAAGAGGCTGGGGGGCCCGTGGCTAGAGCTGGAAGAGGCCTACGGCGTTTCCCTTCTCTGGGCCTTCCCCGGCTGGGGCACGCTGCTGCGACCACTGCCCCACCCAGCAGCTCGTGCCGTCCTGCGAGGCCTCGATTTGCTCGCGCACGTCATGCCCTCCGCGAGCGATTTCATCGTCAGCCGCTGGCGACGGGCCTGAGCAGGTGTCGCGTGAGATGCAGATCCCTCGCTAGCCGGTTTCGGAGGTCCCGCTCTCGCTGGCTGCTGCGCGCTCGATGGCACGCCTGATGGCTGGCGATTTCTCGGCTAGGATCGTCAAGTACTTGTCAACGACCGCCTTTGGCTCACCATCGGCTGCCACTCGTCCCCGTTCCAACAGGATCGCCCGGTCAGCGAACCGCATGACGTTGTTGAGGTCGTGTGACACCAGCAAGACCGTGGTGCCCTCTTTCTTGAGAGACTCAAAGTGAGCGAAGCACTTCTCTTGGAAGTCAGCGTCGCCGACCGCCAGCACCTCATCAACAAGAAGGATTTCGGGCCGAACGTGCACCGCCACTGAGAAGGCGAGACGGACGATCATGCCCGACGAATAGGTTCGCACCGGCTGGTCAGCGAAGTCCTCCATTTCCGCAAACCTGATGATCTCAGGCATCTTCTCTTCGGCCTGCCTTTTCGAGAGGCCCAGGACGAGGGCGTTCACGAAGGCGTTCTCTCGCCCGGTGGCGAAGGTATCGAATCCTGCCCCCAACTCCAGCACGCCTGCGATCTTGCCGTTGACCATGACGGTGCCCTGAGTTGCGGGAGAGATCCCCATCATGATCCCCAGCAGAGTACTCTTGCCGGAGCCGTTGGGACCGACGATGGCGACGAACTCGCCGCGGCGAATCGTCAGACTCACGTCGCGCAGCGCCCAGAAGGGCTCACCACGGAGCATCTGAGCGAAGAAGGACACGGGGTTCAGCAACGCGTGTGCCAACCTCCTGGGCCGCCTGGAGTTCAGGTGGTACCGCTTGGACAGCCCGCTCAGAACCACGGCATTGCTGTTGTCAAAGTGCGTCTGCAAAGTGCTTCTCCGTCATGCGAAAGACGCCCAGGCCCAGCACTAGGGCGCCGGCGGTAATGACGAGCGCGGGCCACAGATCGGCGCCGGCGAAGGTGTTCGTCATCACCATGTCCCGCCATCCCTCGATCACTGAGGTCATTGGGTTGAGAAGCACCAGCGGCCGGAACGCGTCAGGCACCCGCGATAGAGGATAGATGATCGGCGTCCCATAGAAGAGCAGCCTCATTATGACCTCGACCATAGGTGCGACATCGCGGAAGAACACGTTCAGCGAAGCGACGAGCGGCGCTAGGCCCATGAGAAGCAAGAACTGCACGATCAAGAGAACGGGAAGGGCCGCGAGCCACGTGGGCCCGGGTGTCTCGCCGCTTGCTACGGCGAATAGCAGTATCACAGGTAGCGTGTAGAGGAATTGCATCGCACCCGTTAGAACGGACGTCAACGGCAGCACGAAGCGTGGGAAAACCGCTTTCCTGACAAGTCCGCTGTTGCTCACCAAGACACCGGCGGAGCCGCTGACAGTAGACTCGAACCAGAACCAGGGGTAGAGTCCTGCTATGAGGAAGAGTGGATAGTTCTCTACTCCGACGCGCAAGACCTTGCCCAGCGCGAACCAGAGAATGAACCCCATGGCGAGAGGCCGAATTACCCACCAGACCTGCCCCAGCAGGGTAGCCCGATATCGCACTCTCAGGCTGCGGGCCGTGAGCGCAGTGGCGAGCTCCCACGTCCGTCGGAGTTCAGATCTGAAGTCGCCTCGCAGTGCTGCGAGCGTCATTGGCGCAATGCTCCTCCCGAATATGAGCGCTCTGAGTCCAATGCTGGCCCCCGGCCTCTTCCCAGTCGCGTTAAGAGCCGAACGCGCTCAGGTGGGCGCGCCGACCTTGCCAGATTCGCCATCATGGTAGCATATTGAGAGCTGATGGGTGACTGGGTGCTGCCTCGAGACACGAGTGAGTTCAGGAGGAGTGAGGTGGGTGAAGAGCCGGTTGATCTCTACCACACGGCGCGCGACGAACACTACCTCCGCCTCTTACGTGAGGAAGCAGAATTCTGGGACCGACACCCCGAAGACGTGTTCCCGTTGCATGCTCCGCCGAAACTCGACGCTTACTACAATGAACGGTTTACCGGCGACCGGAGAACCCAATGGCATGAGGTTATCCCGAGGTACGGAGAGTTCAGGCGCGGCTGCACACTAGGTTGTGGTTCTGAGAAAGTAGAGAGACAGATCCTCGCTCAGAACCCTTCCCTGCACCTGACTTTCTACGACATCAGCGGCGAGGCACTGGCCCGGAGGCTGCGTCAATTCCAGAGCGAGTTCCCCGGGCGAGTTGACACCCGACAGGAGGACCTGAACTTCGCCCTGCTCCCAGAGAACGCATATGATCTCATCCTGTCCCAGAGTTGTATGCACCATATCGTGAACCTGGAGCACGTGGCCTTTCAGGCCAATAAGGCCCTCGCGGCCGACGGGCTGTTCTTCCTGCGCGACTTCGTGGCGGAGTCTCGACTTCAGTTCTGCGATACGAAGAAACGTGTGTTTGAGGCTATCGCGTACGCCACAGGGCCTCGGGGCACGGCTGCACCGGCATATGAGTGGCCCAGCTTGGATGCTTGGAGCTACAGTCCCTTTGAGACGGTTCGCTCGGGGGAGACCCTGGAGGTCTTCCGCGCCTATCTGGAGGAAGTAGAGCTGCGGGTGGCAGGGGCCTTCGTCACACTGGTCGTGTTCGCGCGGCTACCCTCTCCGACCCCACCCCAAGGCCCGCGGATGCTTCCACGCAGACTGGCGTCGGCCCTTGCCAGGCGGTGGCCTGTCCCACGCTGGGTCCAGCGAAGGAGACAGGCCCGACTAGTGTCTCGACTGTTTGACAGCCAGCAGTTCGGCGACTTGCTCATTATCCTTGACAGGATCGTCTCCGAAGCGGGATGTCTGAAGCCGGCGCTGGCGTGTGCCGTGTACCGCAAGAGACAGAGATAGACACCGCCAGATTCGCCATCGTGGTAGCATGTTGAGAACTGACGGGCAACTGGGCGCTGCCTTGATACACGAGCGGGTTCAGGAGGGGTGAGGTGGGTGAAGAGCCGGCCGATCTCTACCACACGGCGCGCGACGAAGACTACCTCCGCCTTGCGCGCAAGGAAGCAGATTTCTGGGACCGACATACCGAAAGTCCATTCGCGTCACCTGCCGCGCCGAAGCTCCAGGCTTACTACAATGAACGGTCCACCGGGGACCAGGGGACCGAATGGCATGAGGTTATCCCAAAGTACGGGGAGTTCAGGCGCGGCTGCGTACTGGGTTGCGGGTATCAGAGAATAGAGAGACAGATCCTCGCCCAGAACCCTTCCCTGCACCTGACTTTCTACGACATCAGCGGCGAGATGCTGGCCCGGAGGATGCATCAATTCCAGAGTGAGTTCCCGGGGCGAGTTGACAGCCGACAGGAGGACCTGAACTTCGCCCTGCTCCCAGAGAACGCGTACGATCTCATTGTCTCCCAGAGCTGTATGCACCATATCGTGAACCTAGAGCACGTGGCCTTTCAGGCCAACAAGGCCCTCACGCCCGACGGGGTGTTTTTCCTGCGCGACTTCGTGGCGGAGTCTCGATTTCAGTTCTGCGATACGAAGAAGCGTGTGTTTGAGGCTATTGCATACGCCACTGGACCTCGACAGGCGGCTCCCTACGCCTATGACTGGCCGCACTTGGTCCCTTGGGATCACAGTTCCTTTGAGGCCGTTCGCTCCGGGGAGATACTGGAGGTCTTCCGCACCTATCTGGAGGAAGTAGAGCTGCGGGTGGCAGGGGCCATCTGCACGCTGTTTACATTCGCGCGTTTCGGTCCTCCCGGTCCGCCGATGCGTCGCCGCATGCTTTTGCGCAGACCGGCCTTGGCCCTGGCTAAGTTGCGGTTTGCCCTGGCGAGGGCCCAACTACGGAGACGGTTCTACAAGAGCCAACAGATCGGTGACGTCCTCATCATCGTTGACCGGATCGTCTCCGAAGCGGGATGTCTGAAGCCGGCGCTGGCGTTTGCGGTATACCGCAAGAGACAGAGATAGAGACCCTGCCCCCAGCCACACTTCTGGTGTCGTCGGCTGTGCCGTGCTACTCTACATCTGCGGCACTCGCGGGTGAGCGGGCAAGATGGATGACGATGTAGGCGCTTCCGTCGAACACATGCCGGTAGGGGGGCAAGCCGGCAAGGGCTTGTCCGGAAGACGGCCGGTCATCCTCGACATCGGCTGCGGGCACTTCAAGCACCCGGGCTGCCTGGGAGTCGACATTGTCCCGGTGCCCGCTGTTGATGTGCTGGCCGACGCCACGCACGGTCTGCCTTTCGCCGACAGCAGCATCGACGCCGTATACATGACGCACTTTCTGGAGCACGTCACGGCGCTTGTCCCGCTGATGGAGGAGATCTGGCGGGCATGCAAGCCGAACGCCAGGGTGTACATCCGGGGCCCGCATGCCTCCTGTAGCCTCGCCACCTGGAAGGACCCGACTCATGTGCGTCCCCTATCTCTGGAGACGTTCCGCTACTTCCATCGCTTCCACTACTACAGCTACTACACCAAGGCGCGTTTCAACATCGAGCGAGCCAGGCTGTACCTGCTGACCAAGGGGCGTCTAAAGCGCGAGCCTTTGCTGTTGGGGCTTCTCTCCAGAATCGTCAATCGGATGGCGAACTACAGTTGGCAAGCCCAGTACCGGTGCGAGCGCTGGTGGGGGCCGCTGGTAGGTATTGAGGAGATCCACGTCGTCCTACGTGTTCTGAAGTAGTGCATCGCCCCACCCTCGTCTTGCCCAAGCAAACCAAGCGGGTCGTCGACATGCGGGACAATGTTAGGGAGTTCGTGCGGCTTGTCTGTGAAGCGCTGACCATTCCCGAACCCGTCGTCGAGATCGGCGCTCGGCAGACTGCAGGTCAGGAGGGCCTAGCCGACTTACGCTCGATGTTCCCGGGCAAGGACTACATAGGGTGCGATCTCGAGAGTGGGCCGGGCGTGGACCTGCTGGTCGACACGCACGACTTGGGTTTCGCCGAGGGTAGCGTCGGAGCCGTGATACTGGTCGAGACCCTCGAGCACATTGAAGACCCCTTGCAGGCCCTTCGAGAGGTCCACCGCATTCTTCGGCCGGAAGGTGTGGCCCTCGCCACTTCCGTGATGAACTTCCCCATCCACGGCTTCCCGGCGGACTACTGGCGGTTCACGCCCGCCGCCTTCGATCTTCTCTTTGAGCCGTTCGACGCGAAGGCCGTGTTCTACCAAGGTGACCCAGACTTTCCCCGCACCGTGCTGGGACTAGCCTGGAAGACGGCCAGCCTTGAGAAGAAGGCGGCGCTCGAGCATGCTGCCGACGGCTTACAGGCCATGTGGCCAGAGACGGTGCCTGCCGGGCCCCTAATCCGGTTCGAGCCTCTGATCGAGGCGGCGGTTCTCGACCGGCTGGACTGCGTTCTTCCAGAGATCACCGCCGCGGATAGCGTCAGCCAGACGTTCCGGTGCCCTCGAGACGTGATGACGAGGATAGACCTGAAGTTCGCTACCCACCACCGCTGGAACGAGAGCCGCATTACGCTCAGCTTGGAGCAAGAGGATGATGGTCTCTGGAAGCCAGTGGGAGAGAGCCGACTTCACGCTATGCATGTGGAGAATTGTGTATGGATCCCATTCCGATTCCCGCACTTGATGGACTCGGGAGGGCGGCGCTATCGGATGACTCTGACCTCCTCCGACGCCCAGCCTGGCAGGGCGGTGTCCCCGTACGCGAGCGATGAGCTCTCGGACGTGTGTGAGACGCTGTCCGTGAATGGACAGCCACGGGCAGGCGCTCTCTGCTTTCGTATCCTCTGCCGGGCCGAGGAATCTGCGTCTCGGCGATGGCATTCGTGGGCACCGGGCGAGCGGCAGCGCCAGCGGCAACGACCCAGGCAATCAACTGAGGCCCAGGCGGCAAGGATGCTAGCCCAGCTGCAATCAGAGCAGCTCTGGTATGTGGCGTCGAGAGTGCAGGAGCGCGTCGACCAGCTGATCGAGCGCCTGGAGGCCATAGAGCGGCGCATAAGCCGACTACAGCAAACCCTCAACGAGCAGGTCGACTTTCTTCGAAGGGTGCGATCGAGCGCGCCTTACACCTTGCTTCGGTCGCTCTTTCGTCGTTCCGGGCGCCGCAAGTCGAAGCAGTAGCGAAGCCAGGCGCACATCGGCCCGGCCCGACGCCTACGCCAGGGCGGCGTACACCTCGCGTGTTTTGAGGGCGACGTTGTCCCACCCGAACAGGCGGGCGCGCCTCCTGGACTCTTCTTGGAGCCTCGCCCGCAGCTCGGCATCCTCAAGGACCGCCTTGATGGCCTGGGCAAGGGCCTCCGGGTCATTGGGCGGCACGACCGCCCTGGCGTCGCCCGCCAGCTCGGGCAACCCGCCGACCGCCGTGACCACCAGCGGCTTTCCGAAGGAGAGCGCCAGCGTGCCGGCGCCACTCTGGGCATCGAAGTGCGTGTAGGGGAGGACAACGACGTCGGAAGCGGCGAAAAAGGCCTCGACTTCCCCTTCGGGTATGAACCTGAACGATGTGAGGACCCGCGCCTCCAGCCCGAGATCCCGGATCAGGCGGTCCGGGGGCTCCGAATCAGCCCAGGGCATGCCGGCCATGATCAAGACGGCATCCTCCACCACGCCCGACACCAGCCGGAACGCCCGCAGCAGGACGTCGAGCCCCTTGTACGGCCGAATATGGCCGAAGAACAAGACGGCGCGACAGCCCTCAGCGAGGCCAAGCTTCGCTCGCGCCTGAGCCCGGGTCAGGCCCGTGCTGGGGACGCTCAATGTGCCGTGGGGGACCACGGAGACCCGGCGCGGGTCGCACTTGAGGCTGCCCACCAGCAGCTCCTTGTTCTGCTCTGAGTGCACGATGAAGTGGTGCGGCAGCCACAGGACCAACCGGTTCATGAGCCTGCGCCAGCGAGAGGTCTCGTGTGGAGTCACGTTATGCAGCGTCAGAATGATGCGCCGCCGGCGGAGCCTGGCCAGGGCCAGGACGACCACGTACACCGGGGCCAGGATGTAACTCCACCACTGGGCATGGACGACATGGCCCCTACAGGTGAGGCCCGCCCAGACCCAGGAAAAGGGGTTGTACCACGCCAAGAGGTTGCGAATCCTGACGCGTGGAAAGTCGGGCGCATGCGCTGTCGGGTCAACGATGTCCCCTCCCGGGTAAAGACGGCCGGGGTAGAGGCTGCGGAACCCGATGAACTCGAGCTCTATGTCAGGGAGCGAGCCGAGGGCGGCCAGCAGGTGGCTTGTATATGGACTGAGCCCTCTCGTCGGCGGCAGCGTGCCGATGAGGGTGACGCTCAGATCTCGGCTCTTCTTCGTCCAAGCACCCTTCACGGCGAAGGCTCACGGGCTCGGAGTCATACTCGGCGGAGCGGTGCGTCTCGCCTTCCCTGCCTCAGGCTCCTCGCGCCAGCCTGCTGCTCCTAATCCCGCTTCGACCCTCCATCGGTCACCCCTGAGCGCGTGGGATGCCAGGCAGCGGACGCATTATAGCACGCGCGATACGCTGCGGCTGAGGCAGCTCCCCGCGTCTCCTCAGCCTTGACACCCGATATGGTCAGGAGCATCCTCATGCTGCCCTTGCGGTTCCTCTCCAGCCCAGGGTACGCGCTTTCTAGACGACCTCCTAGCGGTCTTGGTGGCAATGCTCAGCCGTTCTGCGTTCGCCGCAGCGAGCGCCGCCGTCGTGTTTGCCGTTCTCCCCACGTATGAGATTGCAGTCTTGTGGATGTCTCAAGCCTTTGAGCTACTTCTCGCAGCCTTTGGTCTCGCGTCCCTCACGCTGTTTGCAGCCTACGTGCGGTTCGGGAGAAGCCGGCGGCTGCCGTATGGCGCTGCCCTAGTCACAGCTCTTTTCGCGCTGATGGCAAAGGAATCCGGCCCCCTCCTGCTCGCGGTCTTGTTCCCCATGATCGTGGTCCTGGATGGGTGGCCAAGTGTCCGACGTAGGTGGCGGATGCAGACGGCGGAGCTGGTCCCATTCGGTCTCCTTATCGGCTCGTACTCGCTGTTCATCTTCCTCCAGGAGCAGCCGCTCGGCACCAGCACATACGGTGTAGGCTCCCATATGACCCGTGACCTGTGGGTGTTTCTCCGGTGGATGACGCTTCCCATCCACGGGCCGGGGCGGCCGTCCTTTTTCCCGCTTCCTTGGGGGAAGACGATGGACTTCGCTCACCCAGGCAACCCTGTAGCAGCTAGGAACGCCCACCCGTCTTCTCCTTGGATAGCCCGCCTTGTCAACGCCACGTAACGGACGAGGCACGCCTCTGCAAGCTGCAATCATAGCGCAGGACACTCCGGCCCTCCGGTGGGCACTGTGCCCATTGCTGGCATCAGCTAGGCGGCCGAGATGGGGCTCTCTGCTTTCCCTGCCGCTGCTCTTCCTTGGGCTGCCCTGTCAGCAACCACCACACGAAGAAGGCGGCGAAGAGGCAGAA
>CAZSSQ010000009.1:0-27106 GCA_964609465.1 uncultured Dehalococcoidia bacterium
GCTCATCATTCTCATGGGCCTGAACCTGCTTACCGGCTACAGCGGTCAGATATCCTTGGGACATGGGGCATTCATAGCCATAGGCGCCTACATCGCTGCCATTCTCATGAATGATTACGGTGTCCCCGTCTTCGCCGCTGTACTGGCTGCCGGCCTTCTCGCGGGGCTCATCGGCTTCCTCCTCGGCATTCCCGCCCTGCGCCTCTCTGGCCCCTACCTGGCCATTGCCACCCTGGCCTTGGTGATCGTTCTTCCCAACATCCTCAAGCACCGTCTCGTAGAGGAGTGGACCGGCGGTGTAATGGGCATCTCCCTCAGCACGTCCCACGTTCCCGGCTCCTTGGAAGGCATGGCTACCGACTACCAGTGGATCTACTATAGCTGCATGGTTCCTGCCGTCATCATGACGGCCATGGCCTGGAGCATCACTCGCAGTCGCTTTGGTCGAGCATTAATGGCCCTGCGCGACTCCAAGCTCGGTGCGCAGCAGATGGGGATTGACGTATCCCTTTACAAGATGACCGCCTTTGGCCTGTGCGCCCTCTACGCTGGGACGGGCGGCGCCTTGTACGTATACAGCGCGGGCTACCTGGGTCCCGCCACCTTCGAGATCGGCATCTCCTTCACCATGCTCATAATGCTTGTCCTGGGAGGTCTCGCCTCTATCGCCGGCGCCATCTTCGCTGCCATTATGATGACCGTGCGCATAGACTTCGTCGATTTCGTGATCGGTATAATCCCGTTCGGTGATAAAATTGGGATCGACACCAGCCGTGATGCCCTCTTTGGCCTTCTCCTCATCTTGGCCATAATCTTCACGCCGACGGGCATCGCCGGTTCCATTCGAGAGCGGAGGGAGAAGCGGGAGGCCAGACGTGTCGCCGGGGCCGGCAGGCGGCCATCCCGACTCGGGCGCCTGTTTCGTCGGAAGGGGTAGAGCCTCTACAGCGCGCGGCTATTCGATCGGATATACTCTGTCCCGCCAAGAGTCTAGGAAGGGAAGCCCGCTGGCGGCGGGCCGACCCGGACAGGGGGTGGTGAATAGAGCCTCTAGCAGGATGCTCCACAATACTACTGGCGGGTAGTACTACAGGGGGGTGAACAAGATGCAGGTACTATCAAAGCGATGGGTATTGCTGCTGTTCGCAGCGCTGGCGGCTGCCATGGTCCTGGTAGCTGCATGTAAGGAGGAGAAGGAAGAAGGCGCGACTACCCCCGGTGCCAAGGCCACCGCTGGCCGCACCCCAACCGGTGAAGTGCGCGGCGTCACCGACACCGAGGTCAGGATCGGCACCCTCCTGCCACTGAGCGGCTCCCCCACCGCCGCCTGGGGAGTCGCCCTGAGCAAAGGGATGCAGGCCTACTTCGACTACATCAACGACAACGGGGGCATCTACGGGCGCAAGATCAAGTTCTTCGTCGGTGACAACCAGTACTCAGGGCCCGTGGCGCTGGAGGCCGCCCACAAGCTCGTCGACCAGGACAAGGTATTCATGATCCAGGGGAGCCTCGGCACCGCCGCTCACATGGCCGTCTATAAGTACCTGGAAGAGAATAACGTAATCGACTATGCTATCCTGAGCGGCATGAGCACTTGGACTGACCCTGTGGTGCGCACCCGCTTCAGTGCCCTCGTCGACTATGTAACGGAGGGGCGCATCTTCGCCAAGTACATCTATGATAACTATGATGGCAAGAAGATCGGCATCCTCGCTCAGAACGACGACTACGGCAAGGAGGGTGAGAAAGGCATCAAGGAGGGACTCGAGGACCTGGGCGCCGACATAGACGTGGTGGTCGAGCACTACGACGAGATCCAGTCCGACGTGACCGCGCAGGTTCAGCGCCTCAGGAACGAGAACGTCGACCTGGTGGTCTTCTGGGGCTCGCCCGTGCAGGCCGGCAGCCTGTTCAAGGTCTCCCGGGAAACCCTGAACTGGGACGTGCAGATCATGGTGAACAGCGTAAGCGCCGTCGACGTCGTCGCCCTGCTCGGCGGCTACGACAATGTTGAGGGAGCGATCACTGCCGTTTTCGGCCGCCAGAGTTTCGAGACGGAAGTCCCCTTCATCGCGTCGCTGCAGCCGATCCTGGCGCAGTACGCGCCGGACGCAAAGTGGGACAGCACCAGCTACAGCGGCATGCTCATATCGGTGGGCACGGTCATGCAGCTCATGCAGGCCAGCCCGGACTTGACGGTAGACTCCTTCGTCGACGCCGCCGAGTCGACCTGCAATTGGCAGTGCGAAACCTGCCTGCTCCCCGCCAGCACGGGTCCCAATGATCACCGGGGCAACGAGGCGGAGGTCATGGCGCGGTGGGAAATGGACCGCTCAACCGACCCGCCCACCCCCAAGTGGGTGCCCTTCGGTGAACCCATAAGCTTCGAGACAACGACGGACTGCAAGCAGCCGACGCCGCCGGCCGGCTATGAGGACCAGCCCGGTCCCAGCTACTACGCGACGCCGACGGGGGAATGAGGAAGGGCAGTTCAGGGGAGGGCGCTGCGTCCCCGAGGTGGGCCCGCCGCGGGGATCAGGGGAAGCTGGAGGCGACGCCAGTCAAGGTCGGCACCTGCGCTGCCGGCCGCCCCTAATGGGCACGGCTCTTGCTTCCAGTTCTGTGAGCCTGCGCTCTGAGTGGTCGGGGCGTGCCTGGATGCATGACTTACCAGGCGAGGGGTTGGATAGATACACCTGTCTCATCTCCCCACCTCCGATGAGTACACTGCAGCGCGGTCCAGAGTTGCGAGTTGCCCGGCCATTGTACACCGCCTGTCACGATGCCAAGGGCCAGGCCACCGCTGTCGCGAATGAGGCGTCCGACTCGTCCTGTAGTGCCATAACGCACTATCGGCCGCCCCGCGGAGCGGCCTTCTTCATTGAACAGGAGATCAACAAGGTCGGCGCCAACCCTACCCGTGCAGTTGGAGTACGTCCCCGTCTGCGAGAACGTGGTCGCGGCCGACACGCTGGCCTTCGAACTTGGCCGAGCCCCACACCAGGGCGTATTTGAGTTTCCGCTGCCATGCCTTGTGGATGCTTGTGGCCGCATCCTCCACGGTGCTGCCCTGGAGGAGCACCAGCGGATTCCCAAAGTTTGGCTCCGACCCTGGCGACGCGGTGTACACACGGATGACCCCTAGAGACCTGAATATCTCCCGCCCAAGGTCATCCAGCCCCACCGCGTCGGTGGCGGAGGTAAGCACCACCGGGAAGTGCTGGCCGTAGTCCGCCAGCAACCGCTGGAACTCGTCGAGCGCCCCTTCGAGGTCGGCCTTGTTCGCGGCTATTAGCAGCCGCTTGTCTGTCTGCCGACGGTCAGGTTCCGAATCCTCACCCAGACCCAGGGCCTGCATCCCCCACTGACGTAGTATCCCAAGGACAGCCTCCACCTGGGCAGCCGGGCTGGCCCCCAGGTCAACGACAGCCACCAAGACATCGGAGTTGCGCAGAAGGCCGAACAGCCGGCTTTCCAGTCGCCCCTCGGACAAGGCGGGCGTGTCCACGACCTGGACATGGGTGTTTTCGAAGCGCAGCGTCCCCGGCTCCGGCACCTGGGTAGTGAACGGGTAGGACGCGACCTTGGCTTTCGCTCCTGTGAGGGCCGCCAGGAGGCTAGACTTGCCGCTGTTGGGTGGACCCACCAGCACAGCCTGTCCGGCACCCTCCTTGCGGATGGCAAAGGGGCTTGGACGCCCGCCACGGGGCCCTGCTGGGCGCTCCAACTCCTCCGTGAGCTTGGCGACCTTGGCCCGCAGGTCGGCCTTGAGGTGGTCGGTGCCCTTGTGCTTGGGCATGACCGCCAACATCTCCTGCAGGGCGGCCACCTTCTCAGGGATAGAGTGCGCGGCCCGGTACCTCTTTTCCGCCTCATGGTACTGAGGTGGCAGATTAGCTGGCATCGCACAGAACCTCACGCACGCCGGAGGAAAGGGCCAGGCTTGGTTTCATCATACCAAAGCTATGGGACACCACGACGATGCACTCCTCGGCGGCGGGCGTCGTGGTCCAGCACGAGCTTGCATAGATAGGCTGGAGACCTGGCAAGCCTATGACCTTGGAGTCAATTGACCGGGTTACGTGCTTGGGCAGGTTCTTCGAAGCGATGCCAGTAACTGCGAAATCGCCGTTACCTTGAGGCCTGTGACCCAAAGCTCCGTGAGCAGTGTCGGTTCGCAACAGCGACCTTTGGAGGCACCAAAGCGTCAAGAATCGAACTCGCCCTAGGTCAACGAGGCGCCTTTAGGACGCTGGGTTGGGAGTTATGAAAGACAACCACTGAGGGTACCACACCCTTTGTTTTGGACTCTTGCTGCGGCCGCTCAGCGGGAATCTCAAGCCCGGAAACCTGCCCACGACAGCGGTAGCCCTGCTGGCCGTCCCCACCAGCTTCTTCGCGGACCGGGCCTAGTCTCCCCGTGGGCGCGAAGTCAGAGACGGGGTGGAGGTAGGGCGTGTCGCACTACAGACCGTCAAGTAGGCAACACGCTGGGGCGGGGAGATCCAACACCGCCAGGTCTTCCTTAAGTGATTTGTAGTCGGTTCGCGCCGGGCGGGGGCAATTGTGGCGGATATCCCTCAGTACCGCCAACTCTTGCGGAACCAGGTCAGCCCAGCGGCCTGCTGCGATTGCATCCCCCAAACGCAGCGTATGCAAGACGATCTCCGCGTGATATGGCCCGCCAAAGACCTTCACCACGCTCTTGAGGGGGTGCCATTCGCCCTTTCGAAACGCCTCTTCAACTTCTTGCAGGGTGAGACCAGTCAGCTCTTCGAACGGTCGCTTGATGCGAGCAGGCTCTCTCTCCGATCCTGTCTCGTGCCATAGGCGAGCAAACGACTCACGGGTTAGTTCTTGGAGTTCGCGGTACCGATGGGAAAACTTGTTATACACTCCGATCCGTGGGTTGCCGAGGTATCTCACCTCACGGTACTCGCGGTAGACGAAGAAGCGGAAGTAACAGAGCGCCTCCGACTCAATCTTGGCAACGTTTGGCTCTTGGCACATCTCAGTCGTGCAGATACGTTTCGACGGCCTATCCCCGACTGTCCGGCGCTTGCCTCGACCTCACCCCCTGGCTGGTGACACCCGGCCCCGGGCATTCGCTGGCGCGGGACTTGCCTTCCCGAGTGAGGACAAGCCCCCACACTGCCCCATTATAGACCAAGCGCCCTCTCTCTCCCTAGCAGGGCGGATGGTCATGGCAGAGACTGGACAGGCCGGACTGGCGTGCGACGTGCGCCCAGCGTACAGGAAGACCGGCGCTTCATCAGCACAACGAAGAAGCTTGAGACACGACGCATGACACCTCAGTCGGCAGCAGTCCCCGTTGGGCGATCTTCACGGAGTGCCGGCTTGCCCCCCGGACGCCGCCGGCCAGGCCGTGGCGGTTGAGAGGAAAGCCAGTCGCCCCGAAAGTGCTGATCTCGATGATCTCGGCCCCGGCCTCGCTGCTCTCGCTGTGCATGGCGGCCACCAGGTCGGGGCTCTCCAAGTTAATCGCCTCCGGGCAGGCCGGGGGGACACCGCGGTCGTGCAGGAGAGCCGCCATCGCACCGTCGCGGAACGGGACGCCCTTCTCCAGGGCCAGAAGGAAGACATGGCTCACGGCCTACAACACCCTGCCTCCCATAGTCTTTCTGGCAGTGTGCTCTGCCATAGGCGCAAGCAGAGGGAGGCGCCCCATAGATACGATGTCACTACTCAACAGGCCCCCAGAATAGGCCAAATGGCCCCCCTAAGAGGGGTAACTTGCACCGTGTCTGCTCGGAGGCCGCGGGATACGTTTAGACCAGTTAGTGATGGGAATCACCAACTCCTATCGTTCGGGACCGCGAAGCATCCTGTAGACGAAGCGCTGGGGGATTGAGGTGGGCCGGGCACCTGTGAAGGTCGTCACAACCCTGCACTACGGAGGAGGTTGAACCAACATGGGGGCGCAAGCCAACACAATTGACAAGGCATGGACGCTGCAGACGCCTGAACACGTCCTTGCCGCGAGGGACCTCGTAGGAAACGATTTCTCGCTCTGTTACCAGTGCGGCCTCTGCACCGGCAGTTGTCGTACGGCGTATGCCATGAAGTATACGCCCCGCCAGATCATGAACCTGCTCCAACTGGGCCGCGAGGACGAGGCGATCGCGGGTGGCAGCGGCTTGCTCTGCACCGCCTGCTTCGCCTGCACTTTTCGCTGCCCGCGGGGTGTGGCCATCACCGACCTGATGGGTGCTATCCAGCGGCTCACTTTGCACCAGAAGCACGCTGACCCTCATATCCAGGGCTTCTATCGAGCCTTCATGCGCACGGTTGAGCGTCACGGCCGCTTCCACGAAGCAGAATTCGTGGTCCGCTACTATGCTCCTAACCCTCTTCGCTTGCGCGAAGACATTGGGATGGGCCTGATGCTCTTAAGGAAAGGCAAGGTCGCGCTGACGGCCCCAAAGATGAAGAGCAGAAAGGGTATAGCGGCTATGTTCCGCAAGGCTGTAGAGATCGAGGGCAGGCCATGAAGTACGTTTACTATCCGGGTTGTTCCGCAAGCAGCACGTCGAAGGAGGCCGAGGAGTCTCTCCAGGCTGCAATGAAAGCCCTGGGTGTGGAGTGGACGGAGCTGGAGGACTGGAACTGCTGCGGTGCGGCTATCGGCATCGGCACCAGCTATCTGCTCTCCATCGCTCTCCCCGCCCGTAACCTGGCCCTGGCTGAGCGGGCGGAGAGTGAGCTGGTGACGGGCTGTAGCCGCTGCTTCTTGAACCTGATCCGAGCCATTCACTACACGCACGAAAACGCCAAGGTGCACGAAGAGGTAAACGAGTTGCTGGCCGAGACCGGGGTTCAGTACTCGGGGACGGCCCGGTTGCGCCATATTCTCGATGTCATCGTGTACGATGTCGGCCTGGACGTGGTCGCGGAGCGGGTCACGCAACCTCTGAATGGGCTGCGGGTGGCCCCTTACTACGGCTGCTGCCAGGGCATGTGGACCTATGCCCAGTTTGATTCGACCGAGGACCCGCACTGCTTCGACCAACTGCTGGCGACCCTCGGGGCTGAGGTTACGGACTACCCGCTCAAGACGGCGTGCTGCGGCGGCACCATTTCCATGTACAAGCGCTCCGTGGGCGCCAACCTCATCGGCGACCTGCTGGCCGCCGCCGGCGACGCCGACTGCATCGTCACCGCCTGCCCCCAATGCCTGTTCAACCTCAACAGCTTCCAGAGGGAGGCAGGAAAGATCAAGGGCACCAAATTCAACATCCCGGTCCTCTTCCTCACGCAGATAATGGGCATTGCGTTTGGCCTTCCGAAAAAGGCGCTGGGGCTTCAGCGAAACGCAGTGCCTGTTGACATCCTCTATGAGAAGATCGCGGCTGGCGCCGCCGTGTCGAGCGGCGCGGCCAGTGCCTCGGGAGCCAGGTAGGAGGGCGAGCGATGCCAGAAGGCAAGAACGATGCCAAGATAGGCGTTTACGTCTGCCATTGCGGCAGCAACATCGCCGGCACCGTCGATGTGGAGGAAGTGACGAGGTTCGCTCAGGAGCAAGGCTCGGTGGCGGTGGCCCGCAACTATAAGTTCATGTGCTCCGAGCCCGGCCAGGCGCTCATCAAGCAGGACATAGAGGAGCTCGGTCTGGACGGCGTCGTGGTGGCAGCCTGCTCGCCGCGCATGCACGAGCCCACCTTCCGCCGCGTCTGTGAGGCGGCCGGCCTGAATCCCTACCGCCTCGACATGTGCAACATCCGGGAGCAGTGCTCGTGGGTGCACAAGAACGGCGCCACCGAGAAGGCCAAGGCCCTGATCAGCGCCGCCATCTCGCGGACCTACTACCTGGAACCCCTGGAGAAACGAGAGGTGCCCGTGACGCCCGCTGCTCTGGTGGTGGGGGGCGGCATCGCCGGGATCCAGGCGGCCCTCAAGATAGCCGATGCGGGCCGCAAGGTGTACCTGGTGGAGCGAGACCCCTCCATTGGCGGGCACATGATCCAGCTAGACAAGACCTTCCCCACCCTGGACTGCTCGGCCTGCATCCTGACGCCCAAGATGGCGGCGGTGAAAGCCCACCCCAACATCGAGCTGATGACCTACAGCGAGGTGGTGGATGTCCAGGGCTATGTGGGCAACTTCAAGGTTACCATCCGCAAGAAGCCTCGCTACGTGGACGAGAACCTGTGCACGGGCTGCGGCATCTGCCAAGAGAAGTGCCCCTGGAAGGCAGAGAGTGAGTTCGATTGCGGCCTGGGCCCGCGGAAGGCCATCTACACGCCGTTCCCCCAGGCGGTCCCCAACGTGCCGGTCATCGACCCGGAGATCTGCGTCTACATCCTCAGGGACGGCAAGTGTGGGGCTTGCCTGAAGTTCTGCGAGCGAGAGGCCATCGACTTCAGCCAGACAGAGAAGATGGTGGAGGTGGAAGTAGGCGCCATCATCGTGGCCACCGGCTACGACGTGATGGACCCCTCAGACATCACCCGCTACGGGTACAAGCACTTCCCCAACGTGATCACCAGCCTGGAGTTTGAGCGTCTCTGCAACGCCACCGGCCCCACTGGCGGCCAAATCGTCGTCAACGGCCAGGAGCCGAAGAGCGTGGGCATCATCCACTGCGTGGGCAGCCGCGACCGGAAGTACCACGAGTACTGCTCCCGCGTCTGTTGCATGTATGCCCTCAAGTTCGCCCATTTGATAAAGGAGAAGATCGAGGGCGCTAGCGTCTACCAGTTCTACATAGACATGCGCTGCTTCGGCAAAGGCTACGAGGAGTTCTTCCAGCGAGAGGGCAGCGAGGGTGTGACGTTCATCCGGGGCAGGCCCGCTAAGGTCACTAATAACGCCATTAACGAACAGGAACAAGGGAAGCTAGTGATAGTGAGCGAGAACACGCTGGTGGGCGCGGTAATGCGAGTCCCTGTGGACCTGGTGATCCTTTGCACGGCCATAGAGCCGCGGGCGGATGCCAAGGATGTGGCACGGCTCTTCAACCTCTCCCAGAGCGCCGACGGCTTCCTGCTGGAGAGACACGCCAAGCTGGAGCCGGTGGCCACGGCCAACGACGGTGTCTTCGTCGTCGGCTGTGTCCAGGGACCCAAGGACATCCCGGACACCGTTGCGCAGGCCTTGGCGGGAGCAGCGGAGGCTCTGGCCCTCATCGACAAGGGAAGCGTGGAGCTGGAGGCTGCCACGGCGGTCGTAGACGAAGCTGCTTGCTCCGGCTGCAAGATCTGTATCCCTCTCTGCTCCTACAGTGCTATCACCTTCAACGAGGCGGAGAAGCGGGCTGTCATAAACGAGGCGCTGTGCAAGGGCTGCGGCGTCTGCGTGGCTGCCTGCCCGGCGGCAGCCATCGTCGCCCGTCACTTCACCGACCAACAGATCTTGGCCGAGGTCGAAGCCCTTCTAGTCGATGCCAGACCGGCCCCAGCGGAAGTCTAAGGGAGATGTGACTATGGTTGTGCCTTCGGACAATCAAGAACCCAGAATCGTCGGCTTCCTCTGCAACTGGTGCGCCTACCAGGGGGCGGACCTGGCCGGCACCTCGCGCATGCCCTACACCCCCAATGTGCGGATCGTGCGGGTGATGTGCACCGGCCGCATCGACCCCACCTTCGTGCTAAAGGCGTTCAACTCGGGGGCCGACGGCGTCATCGTCGCTGGCTGCCACCCTGGCGACTGCCACTACAGCGAAGGCAACTACAAGACCACGCGACGTATTGCCCTGCTGAAGAAGCTGCTGTCTCAGATGGGCATCGATAGTGAGCGGTTCCGCCTGGAGTGGGTATCGGCCGGCGAGGGCGCCAGGTGGGCCCAGATCGCCAACGAGATGTCTGCTGCCATCAAGGAAAAGGGGCCGCTCGCTTGGCAAGAGAATCTAAAGGAGGCCTAGGATGAGCAAGCCCAAGTTGGCCCTCTACTGGGCCGCGAGCTGCGGCGGCTGCGAGATCGCTGTCGTCCGTCTGTACGCCAAGATCCTGGACGTGGCCGATTTCTTCGACATCGTCCTCTGGCCCTGCATCATGGACTTCAAGTACAAGGACGTAGAGGCGCTGCCCGACAAGAGTATCGACCTCTGCCTGTTCAACGGGGCCATCAGGAACTCGGAGCAGGAGTACATGGCACACCTGCTGCGTGAGAAGTCGAAGGTGTTGGTGGCCTATGGCACCTGCGCCTACACGGGGGGCATCCCCGGCCTGGGCAACGTCGCCAACAGGGAGGCCATCTTCCAGCGCGTCTACGACGAGACGCCTTCCACCGTCAACGCTGACGGCGTGCGTCCCCAGCTTCGCTATCAGGTGCCGGAGGGGGAGCTTACGCTGCCCGTTTTCTTCGACACCGTGCGGACGCTGGCCCAGGTGGTGCCTGTGGAGTACTTCGTCCCGGGCTGTCCGCCGGTCAAGGAGCAGACCGAGGCGGTGCTGCAGGCAGTGATGGAGGGTCGGCTGCCCCCGCCCGGCTCAGTGGTGGGGGCGTCGGACAAGACGGTGTGCGACGACTGCGCCCGCATCAAGGAGGAGAAGAGGGTCGACAGGTTCTACCGACCCTACGAGATCATCCCAGACCCTTCCCGCTGTCTGCTGGAACAGGGCATCATCTGTGCTGGCCCGGCCACGCGGGGCGGCTGTGGCGGACCCTGTCTCTCCGTCAACATGCCCTGTCGGGGCTGCTACGGGCCGCCGCCGAACGTGGTGGACCAGGGCGGCAAGCTGTTGAGCGCCCTGGCCTCCATCATCGATTCCCAGGATCCGGACGAGATCCAGCGGGTCGCCGACGCCATCCCTGATGTCTTGGGGACCTGCTATCTCTTCGGCCTGCCGGCGTCACTGTTGCGACGGGTCCGCCAGGACCGGGGGGCTTCTCCTGCCGGGGGGACGGATACATTGGCGAAAGAGCAGGGCGATCTGGTAGTCACGACACAGAGGGTGCCATGAACATGGATGCTACAGTGGAAGCCGCACCTACCGACCGACGCATAACAATTGACCCGATCACTCGCCTGGAAGGCCACGGCCGTATCGAGATCTTCCTCGACAAGGAGGGGGACGTCGAAAACGCCTACTTCCAAATACCTGAGCTGAGAGGATTCGAGAAGTTCTGCGAAGGCCGGGCGGTCGAAGACCTGGCGATCATCACCCCGCGCATCTGTGGGGTGTGTCCGGAGGCTCACCACATGGCCTCCGCCAAAACCCTGGACGCCGTCTTCAAGGTAGATCCCCCTCCTGCGGCCAAGAAGCTCCGAGAGCTCTTGTACAGCGCCTTCTTCGTGGCCGACCACGCCACGCACTTCTACGCTCTCAGTGGCCCCGACTTCGTGGTAGGGCCCGACGCCAGTCCCGCCGAGCGCAACATCGTCGGTGTCGTGCATAAGGTGGGTCTAGAGCTTGGGGGACAAGTGCTCAAGGCCCTGGAGCTCTCTCACGAGGTAGTGGCCATGATCGGGGGGAAGTACATTCACCCTGTTTGCGGCCTTCCTGGTGGGGTCAGCAAGGCCATCACAGAGGAGGAGCGGGCCAAGATCGAGGAGATGAGCCACGCGGCGGTAGAGTTTGGCAAGCTCTCCCTCAAGATCCTCGATGACATCGTGCTGGCCAACAAGGCCTACGTGGACATGATCGTGAGCGACACCTTCACCCACAAGACCTACTACATGGGCCTGGTGGACGCCAACAACAAAGTGACCTTCTACGACGGCATGCTGCGGGTGGTGGATCCGGAGGGGAAAGAGTTCCTCAAGTTCGCCCCCTCGGAGTACTTGGAGCACATATCCGAGCACGTGGAGCCCTGGACCTACCTCAAGTTCCCCTACCTAAAGGAGGTGGGGTGGCAGGGGCTCGTCGACGGCAAGGACAGCGGCCTCTACCGGGTGGCGCCGTTGGCCCGTCTCAACGCCGCTGACGGCATGGCCACGCCCCTGGCCCAGGCCGAGTACGAGCGCATGTACTCGACTTTGGGGGGCAAGCCGGTGCATGCCACCCTGGCCATGCACTGGGCCCGCCTCATCGAGCTCGTCTATGCCGCCGAGCGCATGGTGGAACTGGCCACGGACCCGGAGATCACCAGTCCCGACGTTCGCACCATCCCTACCGCCACGCCGGGCGAGGGCATAGGTGTAGTCGAGGCTCCGCGGGGCGTCCTCATCCACCATTACCAGGCGGACGAGAGAGGGATAGCCCGCAAGATCAACCTCATCGTTGGCACCGCTCACAACCACGGCGCCATCGCCATGTCGATAAAGAAGGCCAGCCAGGGGTTGATCAAGAAGGGGACGGTGGTCACCGAGGGGCTCCTTAACCGCATCGAGATGGCCTTCCGCGCCTACGACCCGTGCCTCGCCTGCGCCACTCACTCATTGCCTGGCCAGATGCCCCTGGTAGTGAGCATCTACGATGCTCAGGGGAAGATGGTTCAGCAACTGCGGAGGGGCTAGGAACGAAAACACTGATCCTTGGACTGGGTAATCCCATCCTCTCCGACGACGCCGCCGGCCTCTCGGTCGCGCGGCGCGTCTATGAACTGCTGGGCGATCCCGAGGCAGACCTGGTTGAGGCGGCTGTTGCTGGCCTCAAGATCGTCCAGCTTCTGACTCGCTACGATCGGGGCGTTATCATCGATTGCATCTGCGATGGGGGTTCCGTCGGCCAGGTGCGCCGGCTGCAAGAAGAGGAGTTGGGCGGGGCTTGCTCTTGGCTAAGCCACGGAGTTAACCTACACTTGGCCCTGGAGCTGGCCCGCCAGCTGTCCCTGCCGCTGCCGCAGGAGCTCCTCATATATGTGATCGCCGTCAAGGACCCGCACACCTTCGGCGAGCGGTTCACACCAGAGGTGGAGAGGGCTCTGCCAGATGCTGCGAACAGGATCGCCGCTGAGCTGGCGGCTCTCACGGCCTATACCCCTGGTGGGAAGCCCCTGACGCCACAAGGCTGAAGGCGCGGGGCGTCCTGAGGAAGAGGCCTCGCGCCAGCGGCTAGGTCAGCGCAGCCCACCAGAGTGAACATAGGAGCCGACAGAAGGGAGAAGACCCGATGCCTGCAGAGAGCCTTGGACGTATCCTGGCAGCACACCCCTTCCTCAGGGGGATGGAGCCGATTTACCATGAGCTTTTCGTTGACTGTGCGTCCAACGTGCGTTTCGAGGCCGGGGAGTACATATTCCGAGAGGGTGAGGAGGCCAACCAGTTCTACCTCATTCGCCACGGTAGGGTGGCAGTGGAAATCTCCACCCCTGAGCGCGGCTCGGTCATCATCCAGAGCCTTGGAGAAGGCGACGTTCTCGGGTGGGGGTGGATGATTCCGCCGTACCGCCAGCGTTTCGACGCTCGGGCGGTGGACTTGACACGGGCCATCGCCCTCGATGGGAGGTGCCTGCGCGAGAGGAGCGAAGAAGACCACGACCTCGGCTTCCAGCTCATGAAGCGCGCCGCCCAAGTCATGGAGCAGCGGTTTCAGGCAACGCGTCTGCAGCTTCTCGATATGTATGGCCGCGCTGCTCCCAAGAAGTAGGCGGCGACGGCAAGTCTCTCCCATTTGGCGGTGACCAGTCCCTTTGGTGCTCAAGGGCGGCTACGCTTCAAGCCGAGCTTGGTCTACCGCCACACCCCTCCTTCCGGGAGATCTGCCCCCCGGTTTGTATCTGTTTGAACCCAAAGACGATCCCTTCAGGCCATCCTAGCGATCCGCCTGCCAGCGGTTCACATCCTCATGCTGCGGGTAGCGAAACCGTCCCACTCGCTTAAGGGCTTGGCCGAGGTCAGAAGGAATCCCTCTCTCCCTGCATCGCCCGCATAAGAGACCCTCACTTCGCCCACAAGCTGGTGCGTCTCGGGACTGATGACGAACGTCAAGCCGTCCAGTTTTTCGATCAGATCGGATTCTCGGACCGTATCTACGATCAGCCCCAGCGACGGGTCGCAACACCCGCTGGATTGGATCTCAATGCGAATGGGCCCCTGGTTTCCTCCCTCTGAGCGCAGTGATTTGATGGCCTCACCTGCGCCTGGATCCAACGTGACCAGAGACATCGCTTGCCGTCCCTCTCAACCCCTCTAGTACGCCTGTGTGTAGAGATTGTAGACATCCGTCGGATCGTTGACGGGACGCGCATTGAACAGAACATTCGAATCAGCAATTGCGTGAAATGAGCACCTGAAGAGGTCTTCTTCGGGAACGCCCACGTCGCGCAGTCTCATCGGATGGCCCACCTTTTTCATCAGGGCTTCTATTGCGTCCGCCGCTGCCAGGGCTGCATCGCGCTCTTCCATGCCTTTGGTGTCGACTCCCAGGGCCTGCGCAACGCGAGCCAGTTTGCCGGTGGCATGATCAACGTTGAAGCGCATCACGTGGGGCAATACGATGCCGCAGGCCACTCCGTGGGGAACGTGATGCAGCGTCCCCACCGTGTGCGCCATGCAATGCGCCAGACCGACCTGGGCAACGGTGAATGACCATCCTGCCATGGTGGCTGCTATCTGCATGTTGAGCCGGGCCTTCTCACTCTTGCCGTCGGCCGCAACGAGCGGCAGGTTCTCACCGATCAGCCGTATGGCGTGGAGTGCCTGACCGTCGCAGATCTGGTTCGCCATGATGCTCATGCTGGCCTCAACGGCGTGGGTCATGGCGTCCATGGCACTGCCAACGGTCATGTCCTTGGGCAGGGTCATGGTGAACCGCGGATCGAGAATGGCCGCGTTCGGTGTGATCCTCGGATCCGCTATGAAGAGTTTGCGCCCCGCGGTCTTGTCTGTTATGACGGCAGCGTTCGTCACCTCACTGCCGGTTCCCGCCGTTGTTGGGACGACGACATGCGGGGTCTGCGGCTCAGAAAGCGCGTACCACCGATTGATGTAATCATTGGCCTTGCCGCCGTTCTTCAAGGTAACGCAGACCGCTTTGCCGGCATCGATGACGCTCCCGCCTCCGACACTTACGATGCAGTCCGCCTTGAGTTCGCGGGCCGCGGCAGTGGCTCCATCTACGGATTCCAGATCCGGGTCCTGCGGAATACCGTCGTAGATGCCCACACAGAAATCCCCGAGGGTATTCTTGACAAGATCTGCAAGTCCAGCCTTCCTGACCCCCGGATCGGTGACTATCAGCGCCCTGTGGCAGCCCAGATCCACGACCACTTTGCAGATCGAAGACAGGCAGCCATGGCCGGCGATCACCTGGGTCGGGCAATTGTAGCTGAAACCCTCGATCTTCTTGTTGTCCGACAGGAGCGTGAAGGTCAGATTAGTGTTGCGGTCAGAATAGTAGGGCACGTGGATTCTCTTGACCTGCGTATACTCTTCTAACCCCCAGTGGCCCAATTCGCGTCCCACGCCGGACTGTTTGTACCCGCCGAAGGGGCAGTATTCTGCAAAGACGTGGAAATTGTTGATCCACATGGTTCCCGTGCGGACCGCGCGGGCCACCCGCTCGGCCCTGGCGATGTTGGCGGAGAATACCCCGCCGGCCAGGCCGTATATGGAATCGTTGGCGATCGCAACCGCTTCTTCGTCGCTGTCGTACTTGATAACGCACACAACAGGGCCGAAGATCTCTTCCTGCGCGATGCGCATCTTGTTGTTCACATTGGCGAAAATGGTTGGAGCGTAGTAGTACCCCCCCTCCCTGTCTTTCACCTCAACACGCTTTCCGCCCGTGACCAGTTCGGCGCCCTCTTCCTTGCCCAGCTTGACGTAGTACTCAATAGTGGCCAACTGCTCCTTGCTAACAACGGGGCCCATGTGGGACGCCGGATCAAGCTGGTATCCTATCCGAAGGGCTTCCGCACGCTTCTTCATCCTGTCGATGAACTCATCATAGATCTTTGAGGGAACCAGGATGCGCGTGCCTGACTCGCATATCTGCCCCTGGTGGAGGAAGGTGCCGCAGCAGGCACCTTCCACGGCCAGGTCCATATCTGCATCGTCCAAGATGATATTGGCCGACTTGCCGCCCAGCTCAAGCGTCACCTTCTTCACCATATCAGACGCCATTCTCATGATCTCACGTCCGACTTCAGTGCTACCGGTGAAGGCTATCTTGTCCACATCCGGGTGGGTGCAAAGAGTCTTGCCCAGCTCCCCTCCTGGCCCGGGAATCACGTTGAGCACTCCCTTGGGGATGCCTGCCGCCTTGGCAGCTTCAGCCAGGATCAGGGCAGTAAGAGGGGTGTTGGAAGCCGGTTTCACAACTATGGTGTTTCCCATGATGAGGGCCGGTGCGATCTTCCACATGGCCAGAACTGTAGGGAAGTTCCAAGGAACAATTCCCACGCACACCCCGACAGGCTCCCTGCGGACATATTCACGCCCCGGAGAAAACGCATTCCCTGAGGCCAGGATCTCTTCCTCAAACGGGAACTTTGTGGCGGCGTAAGTGGCCAGATTGCGCAACAACAGGCTGGCCCACATGACAATGATCTTGGCGTATCCAACGATCTGGCCTGCGTCCATGCACTCGGTTGCAACCATGCGCACGCCCTGCTGCGAGATCTGATCCGCGAAATCCTGGAGTTTCGCTATACGTGCGGCCATATCAAGACCGCTCCAGGCCCCACTGTCGAAGGCCCTGCGAGCGGCCGCTATGGCCTCCTCCGCGTCAGCCTTTCCGGCTTGGGCAACCGTGGCAAAAGGGAGCCCGGTCCCCGGGTCGGTGGTCTCGAAGGTCTTTCCGTCCTGGGCATCGACAAATTCACCATCTATGAACAGTTTGTACTGTTCCATTGCAGATCCTCCTTTTGCCTCCTAAGGCCTGAGTGACAAGTGTGCGCGAAGTGGATTCTCTAAACCCACAACCGCCCATCTCTAAGAGTTAGCTCTGAAGCCATTCTTGACAGGTGGGTACTAGCCCTGGGGCACCACCCAGGATAAAGGGTACTACCACGCGGGACATGGTGGAAGCCACCTTGACGGCCACTGTTGACGGCGCGAGCTCACGTGGGTAGCCGCTGCGTGGCGACCGGCTAGGAGGAATCTTGCAGTCGCTGCACCCCATGTTGAAGGGGCTGATGGCGGCCAGTTTGGCGAGAAACCGAAACGATCACCAACACACCCGCAGCCCCACTGCGGCGAACTCACCCCCCATTGTCCAGGGGGTGGGAGGCCAGCAAAGGAGGACCGGACGACGCCGCTGGCCACATGGAAGAAGCGCAGCCGGTGGGGCCGGCGGCAGGTGGCAGTTGTCCTGGCTTACGATCCAGACCCGATACTGCTCGTGTCCCCCTTGTGTCACGTCTCCTGAACCACTATACAGTGTACGTGCGCAGCAATGCGTAGATAGGGTTGGGCAATGGCAACCGCCGGCATCCTCGAACACATGCCGGCAGCAACTGCCTCGAGTTCTTGGAGGTCGTATCGTGTCACTGACCAAGAAGGTGTGGCTCTCATTGATCGTAGCCCCAGTTGCAATCGCGCTGCTGGTGACGGCCTGCGGCGGCAATGAGGAGAAAACGTCCACCACGCCCGAAACTACCGGTGCGCCCGCCGATACTACGGGCGTGACCGCCACCGAGGTCAAGTGGGGTACCCACTTCCCTCTGAGCCAGAACCCCGCTTCCGCCTATGCGCCAATCGCCTATGGCATGGATGCCTTCTTCAAGTACATCAATGGCCAGGGTGGCGTGTACGGACGGAAGATTACGCTCAGCATCGGCGACGACCACTACAACCCCGCGGACACGGTGGAGGTCGTGCGGCAACTCGTGGAGCAAGAGAAGGTGTTCGGGATCGTAGGCGGCCTCGGCGATGCGACTCACCTCGCTGTCTACAAGTACCTTCAGGACCAAGGCATCCCCGACATGTATATCTCCAGCGGCCTCGACGCGTGGACCAACCCTCTAGCCAAGAGCCGATTTGCCGGTAACCCCGACTATATCACCGAGGGCAAGTTCCTCGGGCAGTACATAGCTGAGAACTTCAACGGCAAGAAGGTGGGCTTTCTCCTCCAGAACGACCAGTTGGGGGTTGACGGCGAGAAGGGTCTGAAGGAAGGTCTGGAAGGGAGCGACGTACAGGTCGTCGCAGAGGAGACGTACGAGTCAACCCAGTCCGACGTTTCTTCGCAGACGCAGCGGCTGAAGAACGCCGGTGCGGAGGTCCTCGTCGCCTTTGCCATCCCACCCCAGGCCGCCAGTATGGTCAAGACGGCCCGTGAGACCCTCGCCTGGGATGTCCCCATCCTCGTCAGCGGCATCAATTGCAGCGACATCTTCATCCTCCTGGCTACACAGAAGTACTCCGAGGGAGTAATCAGCTTCACCTTTGGCATCCAGGCGTACGCAACCGAGAATCCGGGCGTCCAGAAGTACGAGAAGATCTGGGCGAAGTACGGCACCGGCGGCGAGCTGAACAACTTCGAGCTCTACGGCATGTTTGTCGCCGAGATGGTGGTGTACAACTTGGAGGTGGCCGGCCCGGACCTCAGCCGTCAGTCCTTCCTCGACGCCGCGGAACATACGTGCAAGTTCGATTGCACGACCTGTTTCCCCAACGGGCCTGTCATGACGAGTCCCACCGATCACAAGGTATCGGAAAACCTTGTGTACAATGAGGTTGTGAACGGCGGCTGGCAGCAGATCAGCGATATGGTCAGCAACGAATCGACCAAGGACTGCACACCGCCGGAACTGCCCGCTGACTTCGACAAGCAACCCAAAGTGGGAAAGGAAGCGGAGTTCGTCGACGTTCCGTAGCCATTCCTGCGTATCGAGGGGGTGAGCAAGCCCGCGCTCGCCCCCTCTGGACGCGCGACAGAGAACGCTGAGCCAGGGTCCGCAGCTTTCTACCCCGAGAGGCCCACGCCTCGGGGCGTGATCCTGTCTCAGAAGCCGGCCAATGCCCCCGGGTCCAACCGGGGGCTCGCCGTGCCCAGGCTGCATGCTCCTCTGGCGCGAAAGGCCCGACCATCTGCCCCCTTCGGGTTGACGACGCCGCCCCAATCGCGCATGATTGCCTGGTTCTCGGTCACTGGCGCTCAAGGAGGAAGAGTCCATGGCGAGCGAGCAGCTTCAGACGATCATTCAGGTGCTGAGGTCCCGGCCGGCACAGGAAGGGTTGACCTTCGAGGAGATGCGTGCCGACTTCGAGCAGGTGACATCCTTCTTCCCGGTGCCGGCAGACGTTCGCCACGAGCGGGTGGACGCCGGTGGGGTCCCCGCCGAGTGGATCACGACCCCACAGGCGACGGCCGAGCGGGTCGTCTTCTACCTCCACGGCGGCGGCTATACGATCGGCTCGGTCAAGACACACCGTGAGCTTATCTCCCGCATGTCGCGGGCCGCTGGCACGCGCGCCCTCGCCATCGATTACCGCCTGGCTCCAGAGCACCCGTTCCCCGCTGCCGTGGAGGACGCGACGACCGCCTACCGCTGGCTGCTCGAGAACGGGGTGGACCCGACTCGAATCGTCATCGCTGGCGACTCAGCCGGCGGCGGGCTGACGGTGGCCGCGCTCGTGGCGCTGCGCGACGCGGGGAACCCTCTGCCGGCGGCCGGCGTCTGCCTCTCCCCATGGGTAGACCTGGAGGGAATAGGAGGGTCCATGACCACAAGGGCGGATGCCGACCCGATAGTAGAGCGGGAGGGCCTGCTCGCGATGGCGAAGGCCTACCTGGGTGACGCGAACCCCCGCACGCCCCTCGCGGCGCCGCTCTACGCAGACCTCACGGGGCTCCCGCCACTGCTGATCCACGTCGGCACTGCGGAGACGCTCCTTGATGACTCCACCCGCCTCGCCGAGCGCGCCAGGTCTGCCGGCGTAGACGTTGTCCTGGAGTCGTGGGAGGACATGATCCACGTCTGGCACTTCTTCGCCTCGATGTTGCCGGAGGGTCAGCAGGCTCTTGACCGAATCGGCGAGTTCATCCGCGAACGGGTGGGCAGCGGCCGGTAGCCTGGGGCGAAGAGGCCGCACGCCGGATAATCTCTCTGCCCGGCAGGTCGCTCAGCAGCCAGGAAGTTGCCATGTCAGACATTGCTCACCGAGCGGTACAGGCTAACGGCATCAACGTGCACATCGCGGTGGCGGGGAACGGTCCACTGGTGCTTCTCCTTCATGGGTTCCCGGAGCTGTGGTACTCCTGGCGCCACCAGCTTCTCGCGCTCGCGGCCGCCGGATACCGTGCTGTTGCGCCAGACGTTCGCGGCTACGGCCGTACCGACGCGCCTGACGAGGTCGAGAGCTACAGCATGCTGAACATGACGGCGGACGCTGTCGGTGTGCTTGACGCGCTCGGCGAGAACACGGCGGTCATTGTTGGGCACGACTGGGGTTCTCCTATTGCGTGGCACTGCGCGCTCCTGTATCCTGACCGCTTTCCGGCCGTCGTGGCGCTCAGCGTTCCCTATGTGCCGCGCCCGCCGATACCGCCGATCCAGCTCATGAAGCAGATGTTCGCCGGCAGGTTCTTCTACATCCTGTACTTTCAGGAGCCCGGTGTCGCCGAAGCGGAACTAGAGGCGGATGTCCGCCGAACGCTGCGCCTCGTCCTGTACGCAGCCTCGGGCGACGCACCGACTGGCCTGGCGCTGTCGCGAAAGCCGGGCGACGCAGGGTTTCTCGACGGGATGCCGGAGCCGGAAGAGCTGCCACCGTGGCTCAAGGAGGAGGACCTCGACTACTTCGTTGCTGAATTCAGGCGCACCGGCTTTCGGGGCGGGCTCAACCGCTACCGCAACATGGACCGCGACTGGGAGGAACTGCCGCATCTGGCCGACGCCAAGGTGCAGCAGCCAGCGCTCTTCATCGCGGGCGACCGCGACACCGTACGCGCGTTCACGAACATAGAGGCGATGAAGGCCAACGTACCGAACCTGCGGGGCGTGGTCACGCTCCCCGGCTGTGGCCACTGGACTCAGCAAGAGCGCCCGGAAGAGGTCAACGCGCAGCTCGTCAGTTTCCTCAGAGCTGTGTCCTAGTCATCGACGTGCGCGCCGAACAGGGCCTGCGCCGAGGTGAGCACGCTACTTGTTGAGCCAGAAATCCCTGCTGAAGAGGGCCAGAGAACGCATCTCTGGGTCATACCCCCTCACGTAGTCCCAGCGGCTGTTGTAGTCGTAGCCGCTGAACGTGTGCACCATGGGAGGGTCCTTCGATATGATGACCCGCTGCGCCTCCCTGACCAGGTCAGCCCGCTCGTCGAGGTTCAGCGTCCGGTCCACTCGGTCGACGGCAGCGTCAACTTCCGTGTCGGAGAAGCCGTGCCAGTTGCTGTCTCCCAGCACGCCGTTGCTGTGGAAGAAGTGCAGGGGTGGATTGGGGCTCTCGTAGGCTAGGTTGGCCGCAACCGTGAAGGTGAAGTTGCCCTTCTGATAGCGGTCGAAGTACCAGGCTGTCAGGGGGAGCGGCTGCAGCTCAAGCTCCACGCCGATAGCCTTCATCTGCTCGAGCAGGACAGTGACCTGGTCACTGGTCCCTTGTACCTCCGGGTGGACCGTGGGGAGCCTCAGGCCATCGCCGTAGCCTGCGGCCTGGAGGAGGCTCCTGGCGTCCTGGGGGTCATAAGGCTGCAATCGTTTCACCTCTTCCTGGTCGAGGGCCCAGAAGTCCAGGCTCCAGGCCACCGGGCCGTTGGGCTTGCCCTCCCCGAAGGCGAGCTTGTCTATCAACTCCTGCCGGTTCAGACCGCGGGCGATGGCCCTTCGTACGCGAGAGTCCTTGAACGGCTCGCGATCGGCGCGCATGCCCAGGGAGACGTAGGCCAGAGAGGGATTCAGCTCAACGACGATGTGGTCATTCCTGCTCTCGATGTCGTCTGCCTCGCGGGTGGTGGCGGGGAAATAGATGTCGATCTGGCGCGAGAGGAAGGCGGTGCGTCGAGCCGCCCGGTCCATGATGATGTGGAAGTCGATGCCGTCGATCCAGGGTCTGGGGGCTGCCCAGAAGTTGACGTTGCGCGTGACCGAGGCGATCTCGCCGTCCCTGTAGCGCTCCAGGAAGAAGGGACCGGCGCCGCCACCCTGCGTGCGCAGGTCGGTCCCGGAATCAATGAGTTCCCTGGGGATGATGCAGCCTCCCGCCGGCGAGCCCAGCACGTCCAGCGTCCATGCGTACGGTTCCTTGGTCTTCACCACCACAGTCCACGGGTCGGTCGCCGTGAAGCTGTCCACCTGCCGTCTTATGAAGACTCCGCCTGTGGTTCCGCCCAGATCCCTTACCCGCTCCATCGTGGCCACGACGTCCTCCGAGGTGATCTCGCGCTCGGGCACCAGCGGGCTATTTGGAGGCGTCCTTGCGCCCCTCCGGATGGTGAACCTGTACGTGAGCTCGTCTGGCTGCTCCATGGTCTCCGCCGTGTCCCATGCCATCACGTCCGGCAGGGTGCCGGAGTAATGGAAGAGGTAGCTGTAGATCCAGGTGACTATCGCTATCCCCGCGCCCACCGTGAGGTTGGGATCGATGGAGATGAAGTTGGCATCAATGGCGAACTGGAGCCTACCACCGGGACGCGGCGTTTCCTCAGCAGCGGGACGCGTCGCGTGCGGCGCCTCTCCCTCTTCTTGGCTCCCTCCGCAGCCAACCACGAAAGCCCCTGCCGTCCCCGCCGCAAGCGCTGCGGCCCCCCTCAGGAACGCCCGCCTCGGCCAGCGCCGACCTGCCATCCCCTGCCAGTAGCTCTCCAAAGGCATGATCACGTCGCTCCCGTTATGTCACGTCCTGTCTACCTCGTCGCCCCCCGCAGACGGGGGTCCAGTATGTCACGCAGCGCGTCGCCCAGGAAGTTGAACCCCAGCACCGTGAGAGCAATGGCCAGCCCCGGGAAGAACGCCCACCAGATGTGGATGGGGAAGGCGTTGCGCGCCAGGTTCACGTCGGCGCCCCAGGAAGGGTTCGGGGGCGGAACCCCCAACCCCAGGAAGCTCAGCGCGGCCTCCGCCAGGATCGCCCCGGCCAGCAGAGTGGTGGCGATGACGATGGCCAGCGGCGCGACGTTCGGCGCCACGTGGCGAAAGAGGACGCGCACCGAGGATGCGCCCGTGGCCTGCGCCGCCTCGATGTACTGGTTGTGCTTCTCGGCCAGCACCGCGCCGCGGATGACCCGCGACACCCCGGGGATGATGCCCACGCCAATGACGATGATGACGTTCTTCATGGACGGCCCCAGCACCGAGACAATAAGAAGCAGCAGGATCAGCCCAGGGAAAGCCATGGCCGTATCTACGACCCGCTGGATGAGGTTGTCCATCCAGCCGCCGAAGTAGCCCGACACCATACCGATGGTCGTCCCTACCAGTGTCCCCCCGATCACGGAGAGGAAGCCTACCGCCAGCGAGATGCGCGCCCCGAAGATGACCCGGCTCATGATGTCGCGGCCAAACTGGTCGGTGCCGAAGGGATGCCCCCAGCTCGGGTCCTGGAAAGGGATACCCGCCGACTCGTTCTGCCCAAAGGGCGCGATGAACGGCGCTAGGCTGCCCACGACAACGAGCGTGAGGACGAGCAGCAGCCCCGCGAGCCCCAGGGGGTTGCGCAAGATCGAGAGGAAGAGCCGGCGGCCCCACGCGCGCCGGGCTCGCCCCACGATCTGTGCCTCCTGCAGCGGCCCCGGCTGTGCGGCCTCCACTAGCGCCTCTCCCTAGCCGTACCGGATGCGAGGGTTAAGCCACGCATACGTAATATCGACGACGAGGTTCATGAGCACCACCACCAGCGCCACGTACAGCGCCATCGTCTGCACCACCGCGAAGTCCTTGATGACGATGGACTGGTAAATATAGTTGCCCAGCCCCCGTAGCGTGAAGATCTGCTCGACGATGATGGCTCCTCCCAGGAGCGCTGCTACCTGGAGGCCTAGCACCGTCACCACGGGCACCAGGGAGTTACGCAAGGCGTGGCGCCAGACCACCATGCGTTCCCGCAGGCCCTTTGACCTGGCCGTGCGAATGTAGTCCTGGCGAAGCACCTCCAGCAGGGCAGAGCGGGTTAGACGCATGATGCCCGAGGCAGCGGCAGTGCCCAGGATCACCGCCGGTGGCACAAACTGCCGCAGGTTTCCCAAGGGGTCATCGAAGAAGCCCACCGTGCGGCCCAGGGGAGGCGAGTACCCCCACCACTGGTTGGGCAGCAGGATCACCAGAGTGGCTACCCAGAAGACGGGCACCGATAGGCCGATGGTCGCTGCGACCCGCACGGTGTAGTCGATGGGCGAATTCCGGTAGAGAGCCGAGGCCACACCGGCGGGTATCCCGATTGCCACGGTCACCAGCAGGGTGATGATCAGGAGTTCGGCGGTGACCGGCAGGCGGGAAGTAAGCTCGCTGGCCACGGGCGTTCCGCTGATGGCAGACTCGCCCAGGTCGGCGCGGAAGACTTGCCCCATCCACCGGAAGTATTGCAGGTAGATCGGCTCGTTCAGGCCCAGGTGCTCTCGCATCGCCCCCACCTGCTCCTGAGAGGCCCCCTGACCAAGGGCTACCTGCGCGATATCCCCGGGCCCCAGCCGCAGCAACCAGAAGACCCCCACCGATATGAGGGCAAGAACCACAGCGCTGAGGAGGAGACGACGGACGATGTAAGCTCTCATTGGGACCGCAACTCATCCGAAGATAGGCCGATTCTCCGCCAGGCTCGCCGCGAAGTCAACGCAAGCTGGTGGCCGAACAGGATGAGGCCTGGTGGGCTTGTCGTCTTGGGGGCTGTTTCGCGGGGAGCCTCAGGGCTGCTCCTCCCGGTACTTGAGCAGCTCGTTCATGAACTCGGTCACCAGCTTCTCCCTGAGTTGAACCGGAAGCGCGTTCAGGATCTCGTTGATTTCGGCCATTCGCTCCGGCAACGCGGTACCCTGGATACCCACCATGCCTAGCATCTGCGACAAGGTCTCCTCGGTGAAGGAGGCGGGATCGATGGAGGAGAAGGCGTTCCGCACCACCTCGGCTACCTTGCCCGACTCCAAGGTCCTGGCCTTTTCTACGCAGACCCGCAGGTCGGCGAGCAACGCATCCACCCATTTGACGCTCGCCGGGTTGATCGACAGGTGGATGTTCTCCTTGGAGCCATGAAACTCCAACTGAGGCTGAACGTACCAGGCGCGCGCCTTCATCTCATCGATGATGTGAAAGACGCTTACGGCGTCGGAAGTAAAGGCGACCAGGTTCATCTCGGGTCGCCCCAGCAGGCGCAGGTCCTCCATCTCATCGATGGCGTCGGCAATCCTGCGGGCGGCGTCCAGCACCTGCCGGGCGATCTCAAGGTAGCCGTCGTCGCCGATGAAGTTCAGCAGCGCCCACGCCGCGGCTAGAGGGCCAGCCGACTTGCTGCTCTGGACCGTCGGATTAACCACGGTGTAGCCAGTCCACTGGGCACACGTGTAGATCTGGTACTTGCGCAGTTCCTTGTTGCGGTAGAGCACCACCGAGGCACCCTTGGCGGCGAAAGCGTACTTGTGCAGGTCCATCGAGATGGAGGTCACACCGGGAACACTGAAGTCGAAGTCGGGCACCGGCGCGCCCAGCCGCCGGAAGTAGGGCAGCAGGAAGCCACCCATGCAGGCGTCAACGTGGAGCAAGAGATCGTGTTCAAGAGCGATTTGTCCCAGCTCCCGAATCGGGTCAACTACCCCGTGGGCGTAGGACACCGCCGACCCCACCAGGAGGACAGTGTTGGGCGTAATGGCTTGTCGGACCGCCTCTGGGTCCGCCTTGTAAGTGGCAGGATCGACCGGGACCAGCACCGGCTTGAGGCACAAATAGTGGGCCGCCTTCTGAAATGCGGCATGAGCGGTAACCGGCAGGATGATCTCCGGCTCACGGATCTCCGGTCGCCGGGCGCGGAAGTAGTCCCGGGCTGTCTTCACCGCGAGCATGATGCTTTCTGTGCCGCCACTCGTGAAGTTGCCGACCACCTCATCATCGCCGTTGAGGTGTGCGCTCGCCATGGCCACCAGCTCGTTCTCGAAGCGCAGCACGCTGGGGAAGACGGTCGGGTCCAGGGCGTTTTCGGAGAGGAACATCATGTAGGCCTGCTTGATTACCTCCTCGGCCTCAGGCCCCGGATCATAGATGTATGCCCAGGTCCGGCCGTCGCGCCAGCTCATGTCGCCGGCGCGATAGGCCTCCATTCTCTCGAAGATCTCTCCCTTGCTCATGCCCTTTGCTGGAATTCTCACGGTTCCTCTCCTTGCTTCCGGCTATCGCAGGTCCGTGCCGCCGGGTCAGCCAATTCCGCCGCTCCGATTTCAAGTCACCTGCTCCGTGACGTCTATCCCACGGCGGCGAAGTTCCTCCACAAAGGGGCGAGCCCGTACCTGGGTCTCCACACCTCCCGCTCCGCAGGGCGTCTGCCCTCCTGCCATCATCTCCGCCACAATGGCTGCGCTCCAACCGGTGCAGCGCTCCATGGCGGTGAAGCCGGTCGCCTCGTCGAAGTAGTCGATGACTTCAACGATAGCCTCAGCATCCCGACCGTTCTTCTTCCCAACGGCCTTGACGCGCACGATGACGATATCCTTGTCCCCGGGGAAGGTGACCTTAGGTTCGAAGAGCGCGTGGAAGACGTCGCGTGGTACCACCTCCACGGCGCCGGCGCGCACCGGCTTCAGATCCCACAGCCCCAGATCGTAGAAGGCGCGCAGTTGAGCAAACTGACCGGGATGGCGGAGCGTCTTGTTCTGAAGTGTCCGCAGGCGACCTTCGAAGGTCCAGGCCATGGTATCCGTCCCGCCGCCAGTCACAAAGGCTTCCAGGGTGCCAATAGACTCAGGGAACTGGACCGTCTCCAGCTCTAACATCGGTTCCACCGCAGTCACCTTCCAATCGCGCAGGAACACCGCTGGTTCGGCGTACTCGTTGGTCAATCCGGCGATATTGAATGTGAGCAGGTAGTTGAAGGGCGGTCTCGGCTCCTGAGGGATGCCTCCGTCCCACATGTAGACATCAAGCGCCTCGTCCAGCAGCTCAATGGCAAACACCATGAGCGACGTGCCCATGCCAGGCACGTCCCCACAGTTGGGGACGATGCTGACGCCGGCCTTACGCGCCTCCGCGTCCAGGGCGTGTTGCTGACGGGCGATATCGGTGTTGCCGCCCAGGTCGCACATGTGGGCTCTGGCGCTGATCGCAGAGTGGGTGATATCCAGGTTATACATGTAGGGGACGGCGCTGAGGCAAGCGTCGACTCCAGTCAGCAACTGCTCGACGGCCT
>CAZSSQ010000010.1:0-8559 GCA_964609465.1 uncultured Dehalococcoidia bacterium
CGGCGTTGAGGTAGCCCGCAGCAAGGTGCGCCGCGAGCGCATGGGCCACATCGAGTTGGCCTCCCCCGTCAGCCACATCTGGTTCGTCAAGGGAACCCCTAGCCGCCTGGGGCTCCTCCTGGACATCTCGCCCCGCAGCCTGGAGCGAGTGCTCTACTTCGCCCAGTTCATCATCACCGAGGTGGACGAAAACGCCCGCAAGCGCGCCCTGGAACACCTGCGCGAGGAGATGGAGCGGGAGGCGGCCCATCGCGAGAAGGAGCACACAGACAAGATCGCGGCCATCGAGGCCGCCCGCGACGAGGCCGTCGTCGGGCTGGAGCTGCGACGGGAGGAGGAGCAGAAGCGGCTGGAGGAAGAGCTCTCTCAGGCCGTGGACAAGATCATGAAGCGGGCTACGACCCTGGAGAAAGATCTCCAGGGGCAGTCGGGCAAGACGGCCCGAAAGGCTGTCTCACTGGAGGACACGCCCATCCTGACCAAGGGTGACCCCGTTACCCCCGAGGCCCTGGAGCGCCTGAAGGCGCTGGCTCAGGAGCGCGTGTCCGCCCTGGACGCCGAGCACGCCCAGCGGCGGGCCGATTTGGAGCTCATGACTGACGCCGCCATCCAGCAGCACCGCGACTCCGCCGCAGCGGAGACGGAGCCCCTGCGTCAGAAGGCCGCTCAGGAGCACGACGCCGTCCGCGCCGAGTTCCAGGAGCGCATAGAGGAGCTGGAGGACCTGCGCGACCCCGTCCTCCACGACCGTGTCACCCTTCTCGCTGAAGCCAAGTACCGGGAGCTTTCCGAGGAGTTCGGCGGTGTTTCCCAGGTCGGGATGGGAGCAGAGGCCCTGCTCAGGATCCTCCAGCGCCTGGACCTCGACAGGCTGCGCACTCGCTTGTACGAGGAGATCCACTCCTCCAGCGGCCAGCGGCGCAAGAAGGCCACGAAGCGCCTGCGGGTGGTGGAAGCTCTGCGCAAGAGCGGCAACAAGCCGGAATGGATGATCTTCACCGTCCTGCCGGTCCTGCCGCCCGACTTGCGCCCCATGGTGCAGCTCGATGGTGGCCGCTTCGCCACCAGCGACCTCAACGACCTCTACCGACGCGTCATCAATCGCAACAACCGCCTGAAGAGGCTCCTAGAGCTGGGCGCGCCCGAGATCATCATCCGCAACGAGAAGCGCATGCTGCAGGAGGCTGTCGACTCCCTGATCGACAATGGCCGCCGTGGCCGCGCCGTCTCCGGCTCCAGCAACCACAAGCTGAAGTCCCTCTCCGACATGCTGAAAGGCAAGCAAGGGCGGTTCCGCCAGAACCTGCTGGGCAAGCGGGTGGACTACTCCGGGCGCTCGGTCATCGTCGTGGGGCCGGAGCTGAAGCTGCACCAGTGCGGCCTGCCCAAGCGCATGGCCCTGGAGCTCTTCAAGCCCTTCGTCATGCACGCCCTCGTGGCCGACGGGCAGGCCCACAACATCAAGAGCGCCAAGCGCATCGTGGAGAGAGCGCGCCCGGAGGTGTGGGATGTGCTGGACCAGGTCATCAAGGGCCGCCCTGTGCTCCTGAACCGGGCCCCCACGTTGCACCGCCTGGGCATCCAGGCCTTTGAGCCTGTCCTTATCGAGGGCAGTGCCATCCAAATCCATCCCCTGGTCTGCGCCGCCTTCAACGCTGACTTCGACGGCGACCAGATGGCTGTCCACGTGCCCCTCTCTCGGGAGGCCGTGGCAGAGGCGCGCCAGGTCATGCTCTCGACGCGGAACCTACTCCTGCCCAGCAGCGGCGAGCCTATCGTAGCTCCCACCCTGGACATCGTCCTCGGTTGCTACTACCTGACGCTGCTGGACCCCAGTGCCCGCGGCGCCCACAGAGAGGGAAGGCCGCCGGAGGGCATCTACGGGAGCTTCGCCGAGGCCAGGCTAGCCCACGACCTTGGCATTGTCCATCTGCGTGCGCCCATCCGGGTGCGCGACGCCCGCACCGGAGGCCAGATCATAGAGACTAGCGTCGGTCGCGTCATTTTCAACGAGGTGCTGCCGGAGGAATTGGGCTTCCGCAATGAAGTGATGGACAAGAAGGCCCTCCGCAACGTGGTGGCCGATTGCTACAAGACCCTGGGCAACGAGGCCACCGCCGAGGTGGTGGACCATGTGAAGCGTATCGGGTTCCAGTACTGCACCAAGTCCGGCATCACCATCGCCATCAACGACCTCAAGGTGCCAGAGGAGAAGACGGAACTCCTGAAGGAGGGCGACGCCCGCATCGCCGAGATCGAGGACCAGTACAACATGGGCCTCATCACCGACGAGGAGCGCTACGACCAGGCGGTGGCTGTCTGGACGGAGATCACGGAACGCATCCAGTCCGCCATCCAGAACAGCCTGGACGAATACGGCTCTGTCTACATGATGGCCCAGAGCGGGGCCAAGGGTAACATCGCCCAGATCCGCCAGATGGCCGGCATGCGTGGCCTCATGACTGACCCCTCGGGGCGCATCATCGACCTGCCCATCCGCAGCAGCTTCCGCGAGGGGCTCTCCGTTCTGGAGTACTTCATCTCCACCCACGGCGCCCGCAAGGGCCTGGCCGACACGGCCCTGCGCACGGCCGACAGCGGCTACCTGACTCGCCGCCTCATCGACGTGGCCCAGGACGTCATTGTTCTCGCGGATGACTGCGGCACCCAGAGCGGCATCTGGCTCAGCGAGCCCTCAGAGAAGGGCGTGATGGAGTCTCTCAGGGAACGCATCCTTGGCCGCTTGGCCGCCTCTGATATCGTCGACCCGGCGACGGGCGAGGTCATCGTGGAGCGCAACCAGGAGATCACCGAGGAGGCAGCGGCGCGCATCGCTGACGCCCGCCTGAAGAGGGTGCACGTGCGTTCACCGCTCCCCTGTCAAGCCAAACGGGGCGTGTGCCAGCTCTGCTACGGCCGCAGCCTGGCGCGCGGCACTCTGGTCAACATGGGTGAGGCGGTGGGCATCATCGCCGCCCAGAGCATCGGCGAGCCCGGCACCCAGCTCACTATGCGTACCTTCCACACCGGCGGCGTCGCTGGCCTGGACATCACCAGCGGCCTCCCCCGCGTCGAAGAGCTCTTCGAGGCCCGTGTTCCCAAGGGCCAAGCCCTGATGGCCGAGATCGACGGCGTGGTGGAGATCATCCGAGAGGGTGAGACTCGCCGCGTCAAGGTCGTGAGCACCGAGCTTTACAGCGACCGGTATGACCTGCCTAGGGGCGCAGAGGTGCTGGTGGCGGCCAACGACTGGGTAGACCAGGGCGCCGTCCTGGCCTCCCGACCCCCTGCCAAGAAGGACGGCAAGGGCAAGAAGCAGAAACCCGCAGAGGAAGCCGAGAAGCTGGCTCTCGTGGAGACCCACACCGACGGCGACGTGGTGGCCCGTATCGCCGGTCGCGTTGTCTTCGAGGGTAAGCGCCGGCTGCTGGTGGTCTACGAGGAGAAGGAGGAGCGCGAATACCTGGTGCCCGCCGCCGCCCGCATACTGGTGGGGCACGGCGAAGCCGTCAAGGCCGGCGAGAAGCTCACTGAAGGACCCCTGAACCCCCAGGACATCCTGCGTATCATGGGCCCTGAGGCCGTGCAGCTCTACCTGGTGGAGGAGGTGCAGAAGGTCTACCGCTCCCAGGGCGTCAACATCAACGACAAGCACATCGAGACCATCGTGCGGCAGATGCTGCGCAGGGTGCGCGTCGACTCGCCGGGCGACACCGCCATGCTACCCGGGGAGCTTGTGGACCGCTTTGAGTATGAGGAGGTCAACGCCAAGGTCCTGGCTGAGGGCGGCGAGCCGGCCACGGCCGTGCCCGTTCTCCTGGGCGTCACCAAGGCCTCGCTTAACACCAGCAGCTTCCTTGCCGCCGCCTCCTTCCAGGAGACCACTCGCGTCCTGACCGAGGCCGCCATCTCCGGCATGACGGACCATCTCCTGAGCCTGAAGGAGAACGTCATCATCGGCAAGCTCATCCCAGCCCGCGCCCGGATCGAGCTGCCGCCGGAGCCGGTGAAGGAGGTGGCCCTGATTCCAGAGGAGGCTGCCGCCGAGGCCGCCCTGGAAGAGGCCGGCGCTCCCGCTGCCGTGGCCGTCCTCGAGGGGCCGGGTGGCGAAGCCGCTGAGGAGGAGGCGCCGGAGGGCGAGTTCGAGGAGAAGCCCCCTGAAGAGAAGGAAGCCACCCCTCCCGGACTATCCGGGTTCCCACAGTCCTACGTCGCCGAGCCCGACGAGCCCGACGAACAAGAGTGACCGCTGGGGATGCCCAGAGAGGTGTACCGGGCCGGGGTCTCGAAGGGGGCCCCGGCCTTTCTTAACGCTGCGGCCGGGTCGATGATCAGATGGGAACGCCATGGCGATCGAGGGCGGGCACCTGGACCCCGCCCGGCCCTGGTCTTAACGAACAGGAAGGATGAGCCGCCATGACAGATATCACGGCTGGGGCTGAGAGGCAGCCTGACAACCCCTATGAGATGGCTCTCGCCCAGTTCGACGCCGTGGCTGGCCGGCTGGGGCTGGACGACGGCTTGTGCCAGGTCCTCCGAGCCTGCAAGCGGGAGCTCACCGTCCGCTTTCCCGTCAAGATGGACGACGGTTCCATTCGCGTCCTTACTGGCTATCGTGTCCACCACAACGAAGCGCGGGGCCCCGTCAAGGGCGGCCTGCGCTTCAACGCCGCCGTTTGCCTCGACGAAATGCGCGCCCTCGCCATGTGGATGACCTGGAAGTGTGCGGTGGCCAACCTTCCTTACGGCGGCGCCAAGGGGGCTGTGGAGGTGGACCCCCGCACCCTCTCAGAGGCAGAGCTGGAGAGGGTCTCGCGCCGCTACGCCACCGAGATCGGCAGCCTCATCGGTCCGGAGCGGGACATACCCGCCCCGGACATGGGTACCGATGCCCGCGTCATGGCCTGGATCATGGACACCTACAGCATGCACCACGGCCACTCGGTTCCGGGGGTGGTCACCGGCAAGCCGGTGAGCGTCGGTGGCAGCAGCGGCCGTCTCGAAGCCACGGGCCGCGGCGTCCTCTTCATCGTGCAGGAGGCCTGCCGGCACCTGGCCATGCCTCTGGAAGGGGCGACGGTGGCCGTTCAGGGCTTCGGCAACGTGGGTGGTGTGGCGGGCCGCCTTCTTTCCTAGGCCGGGGCCCGCGTCGTGGCCGTCAGCGACAGTCGCTGCGGCGTCTACAACGCTCAGGCCCTGGACGTAGACGCAATCCGGGACTTCAAGCGAGCCGGCGGCTCCCTGACCGACTTCCCCGGCACCGACCACATCACCAACGAGGAGCTCCTCGCCCTGCCGGTGGACATCCTCCTCCCGGCTGCCCTAGAGGGACAGATCCACGATGGCAACGCCGCCGCAGTACGGGCCCGCCTGCTGGTGGAAGGAGCCAACGGCCCTGTGACACCCAAGGCAGACGTCATCCTGTCGGATGGAGGCGTCTTTGTGGTGCCGGACATCGTGTCCAACGCCGGCGGTGTCATCGTCTCCTACTTCGAGTGGGTCCAGGACCTCCAGTCCTTCTTCTGGGAGGAGTCTGAGGTGAACCAGCGCCTGCACCGGCTCATGGTGCGCAGCTTTCAGGAGGTCCTCGTTTGCGCCGAGCGCGAGAAGGTCCGCCTGCGGGAGGCCGCCTACATGCTGGGCGTAAGCCGGGTGGCAGGGGCGGTGCGCGCCCGGGGCATATACCCCTGAGTCAGCAACCATGGGACACCGTAAGAGACTGAAGGCCAGGCTTAAGCCTGGCCTTCGGTTCATTGCAGGTACAGCAGGTGCGAGCGGGAAGAATAGGGTGGCGCACTTCGCCGGGGGGCAACGAAGTGCGCCACCCGTGGCGGGCTTAGCGAGGCGCCAGTCGAGCCCGGCCGCCGGATGCCGACGAGCCAGCGGCGTGGGGGTCCAGGCGAAGGCTTAGAGAGACCAGCCGGCGGGCCAGACGGCGACGCAGACCGCATGGTCGTGACGGCCGTAGCCCTGCCTTCAGGCAGGCGCTCTGTGTCTCCCGAGCCACTTCCCTCATTCGCTCACGGCTGGCGTATTCCAGATACAGTGGCGCGTCCCACATGTCTAACTCACTCCTGTCGCCGCCGCTGGAGACTTCGCTTCGCTCCTTGTCTGACTCTCAGCCAGACGGGCTTGGAGAAGGAGGCTGAGCATCTCCAGCACCTCGCGGACGTTCACCTCCTCGGGGTACAACGCCCGGTAGAGCTGCAAGCCGTGGAAGATGGCCAGGGCCAGATGGGCCAGGCCCGCCGGTCTGGTGGTTGGGGACTCTATCCCGGCCTGCTCCACGGCCAGGCGAAAGAGCTCTGAGAGGGCTGTGCTCAGGAGGCGAAACTGGCGCCGGTGTGTGGCCCGCAGCTCATCATTCCTCAGCGCCTCCCCCCAGACCTCCAGCTCCAGGGCGGCAACGCGTTCCATGCCCTCTCTCTCCAGCCGCCCAAAGAACTGCTCCCCAATGGCCTCCAGGGCCCGAGCGGCCTGAGAGTAGGAGGCGCGCGCCTCCTCGATAAGAGCCGTCTGGCGCTCAGTGCTCCGCGCGATGACGGCAGCGATGATATCGCTCTTGCTCTTAAAGTACCGGTAGATGGCGCCGGGGCTGAGGCCGGATTCCCCGCAAATGTCCTGCATGGTGCACTGGTGGAAACCCTTGCGCAGGAAGCAGACCTCAGCGGCGTCTACGATCTCGTTCTTGCGTTCCTCCAGGTAGCGAGTGGATACCTTAGGCATCTAAAGCAATCGTTCGCTTTTAAAAACGGCCATCCGCTCTCTTTTTTTACCACGAGACCACCTCTTTGTCAAGACCTTCTGAGAGCGCAGGGCGAAGGAAATGCCCCTCCAGGATGGCGCCGCTCTGACCGAAGATCTCCGGCGCCCAGACGGGTGCCCGTCCGGGCACATCCTCCCGTCAAGGGCGGTGCCGCCTCCGGCGGAGGCTCATGGCCCAGCTCCTTCAAGGAGCCTGAGGCAACAGGTTCTTGTTGGGAACCAGTCCCCAGGAGTCCTTGGGCCAGTAGGAGAGCCAGGCCTGGCCGATAATGTTCTCCTCCGGGAGGAAACCCCAGACGTGGGAATCGTAGCTGTTGTTCCTGTTGTCGCCCAGGACGAAGTATTGCTTGGGCGGCACCTCCGTCGGGCCATAATTGTAGGTTGGCTTACTGGTGATGTAGGGCTCATCCAGGGGGTTTCCATCAATGTAGACGGTACCGTTCTTGATCTCCACCGTGTCACCTGGCTCACCGATGATGCGCTTTATGAAGTCACGTTCGGGATTGCCGGGGAAGCGGAAGACCACCACGTCGCCCCGCCGGGGACGGCGGAAGAGGTAGCGGACCGGGTTATCGCCCGGGTCGATGAAGGGGATGAAGCGACTGATGGTCTTTAGGTTTATGCGTGTGTAGATAGCCTTGTTGACGATGAGGTACTCGCCATTGTGGAGGACGGGGTCCATGCTGGAGCCCTCGACCCGGAAGTTCTGGAGGCCGGCTCGGACTACGAGGAAGACGAGGAGAGCGAGGACAAAGGTCTCGACGAGCTCGCGCGCCAGCCGCCCTATCCGCCTGCCGAGGCTGGGTTTGCGTGGCGCCTCCCGGGCTATCGGCGGGGGGTAGACTCCTCCCATCCCGACAAACAGCCCCTCATCGGCGCCGCTCGACCAGAACAGGGCCTCCGGTTCCGACGCTTCCACGGTGGGCGGCTGCTCGCCGGGCGGCGACCCGGCCGCCATGTCGCGGGAAGGGGGTTGCTTAGAAGTGGAATTGGTCATCAGAAGGTGCCGAGATTATAGCATCTCAGGGCGCCTGGGGTGACAGATGCTTGTTCAGGATGAGCCCCCAGTCGGACCTCGGCCAGTAGGAGAGCCAGGCCTGGCCAATGATGTTCTCCTCCGGGAGGAAGCCCCAGACATGGGAATCATAGCTGTTGTTCCTGTTGTCGCCCAGGACAAAGTACTGCTTGGGCGGCACCTCCGTCGGGCCGTAGGTGTAGGTGGGCTTGTTGATGGTGTAGGGCTCATCCAGAGGGCTGCCATCAATGTAGACCACGCCATTCCTGATCCCTACCGTGTCACCCGGCTCTCCGATGATGCGCTTTATGAGGGGGGCCCGTTCGGGGTTTCCCGGTAGACGAAAGACGACGACGTCGCCTCGCCTGGGGGGGCGGAAGAGGTAGTGGAGAGAGCCATCGCCCGCGTCGATGAAGGGGATGAAGCGACTGATTGTTTTCAGGCCTATGCGTGTGTAGATCGCCCTGTTGACGATCATGTATTGGCCGTTGTGGAGAACGGGCTCCATGCTGGAGCCCTCGACCCGGTAGTTCTGGAAAGCGGCCCGGACGGCGACGAAGACGAGGAGAGCGATGACGACCGTTCCGATGAGCTCCCGCGCCAGCCGCCTTATCCGCTTGCCGAGGCCGGGCTTGGGCGGCGCCTCGTGGGCTACCGGTCGGGGGTAAGGCTCGGTCACTCCGATGAGCATCCCCTCATCGGCGCCGCTTGACCAGAACAAGGCCCCAGATTCCTCTGCTTCCGCGGTGGGCGGCTGCTCGCCGGGCGGCGACCCGGCC
>CAZSSQ010000010.1:8659-26380 GCA_964609465.1 uncultured Dehalococcoidia bacterium
GGCGACAGTCAGTTGAAGGCGCCAGCGAGGTTCCCTTGCAGACTACCGCCCCAGAAGATAATCGGCTGGTGGCTCTCGCCCAGGAGGGCGACCTGGCAGCCTTCAACACCCTGGTGGAGACATACCAGCGTCAGGTCTACAACCTCTGCTGGCGCATGCTGGGCCTCCGAGAGGCAGCCGAGGACGCCACCCAGGAGGCGTTTCTGTCCGCCTACCGTAATATACGCCGATTCCGCGGCCCCAGTTTTCGTGCCTGGCTCCTCCGCATCGCCGCCAACGCCGCCACCGACGAGCTGCGTCGCCGCCGCCGCCGACCGCAGGTATCCCTGGAGGCGCCCCTCTCCAGCAGCGAGACCGCCCTCGACCTGCCCGATCCCTCGGCCGGGCCCGAGGAGTGTGCCCTGCGCCTCGAGCAGGCCCGCCATATCCAGGCGGCGCTCCTCACCCTGCCGCCGGACCAGCGGCTGAGCGTCATCCTCGCTGACGTGCAGGGGCTAAGCTATGAGGAGATTGGGCAGGCCATGGGTTCGTCCCTGGGCACCGTGAAATCGCGCCTAAGCCGCGGTCGCGCCCACCTGCGGCGCTACCTGTTGGAGCAGGGGGAACTTTACCCGCCGGGGCAGCGTCCAACCCAGTAGAGAGGCTGTGGCCCGGCTAGTCGAGGTAAGGCTGTGCGAAACCCGTTCGTCAGAAGACACCCGTTCGGCGAGGAAGAGCTGTCCTCTTATCTGGACGGGCGGCTCTCGCCCGCCGAATCGGCGCGCCTGGAGGAGCACCTGGCCTCCTGCGAGCCCTGCCGCCGGCACCTGGAGGAGCTGCGAGCCGTCGTGGAGGGCCTGCGCGCCTTGCCCTCGGCACCGGCGCCCCGTTCCTTTGCCCTGCGGCCGGAGCAGGCAGAAGCGCCGACGAGGCGAGCGCCGGTCGGGCCCGCCGCATGGGCCCAGCGGGCGTCTGCCTTCGGCCCGGCGGGGGTGGCCGCGGCGGCACTACTCCTTTTCTTCGTGCTGGTGGGCGTCGACCTGGGAACCCTGGGCGGGAAAGGTGCGCCGGAGGGCGTTGCCCCGGCGCCCTCGGTGGAGGAGGCCTACCAGGCCGGGCAGGCGCTGGGCGCGGCACCGGCGCCAACGCCCGCCCCTGCGCCGGCAGAGCGAGCCGCCACCGACGAGGGCGAAAAGGTCGGCACCCCGGAGCCCACCGTTGGGGCCCCCACACCCGCAGAGGCGCCGGCCCCGGTGGCGCCGCCGGGGGCTGTCGAGGAAGGAGGCCACGCCGGCCGCTGGGTGTTGCGCGCCTTTCAGGGCGCAGCCGGCGCAGCATTCCTGGCCGCCATGGCCGCCCTGGTCTGGCAGCGAAGGCGAAGGCGGGCCGCGGATCAGAGGTAGGTGAGACGCCGGGCCCTCAGCCCTGCCTGCCAGCAGGCAGGCTCTACTTCAACCGGGAGGTGTATGTTATGACCAAGACACTCCTGCTAGCTGTTTTGCTGGGCCTAGCCGCCCTCGCAGTCGGCTGCACCACAGAGAACATCAAGGTCCAGCCCTCGGGCCAGGCACAGGGTATCTCCGTGACCGGCACTGGGGACGCCTCGGGCGCGCCGGACCTGGCTCTCCTTGACCTCGGCGTCTCGACGGAGGGAAAGACAGTCAAGGAGGCCCGGGATTCCGCCGCCACTGCCATGAACGATGTCAATGACGCCCTCAAAGGCGACGGCGTGGCCGACAAGGACATTCAGACCCGCCAGTTCCGCATTGAGCCGGAGTACCAGTATCCGGACGGCAAGCAGGAGCTGATCGGCTTTCGGGTCACCAACACCGTCGAAGTCAAGGTGCGCGACCTTGACCGCGTGGGTGAGGTCATCGACGACGTGGCGACGGCCGGCGGCGATGTCGTCCAGGTTCAGGGCTTGAGCTTCACCATCGAGAAGCCGGAGGACCTGCGGGCCCAGGCCCGTGAGGAGGCGATGGCCGACGCCCGCGCCAGGGCCGAGGACCTGGCTGAGCTGGCCGGTGTAAAGCTGGGCAAGCCCATCTCCGTCACAGAGAGCGCCGTCGCCCCGCCGACCGCCTTCCGCGAAGCAGTGCCCATGAGCCAGGGTGCCGGGGAAGCCACACCCATTCAGGCGGGCGAGCTGGAGGTGAGCGTTGCCGTCGATGTCCTCTTTGCCATCGAATAGGACCACAGGTTCGGGCTGTCTCGCGTAGCGGCGGGCCTGCCTTGTTCCCCCCAGGGGCCCGATGCTAGAATGACGCCACCTCCGGTTGCTGTGTATGGTAGTAGGAGCGTCCGCCTTTGGCGGACTGCGCTCCGACTAGGCAGGAGAGACGGCTTGGTCCTCAGCGATAGAACCATCCGGGAGGAGATCGCCTCCGGGCGCCTTGTAGTCGACCCGCTGGACCTTGATTGCATTCAGCCCGCCAGCATCGACCTGCACTTGGACCGCGTCTTCCGCGTCTTCCGCCTCAGCCATCGCGCCCACATCGATGTGCGAGAGCCGGTGGAGGCCCTCACAGAGGTGGTGGAGATAGAGGACGAAACCCCCTTCCTGCTCCAGCCGGACGAGTTCGTCCTCGCCAGCACTTTGGAGACCATCACCCTGCCCGACGACATCGTGGGCCGGCTGGACGGCCGTGGTTCCCTGGGACGCCTGGGGCTGCTCGTCCACGCCACCGCCGGCTTCGTCGACCCCGGCTGGACGGGCAAGCTGACGCTGGAGCTTTCCAACGCCTCCAAGATGCCCATCGCTATCTACTACGGCATGAAGATCGCCCAGATATCGTTCCTACGCCTGTCCACCCCCGTGGAGAGGCCCTACGGGAGCCCCGGCCTCGGAAGCAAGTACCAGGGCCAGCAAGAGCCCACCGCCAGCCGCGCCTATGAGGACTTCCGGGGCGGGACGCGCTGAGCGACCATGCCCACTGACCCCATGGAGAGGGCCCTGAGCCTGGCCCGCCAGGCCCTGGGGAGCGCCAGCCCCAACCCAGCCGTCGGCGCCGTGCTGGTGAAAGACGGCCGCATCGTGGGGGAGGGCTTCACGCAGCCCCCCGGCGGGCCTCACGCCGAGGTAGTAGCCATTCGCCAGGCTGGCGAAGCGGCTCGCGGCGCCACCCTCTACGTCACCCTGGAGCCCTGCTGCCACCACGGGCGCACGCCCCCCTGCACCGAGGCCGTCCTCGCCGCCGGGGTGCGCGAGGCGTACCTCTCGCACCTGGACCCGGACCCTCACGTCAACGGCCGGGGCAAGGCGGAGCTGGAGTCGGCGGGAGTGACGGTTCTCGTGGGCGAAGGCGAGGCGGAGGCACGACGCATCAACGAAGCCTACATCAAGCACCGCACGACGGGCCTCCCCTTCGTTATCGCCAAGTTCGCCGCCAGCCTGGACGGCAAGATCGCCGCTACCAGCGGCGACTCGCGCTGGGTGAGTGGCCCCGAGTCCCGTCGCTGGGCCCACCGCCACCGCACGCTGGTGGACGCCATCGTGGTGGGGGTGCGCACCATCCTGATAGATGACCCGGATCTCACGGCGCGCCCCGAGCCCGGCGAGGGAGCCCGGCAGGCGGACGGCAAGCCGCGGCAGCCGCTGCGCGTGGTGGTCGACAGCCGGGGCCGCACGCCAGCTTCAGCCCAGGTGTTGCAGGGGCCCGCCAGGACGCTGGTGGCCACCACCGGCGCCTCGTCCGAGGCCTGGCGGCGGGAGATGCGTGACGCCGGCGCCGGGGTAGTGGTCCTGGCAGCGTCAGAGGGCCGGGTGGACCTGGGCGAGCTCCTGCGCCACCTTGGGGACCGCGACATCCTCAGCCTGCTGGTGGAAGGGGGCGGCGAACTGCTGGGCAGCTTCTTCGACCTGGGGCTGGTGGACAAGGTGCATGCCATCGTTGCACCCGTTATCATCGGAGGGAAGGAGACGCCCACCGCTGTCGCCGGGCGCGGCGCCCGTCGCATGGCCGACGCCCTCCGCCTGCGGGACGTCACTGTCGAGCGGCTGGGGGAGGACGTGCTGGTGACAGGGTACACTGGCCAAGAGGAAGGAAGCAGGGGCTGATGTTCACGGGCATCATCGAAGAGACGGGAAGGGTGGGCGTCGCGGAGGAGGGCCGGCTGGTCATAGAGGCCAAGAAGGCCCTCTGGGGCACGAACCTGGGCGACAGCATCGCCATCAACGGCGTCGACCTCACCGTAGCCTACATGGACGAGGAGAGCTTCGAGGCCAACGTCATGCCGGAGACCTACCGGCGCAGCAACCTGGGGGACCTGAAGGCGGGCGACCTGGTGAACCTGGAGCGGGCCATACCGCTGGGTGGGCGCATGGGCGGCCACCTGGTGCGCGGCGTGGTCGAGGCCACCGGCACCCTCGTCTCCCTGACCCCCGAGGCCGACGCCGTCCTCGCCCGCTACTCGGCGCCGCCCGAGATCCTGCGCTATGTCGTCGTCAAGGGCCCCGTCGCCATCGATGGCGTCAGCCTGACGGTGGTGGACAAGGACGAGACTACCTTTGCCGTCTCGCTGGTGCAGTACACCCAGGAGAACACCAACCTCACTCGCCGAAAGCCAGGCGATAGGGTAAACTTGGAGTCGGACATCATCGCCCGCTACGTGGACCAGATGCTCACGGAGCGGGGCTATGGGCCCGGGGCGCGCTGAGGCGTCCCAAGGCCCGGACAAGGCGTGACATGACGCTGGCCGCTATCGAGGAAGCCATCGAGGAGTACCGGCAGGGCCGGTTCGTCGTCGTCATCGACGACGAACTTCGGGAGAACGAGGGCGACCTGACCCTCCCGGCCGAGCACGTGACCCCGGAGGCCATCAACTTCATGGCCCGCTACGGTCGCGGCCTCATCTGCGTGCCCCTGACCGGGCAGCGCATCGACGAGCTCCGTATCCCCATGATGGTGGGCCGCAACGAGTCCCGCTTCGAGACGCCCTTCACAGTCTCCGTGGAGGCGCGGCGCGGCGTCACCACCGGCATCTCGGCCGCCGACCGGGCCCAGACGGTGCACGTCCTCATCGACCCTAAGACAGGGTCCGACGACATTGTGATGCCGGGCCACATGTTCCCTTTGCGAGCCCGCGATGGAGGAGTGCTCGTGCGGGCCGGGCAGACTGAGGCCACCATAGACCTGTGCAAGCTGGCCGGCCTCTACCCGGCCGGCGTCCTCTGCGAGATCATGCGCGCCGACGGCACGATGGCCCGCCTGCCCCACCTCAAGCGCTTCGCCTCCCGCCACAACCTCAAGATCATCAGCATCAATGAGCTCATCCGCTACCGGCTGCGGAAGGACAAGCTGGTGGAGCGGGTTGCGGAGACCACCCTGCCCTTGCCCTTGGGCAGCTTCCGGGTCATCGCCTACCGCAGCGTCATTGACCCCGACGAGCACGTGGCCCTTGTCATGGGCGACATCAGCACGCCGGAGCCGGTGCTGGTGCGGGTGCACAGCCAGTGTGTCACCGGCGACGTCTTCGGCAGCCTGCGCTGCGACTGCGGCGCCCAGCTCGAGGAGTCTCTAAAGCGCATCGGTCAGGAGGGCCGGGGCATCGTGGTTTACATGCGGCAGGAGGGCCGGGGCATCGGCCTGCACAACAAGCTGCGCGCCTATGCCCTTCAGGACAACGGTCTGGACACCGTGGAGGCTAACCAGGCCCTGGGCTTCCCTGCCGACCGCCGCGACTACGGCATCGGCATGCAGATCCTGGTCGACCTGGGCGTGCGCGAGATGCGGCTCCTCACCAACAACCCTGGCAAGAGGGCCGGCCTGGAGGGCTACGGCCTGAAGGTTGTGGAGCGGGTCCCCATCATCACCGAGCCCAATCCGCACAACGTGCGCTACCTGGAGACCAAGCGCACCAAGCTGGGACATCTCCTCCGGGCGGAGGAAGGAAGCCTTTAGAGAGCGAAACGTGGCCAAGAGCTTTGAGGGTAACCTTTCCGGCCAGGGACTATCCCTGGCTATCGTCGTCTCCCGCTTCAACCGGCTGGTGACCGAGCGGCTGCTGGCCGGCGCCCACGACGCCCTGGCCCGCCACAGCGTCGACCAGGAGAAGGTGGACGTGGCCTGGGTGGCAGGCTCGATGGAGCTGCCCCTGGCGGCCCGCCGGCTAGCGGAGCGCGGTCGCTATGATGCCATCGTCTGCCTGGGCGCCGTCATCCGCGGCGAGACCCCCCACTTCGACTACGTGGCCAGTCAGGCCGCCGCCGGCATCAGCCGGGTAGCCCTGGACACCGGCGTCCCCACCATCTTCGGCGTCATCACGGCCAACACCCTGGAGCAAGCCCTGGAGAGGGCCGGCGGCAAGGCGGGCAATAAGGGCTACGACGCCGTCGTCACCGCCATCGAGATGGCGAACCTGCTGGAACAGGTAGAGGGAACCGGCGGATGCTGAAAGTGGGGAAGGAAGCCTCGCCGCTTGAGGAGCCGACGGGGGGAGACGAGCACCAGCAAGAGAAGGTGCAGCGGCACCGTCAGGTCCAGATCCAGATCCAAGAGATCGAGTGAGCAACGGCTCCCATCGCTGGTGGGTCTCCTGGGAGTGGCCGCCGCGCCGCCGCGATGAGTGGTCGCTGGAGAGCCTGGCGCTGCGCTTCGTCGTCAGCGCCATCGGCATTCTTCTGGCCGATCAGTGGGTGCGCGGGGTCCGGGTGGGAGACTGGCAGGCCCTGCTGGTCGCGACGGCCATCTTCGCCATCGTGCACACCTTCGTGCGGCCCATCCTCTTCTGGCTGACCTGTCCCCTCCAGATCCTGACCCTGGGGCTCTTCACCTTTGTCCTCAACGCCGCCATGCTGGCCCTGACGGCCTGGGCAGCCGGCCAGCTTGAGGTCAACTTCTCCGTCGACGGCTTCTGGGCAGCCTTCCTCGGGGCGCTCCTGATCAGTGTTACGGGGCTGGTGCTGACAAGCCTGGCGCGCCGTCGCCGGACTATGCCCTAGGGCGTGACCTTATAGACCATGTCGCCGCCCCGGCAGCGCTCGTTCACCTTGATCCCGATGGCGTCGCCCGGCCTGGCCTCCTCTACCTGCTCGTGCTCGATCTGTATGGACTCCACCACCTGCTCGAAGTCGCTAGTGTGCCCCTCGATGTGGATGGTGTCGCCCACCCTGAGCCTGCCGGTAATGTCGATACCCGCGACGCTGATCTTGGCGAAGTAGTCCTTTACTACGCCCACCTTCTCTTCCGGCATGGTCGCCTCCCTTCCGGTGCGCTCGCTCGCCGACCGCGGGCTTCTCCGCCCAGAGCGGCGCTAGTTTAGCACCAGGCCGCGCCACCTTCAACACGTGACATCCCCTTGACTGGTGAGAACATATATACTACACTCCTACGTTGGGAGAGGCTGCGGGCCATGCGCACCATCCTTCACGTGGACCTGGACGCCTTCTTCGTAGCCGTCGAGCAGGCGCGCGACCCGTCCCTGCGCGGCCGCGCCGTCATCGTGGGCGGCCACCCCTGGAGCCGGGGCGTCGTTGCCACCGCCTCCTACGAGGCCCGCCGCTACGGCATCTATTCGGGCATGCCCCTGGCCGCCGCCCGGCGCCTCTGCCCGCAGGCCGTCTTCCTGCGTGGCGACTTTCGCCGCTACGAGGAGGCGTCGCGGGCCTTTCATGCCCTTCTCGGCCGCTACACGCCCCTGGTGGAGCCCGCCGGCCTCGACGAGGCCTACCTTGACCTCACCGGCTGCGAGCCTGTGGCCGGCGCCCCCCTGGACGCCGCCCGCCAGATCCGGGCCCGCGTCCGCCATGAGCTTTCCCTCGCCCCCTCCGCTGGCCTGGCAACGAGCAAGACCGTGGCCAAGATAGCCTCCGACGCCGCCAAGCCCGACGGCCTCCTGGAGGTGCCGCCTGGCCAGGAGGCGGCCTTCCTGGCGCCCCTGCCGGTGCGCCGACTCCCCGGCGTAGGGCCCCAACTAGAGGCGGCCCTGGCGGGCATCGGCGTGCGCACCCTGGCGCGCCTCGCCTCCCTGCCGGAGACAAGGCTGCACAACCTGTTCGGGCGGCACGGGCCATCGCTGGCCGAGCGCGCTCGTGGGATCGACCTATCGCCGGTGGTGCCGCCGGCAGCCCCTCCCAAGTCGGTGAGCCGGGAGGGCACCTTCGCCAGTGACATCTCAGATACCGCCGCCCTCCGGGCCGTGCTCCGCAGCTACTGCGAGAGCGTGGGCGCCGATCTGCGGCGCCTGGGCTGCCGCGCCCGCTCCCTCACCCTCAAGCTGCGCTACGGCGATTTCACCACCATCACCCGCAGCCTGACCCTGGACCAGCCGACTCACGCTGACGACATCCTCTACCGGGCGGCAGAGGCCCTGCTGAGGGCAGCCCTGGCTCGAGACGGCCGCGCCCTGCGTCTGATCGGCTTCGGCGCCTCTAACCTGGTGGAAGACGCCGTGCAGCTCCCCCTGGAGGAAGCCCGCTGGCAGCGCCTGGAGCGCCTGGACCGGGCGATCGACCGGCTGCACCTGAAGTACGGCCGCCGCTGCCTGCAAAGGGGCCGCATCCTCTTTGAGCCGCTCCTCTCCCTGCCCCGCTGGGACCCGGGTCGCAGGACGGGCCTCTCCTCTCAGATAGGGCTTCCCTAGGCCGTTCGTCAGGGCCGACGGCGCCCCAATTCTCCGCAAACCTCTCGAAATGTATGACGATCGGACGGAAAGACGGGCCTTTCGGTACATTGACCGCAAGGGTCTGATATCCTACAATCCTTGCAGACGGGGGTATGGCTTAGATATATTTGTGGAGCTTTGCGCGATTTGCTAACCGCACCCGAGGCTATCGAGCCCTCTGAGCCGGGAGGCTGGCTTACCCTGGGCAAGGCCTCCCGCATTCTTGGCGTGGACGAGTCAACCCTCCGGCGCTGGGCCGACGCCGGCCAGATCCGCGCCTTCCGCACCCCCGGCGGCCATCGACGCTTCGCCAAGGCAGACGTGCAGGCGATACTTAGCGGCCAGGCCTACAGGCCCCGCACCCGCCCGGGCGATCTGGGCACCCTGGCGCTGACTCGTATCCGCCGCCAGCTCCAGAGAGGGCCCGTCCACGACGCCCCCTGGCACATCGGGGCCAGCGAGCAGGAGCGGGAGCGGCTGCGCGTCCTCGGCCGGCGGCTGGTCACCTTTGTCTCCGACTACCTGAGCGGCCGCAGCCGGCGGGGCGCCCGCGGCGAGGCCCGCGAGATAGGCCACGAGTACGGCCGCGAGCTGGCCCGGGCCGGCTTTTCTCTGCGCCAGACGCTGGAGGCCTTCACCTTCTTCCGGCGCAGCCTGGACCAGGCCACACGACAGGTCGCCCAGAAGACCGGCCTCTCCCCAGAAGAGACCCTGGCCCACTGCGAGCAGGTCATGAGCCTGGCCGATGAGGTGCTCCTGGGGATAGCCGAGTCCTTCGAGGAACCCCGCAATGCCGCCCCTTCGCTGGGGCCGGATCGGCCTTCGTCGAAGCAGGGACACAGGCCCGTCACGGCGCGGCGCGGCAGCGAAGGGCAGTAGACAGCGTGCTGGGCGTAACGAGGCTCCTCTGCGGGACGGCGACACCGGGCGACGCCCTGCGCTACGAGCGGCGGGCTGGGAGGCTCCCGCCTCACCTCCTCCACTACTCCGAGGACAAGAAGCCGGTGGTGGTCTGGAACCTCAGCCGGCGCTGCAACCTCTTCTGCGCCCACTGCTACAGCGACTCCCACAACAAGGACTACGCGGGCGAACTGGGTACCGAGGATGCCCTGGCCGTCATCGATGACCTGGCGCGGTTCGGCGTCCCGGTCATCCTCTTCTCGGGCGGCGAGCCCCTCCTGCGACCGGACCTCTTCCAGCTCATCCGTCACGCCCAGTCGCGGGGCATCCGGGGTGTCATCTCCACCAACGGCACGCTCATCACCCCCGTCCTGGCCCAGGAGATGAAGGAGCTGGGCCTCTCCTACGTGGGGGTGAGCATCGACGGCCCGGAGCACGTCCACGACAAGTTCCGGGGCAAGCTGGGCGCCTTCCAGGAGAGCCTGAGGGGCATCCGCGCCTGCCTGGACGCCGACCTGCGGGTCGGCATCCGCGTCACCCTCACCAGGTACAACTACCCCTACCTGGATGAGCTGTTCGACCTGGTGGAGGAGGAGAGCATCCCCCGCGCCTGCTTCTACCACCTGGCCTACGCCGGTCGCGGCGACCGGCTCCAGACGATGCACCGAGTGGACCTGACCCACGAGGAGACCCGCGACGCCGTGGATACCATCTTCCGGCGCACCATGGACCTCCACCGCCGTGGCATCACCAAGGACGTCCTCACCGTCGACAACCACACCGATGCCGTCTACCTCTACCTGAAGGTACGCCAGGAGCAGCCGGAACGGGCCGACGAGGTCTACCAGATGCTCCGCTGGCAGGGCGGCAACCAGTCAGGGGTGGCAGTGGCCAACATCGACAACCTGGGCAACGTCCACGCCGACCAGTTTAGCTGGCACCGCTCCTTCGGCAACGTCCGCGAGCGCCCCTTTAGCCACATCTGGACTGACACCAGCGACGCCGTCATGCGCGTCCTCAAGGACCGCCGCGGGCACATCAAGGGCAAGTGCTCGATCTGCCCCTACTTCGAGATATGCAACGGCAACCTGCGCGCCCGTGCCGAGAGCTACTACGGCGACCCCTGGGCCGAAGACCCCGCCTGCTACCTGAGCGACGAGGAGCTGGGCATCACCCAAACCTACGAGAAGCTAGAGCCTCTCCCGAGCAAGACGGGCTCTCGGGCCCCCTCCATGCCTGTGACCACAGTGGAGGCGGCGGACATCGCGCCCGCCCCGAGGGAATGAAGCCGATGGCATACTACCCGGTCTTCCTGGAGATGAAGGACCGCCCCTGCGTCGTCGTGGGGGGCGGGACGGTGGCGGAGCGCAAGGTGGAGGGCTTGCTGGCCGCTGGCGCCCGGGTGACCGTCATCAGCCCGGAGCTGGCGCCCGCCCTGGCCTCCCTCAAGGAGGAAGGTCGGCTCCACCACATCGCCCGCCCGTATCGAGAGGGAGACCTGGAAGGCTACGAGGTGGCGGTTGTAGCCACTGACGACGGCGCCGTCAACGCCGACGTGGCCCGCGAGGGCCGGTCCGCCTCCGGGCGGATCTGGGTGAACGCCGTGGACGACCCGCCCAACTGCGACTTCATTCTCCCCTCCGTCATCCGGCGCGGCGACATCGTCATCGCCGCCTCGACGGGCGGCGCCAGCCCAGCCCTGGCGCGCCGTCTGCGGGAAGAGCTGGAGGCCTTCCTCAGCGAGGACTACGGCCCCCTGGCGGAGCTGCTGCAAGAGGTGCGGCGGGATCTCCGCTCGCGGGGGATCGCGGTGGACCCGGAGGCGTGGCAGAAGGCCATCGACGGCCGCCTGCGCGCCCTCCTCGCCCGGCGCCGTAAGACCCAGGCCAGGGCCTACCTGCTGGCTTCCCTGGGCGTGGAGGCGCCTGCCCGCCTGCCCGCCGGACAGGCGGGTTCGGCAGGCAGGCCCCCGGCCGGAGCGGCGGACAGCGAGAAATAGAGCATGGCCCTGACACTCCTCGGCATCAACCACAAGACGGCGCCCATCGGGGTGCGCGAGCGCTTCGCCTTCACCTCGGCCGAGCTGCCGGCGGCGCTGGCCGCCCTCAAGGAGGAGTACGGCAACGGGGCCATCATCTCCACCTGCAACCGCACGGAGCTCTATGTCGTGGGAAGACGCGGCCACCCCGGCCGGACACAGCTACTGCGCCTCCTGGGGCGGCTCAAGGGAGAGAACGCCGAGGAGCAAAGGAGACGGTTCTACTTCGCCACCCAGACGCGGGCCGTGGGCCACCTCTTCCGGGTGGCTGCGGGCCTCGAGTCCATGGTCCTGGGCGAGGCCGAGATCCTGGGGCAGGTGCGCAGCGCCTATGCCGCCTCGGCGAGCGCCGGCGCCAACAACCCCATCCTCGACCGGCTCTTCCACGCCGCTATCCACGTGGGGAGGCGGGCCCGCAGCGAGACGGGCATCGGACGCTATTCCATCTCCGTCAGCTCGACCGCGGTGGGCCTGGCCCGCCGGATCCTGGGCGACCTCAGAGGCAGCACCGTGCTCGTGGTGAGCGCCGGCGAGGCCGGGAAGCTCACCGCCCGCAACCTGAAGGAGACCGGGGTCGCCCGCCTCCTGGTCACCAGCCGCACCCTGGAGCGGGCCGCCGAGCTGGCGGCCGACCTGGGGGGGCAGGCCATCCCCTTTGACCAGCTCGGCCGCGCCCTGGCCGAGTCTGACATCGTCATCAGCTCTACGGGGGCGCCGGCCTTCCTCATCGACCGGCCGGCCATCGAAGCGGCCGTGCGCCGCCGCAACGGCCGCCCGCTCCTGCTCATCGACATCGCCGTTCCCAGGGATGTGGACCCCGCCGTCCGCCAGCTCGAGAACGTCCACCTCTACGACATCGATGACTTGCAGGCAGTGGCCGAGGCCAACATGCGCGAGCGCGAGAAGGAGGTGGACAAGGTGGAGGCCCTGGTGGAGGAAGAGGTCTCGCGCTTCGTGGAGTGGTATCGCTCCCTGGACGTGATCCCCACCATCGCCGCCCTGCGCGAACACGCCGAGCGCGTGAGGCGCGTCGAGCTGGACAGGACCCTGGGCCATCTCTCCAACCTCTCCCCCGAAGAGAGGGCGCGCGTCGAGGCCATGAGCCGCGCCATCGTCAAGAAGATCCTGCACCAGCCCATCGCCCGCCTGAAGTCCGAGGGCGGCGACGGCGAGCGGTACGTGGCGGCCCTGCGCGACCTCTTCGCTTTAGGTGAGCACCCGCCCGAGTCCTGACAAATGTCTCTCGAACGAGTCATCACCGTCGGCAGCCGGGGAAGCCGGCTGGCCATGCGCCAGACCGAGCTGATGATGGCGGAGCTGAGCCAGCGCTTCCCTGACCGTCGCTTCAAGGTGCAGGAGGTGCACACGACCGGCGACCGCCGCCCGGAGGCCTCGCTGGCCGCCATCGGCGGGCAGGGCGTCTTCGTCAAGGAGCTGGAGGCGGCCCTGCGCGCCCGGCGGGTGGACCTGGCCGTCCACAGCCTGAAGGACGTGCCGGCGGAGGTGGGACCAGGCCTCGTGCTGGCCGCCGTCACTGAGCGCGCCGACGTGCGCGATGCCGTCGTCAGCCGCGGGCAGCGCCGGCTGGCGGAGCTCCCGGCGGGATCGCGCGTCGGCACCGGCAGCCTGCGACGGGCGGTGCAGATGCGGGCGCTTCGCCCGGACCTGGAGGTGGTGGACCTGCGCGGCAACGTGGACACACGCCTGCACAAAGTCGAGGATGGCATGGTGGACGCCGCCATCCTCGCCGCCGCCGGCCTGGCCCGACTGGGCTACCTCCAGCGGGCGGCGGAGCTTCTGGATACGGACGCCATGCTGCCCGCCATCGGGCAGGGGGCCCTGACCCTGGAGGCCCGCGCCGACGATGCCGAGGTGATGGAGATGGCCTCAGCCCTGGACCACCGCGATACCCGGTTGGCCGTCACCGCCGAACGGGCCTTCCTGGCCCGACTGGGCGGCGGCTGCCGTCTCCCCATGGCCGCCCTGGGCGTCGTGGAGGGCGATTCGCTGCGCCTGCGCGGGCTCATCGCCGATCCCGAGGGCCGACGCCTCCTCCGCGGCGAGGTGGCGGGCCCCGCCTCGGACGCCGAGGCGCTGGGCGCATCGCTGGGGGAGCAGCTCCTGGCCCAGGGGGCCGCCGAGCTCATCGCGGAGGCAGCGCCATGAAGCCGCCGGGCAAGGTCTGGCTCGTCGGCGCCGGGCCGGGCGACCCCGGCCTCATGACCGTGGCCGGCGTCGCCGCGCTAGCCGAGGCCGAGGTGGTGGTCTACGACCGGCTGGTGAGCGCCCAGCTCCTGGAGCTGGCGCCCTCCTCCGCCGAGCGCATCTTCGTCGGCAAGGAGGCCGGAGCCCACGCACTCCGCCAGGAGGAGATCAACGCCCTCCTGGTGGAGAAGGCGCGCAAGGGCAAGCGCGTCGTCCGGCTGAAGGGGGGCGACCCCTACGTCTTCGGGCGCGGCGGCGAGGAGGCCGAGGCGCTGGCGGCCGCTGGCATCCCCTTCGAGGTGGTGCCCGGCGTCACTTCGGCCGTGGCCGTCCCCGCCTACGCCGGCATCCCCGTCACCCACCGCGGCCTGGCCTCCTCCTTCGCCGTCATCACCGGCCACGAGGACCCCACCAAGGGGGAGACAGCCATCGATTGGTCGAAGCTGGCCACCGGCGTAGACACCCTGGTCTTCCTCATGGGCGCCGCTACCCTGCCCCAGATCGTCGAGAAGCTGGTGGAGCACGGCCGGCCGGCCGCCACGCCGGTCGCCGTCATCCGCTGGGGCACGACGCCCGCCCAGGAGGTGGTGACCGGCACCCTGGCCGACATCGCGCGGCGGGTGAAGGAGGCGCGACTGGAGCCGCCCGCCGTCACCGTCGTCGGCGAGGTGGTGCGCCTACGCGAGACGCTGCGCTGGTTCGATTCGCCGCAGGCGAAGCCCCTCTTCGGCAAGCGGGTGCTGGTGACGCGCACCCGCCAGCAGGCCAGCGCCCTCAGCCGCCTGCTCTCCCAACAAGGGGCGGAGCCCATCGAGCTGCCGGCCATCGAGATCAAGCGTCACTTCAACAAAGACATTCTGACCCGCGTCGCAGAGACCCTGCGCAAGGGCGGCCACGACTGGGTGGTGTTCACGAGCGCGAACGCGGTGGACATCTTCTTCGACTTCCTGTGGGACAGGTGCCTGGACGCGAGAAACGTCGCGGCCGGCGTCGCCGCCATCGGCCCAGGCACAGCCGAGGCGTTGAAGCGTCGGGGCATCTACGTCGATGTTACGCCTGACCCCAAGAGGTACACCGCTGAAGGGCTGCTCGCCGCCTTCGACGAGCAGTTCGACCTGCGCGGCCAGTCCGTTCTTCTGCCGCGCGCCGAAGGAGCCCGCGACGTGCTGATCGATGGGCTCACCAGGCAGGGGGCGAAGGTGGATGAGGTCACCCTCTACGTGGCGGCGCCCCCCGGCGCGCCGGAGCCGGAGGCCCTGCGACGGCTGCGAGCCGGCGAGGTGGACGCCGTCACCTTCGCCAGCTCATCAGCAGTGAAGAACCTGCTGAAGCTGCTGAAGGGCGACACGGCGCCCCTGAAGGGGCCCCTCATCGCCTGCATCGGGCCCGTCACCGCCCGCACGGCACGAGAGGCCGGGCTGGAGGTGGACGTGGAGGCGAAGGAGCACACCATCCCGGGGCTAGCGCGGGCGCTGCAAGATCACTATCGTGTCAAGGTAAGGACTGGCGGAAATGCGGCGTCTGACGTATGATGTCAGATGTCAGATGTCAGAAAACAGTCGAGGTGAGGCACGGTTGAAGGCGGTACTAAGGGACAGGCGACAGGTTACCATTCCCCGCGCGGTCTGCGAGGAGCTGGGCATTCGCCCCGGCGACCGGCTGGAACTGCGGATGGAAGACGGCGCCCTCATCATCCGGCCGGGTCGGGTCGCCGCGCTGGAGGCGCTGCAGGCTATTCAGCAGGCGCTGGAGGAGGCCGGGGTCACCGAGGAGGAACTACTGGAGAGCGGCCGCCGAGTTAGGGAAGAGGTTGTGAGGGAGAAGTGGCCGCACCTCTTCCCACCAGATGCAAGCCAGTAGCACGCCGCGGGTCTTCCTGGATACCAATGTCCTCTTCTCCGGCCACCGTACGCCGGGCGGGAACCCACGACGCATTATCCAGCGGGCAACGGAGGGGACAGTTCAGGCGGTCGTTTCCCAGGTGGTGTTAGTAGAACTGGCCCGAAACTTGCGCCGTAAGGCGCCCCATCTGATGCGCGACCTGGAGCAGTTTCTTACTGCGACGACCCTTGAGGTAGCTCCTGAAGCCCCCGATGAGGAGATCGCACGCTGGCGAGACGCCGGCCTGGGTACCGACGCCCCCATCGTGGCCGCCGCCGCTCTGGCGGAAGTCGACTACTTCTGCACCGGAGACCGGCGGCTACTGGACAAGGCCTCGCTCATGGAGCGCGCCGGCCTGCGCGTGGTGACGCCGGGGGATCTACTCGAGGCGCTTGGGTAGGGGCTGTCGGCGGGGCTGGCAGAGCGCTGATAGACCCAAGTGGGCCGCTCGTGGTTCGACAGGCTCACCACGAGCGGAATGTTAGGAACCGCTCGTCCTGAGCCTGCCTGTCCTGAGCGCAGTCGAAGGGTCGAAGGGCGAGCGGCGACTTTTCAGCAGCCTGCCAGTAGCCGCGCTGCGAGATCACTTCTCGCGGGCTGGCAACACAAGACGATGACGGAACTGCGGACGGTACAGCGCCTCTATGGACTCGTGGCCCGCATCTACGACCTGCGCGTCGGCCTGTTCCTGCGCTGGCGCAAGCCCGCCCTCGAGGCCCTGCGCCCTCGACCGGGGGACACGGTGCTGGACCTGGCCTGCGGCACGGGCCTGGACTTCCGCCACATCATCGAGCGCACCGGCCCCGATGGCAGGATCGTCGGGGTGGACTGCACGCGCGGCATGCTGAGGCAGGCCGGACGCAAGCTCGCCCGCCATCGCTGGGACGGCGTGACGCTGGTGGAAGGGGATGCCACCAGCCTGCCCCTGGCCAGCGACTCCTGCGATGCGGTCCTCTGCTCCTACGCCATGGTGATCATCCCCGACTACCGGCGGGCGATAGCGGAGGCGGTGCGCGTCCTCAAGCCCGGCGGCCGGCTGGTGCTGCTGGAGCCCAAGCGCGGCTCGGCTCTGTGGGCCGGGGCCGTGACGCCCCTGGTGGCCCTCGCCGGCCTCGGCGTCGTCCATCTAGACCGGAGGGCCTGGGAGGAACTTCCCGGCCTTCTGGAAGACGTCTCCCGTCGTGACTACCTGGGTGGGTTGGTGTACATTGCGAGCGGGATGAAAGGGAAGGAGCGAGGAGATGGGCCTCACGACTCTTGAGTTGGAGATCGCCAACGTGGCGAGCCCAGAGCGCACGGAGAAGCTGGAGTTCCTTGTCGACTCCGGCGCTATCTACTCGGTGGTGCCGGCGCCGGTGCTCGAGCGGCTGGGCATCAAGCCGCTGGCGCAGCAGGAGTTCCGCCTCGCCAACGGCGAGAAGATCACGCGCCAGAAGGGAGGGGCCGTCTTCCGCTACAAGGACAAAGTAGGTGTTGCCGACGTGATCTTCGGCGAGGAGGGGGACGCCACGTTGCTGGGCGCCTTCACCCTCGAGGCGCTGGGGCTGGCGCTGGACCCCCTGAAGCGTGAGCTGCGCGACCTCCCCATGATGCTGGCGTGAGGAAGTGGGCCCCCGATGTCCGACGAGCGGGTCTTTGGCCTCATAGACAGGCATTTTCTCGACGGAGATCGCCTCCGGCGGGTGGCCGCGTTCTCCAATGTAGGTAGACAGGTCGAAGGCTGGTTCAAAGCCGAGATGATCTATCTTCTCGCTGATGCAAAGGGCCACGGGCTCATAGACGATTTCAAGTCTGAGGCTGTCTTGGCAGACCAAGGAGGGAGCGGCTGGGGAAAGAAGCGGGTGGACTTCCGCGTCGAGCACGGCGGGCGAACGATCTATGTGAAGGTCAAGACCCTATTCCACGGACAGCAGGGCGCTGCCGTCATTCCTATCGACATATACCTCTATCGCGACGACATTGGAATATGGCCAGACTTGAAGAAGCTAGGCACGCTGCCACCCGGCGCTGCCCTTAGCCTGCTATTTGTACATCCTCGGCCCGACGCTGCATCCTGGGCTCGAGCGCTCTCGCGAGCCCGCGAGAGCGGACTGCAGTAGAGGCGCTTGAACGGAATA
>CAZSSQ010000011.1:0-18431 GCA_964609465.1 uncultured Dehalococcoidia bacterium
CTGGATGCGCAGCAGGGGCGACTGGATGAGCCACCAACCTCCCACGGCCATGGCCGCCAGCAGCGCCAGGAACGCCACACGGCGAGCCCGCCGCAGCATGTCGCCTTTCTTTGGCCGCCGGGCCACCGGCTCCATAGCCCGGCTGTGAGTCTGCCTGCCGGGCAGTCGGGTGGTGACGCGGGGTCGCTCAGGCACGGCGACGCTTCTCCTCGTGGCGTTCCAGGGCCAGGTCCACCAGGCGGCTGATGAGCTGGCTGTAGCTGAGGCCGCCCAGTTGCCAGAGCCTGGGAAACATGCTGATGGGCGTGAAGCCCGGGATGGTGTTGATCTCGTCCAGGTAGACGGCGCCGTCGGGCAGCAAAAAGGAATCGACCCGGCCCATGCCGGCGCAGTCGATGGCCCTGTAGGCCTGGACCGCCATCGCCTGGATGCGGGCCGCCGTCTCGGCGGGCACCTTGGCAGGGGCGATGAGCTGAGTGTTGGGGTCCAGGTACTTGGCCTCGTAGTCGTAGAACTCGCGCTGGCAGACGATCTCGCCCAGGGGCGAGGTCTGGGGGTCATCGTTGCCGAGGACGGCGCACTCGATCTCGCGGCCCTGGACGCCACGCTCCACCACCAGCTTGCGGTCGTAGCGGAGGGCAAGCTGGACCGCCTCCGCCAGGTCCTCGCGGGAGCGGACCTTTGTGATGCCGACGCTGCTGCCGCCGTTGGCCGGCTTCACGAACCAGGGGTAGGGCATGGCAGCCTCCAGCTCCCGCGTGACCGTCTGCTGGTCGCTTTCCCAGCGCCGGGCGAGGACGACGCGATAGTCGGGTACGGGCAGGCCAGCCTGGGCAAAGAGGGCCTTCATGAGGGCCTTGTCCAGGCCGACGGCGCTGGCAGCCACACCCGCCCCCACGTAGGGCACGTCGGCCATCTCCAGGAGGCCTTGCAGAGTGCCGTCCTCGCCGTAGGGCCCGTGGATAAGGGGGAAGACGACATCCACCCGGCTCAGGACCTCCAGGGCCTGGGGCCGGGCCAGCAGGCCCTCTCCGCCTGCGGAGCCGGTATCCAAAGTCTTCTGATAGAGGGCCTCGTCGCGGGACACGATGGACTCCGTCTCTTGAGGCGTCAGCCAGGCGCCGGAGCGCGTGATGCCGATGGGCACCACCTCAAAGCGCTCCTTGTCGGCGGCGGCGATGACGTGCTGGGCTGATACCACCGACACCTCGTGCTCCCCCGAGCGTCCCCCGAAGATGATCCCCAGCCGCAGGTGGCTACCGGCGTCGGCGGCCATCAGAAGCCCTCCCCCACCAGTGCCACCTCCAGATCCAGGTCGAGGCCGAAGCGGGCCATGACCCGCTCCCGTGCCAGATCGATGAGCGCTTTCACGTCGGCGGCGCGGGCGCGGCCGGTGTTGACGAAGAAGTTGGTGTGCTTGGGCGAGATAACGGCGTCGCCGATGCGGTATCCTCTTAGCCCTGCCTGGTCGATGAGCCACCAGGCCGGATGCTCGGGGGTGTTCTTGAAGATGGAGCCAGCGTTGCGGCCTCGGGGCTGCGCGGCCAGCCGCCGGCGGTCCAGCTCCGACACCCGCTCCACCAGCCGGGCGGCGTCGCCCCGCAGGAGGCGGAAGGTGGCGGAGAGGACGGCCTTGCCCTCCAGGAGGCCGCGGGTGAGGGCGCTGCCCCGGTACACGAGCCCCAGGTCGGCGGCGGGCACCTCATGTTCGCCCGTGCTGTTGGCGACGCGGGCGCTGAGGAGGACGTCGGCCAAGCAGCCGCCGTAGGCACCGGCGTTGTAGACGACGGCGCCGCCGACGGTGCCGGGGATTCCGCCTGCCCATTCCAGGCCGGCCCAGCCCTGACGCGCCAGGCTGCGGGCCAGGGCGGCGAGGCTGGCGCCGGAGGCCGCCTGGAGCAGAGCACCGTCGCCGTCCGGCTGCGGCCCCTCGACCTGGGTGGCGCGGTTCTCGATGGTGACCCCCCGGATGCCCAGGTCCCCCACCAGGATGTTGCTGCCCGACCCTAGGACGAAGAAGGGCGTCTGGTAGCGATGACAGAGGGCGAGAGCTTGGGCCAAAGCCTCGGGGGAGCCGGCCACCAGGTAGGCGTCGGCGGGCCCGCCGATGCCGAAGGTGGTGTGGCGCGCCAGCGGCTCCTCCTCTCGGACGGGGCCCAGCGCGGCCAGTTCAGCTATCAGTTCGCGCGCTATCATCAGGCCTTCCTGCTCCGCAGGCGCTCCAGCACCATGGGGCCCACCTGGTCCACGTCGCCGGCGCCGATGGTGAAGAACACGTCGCCCGGCCGGAGCAGGGCGGCGACCGTCTCCGCTGCCTCCTCGAAGGAAGGGACGAAGCGGGCGCGGGGCCGCTCGATGGCCTCTGCTAGTTGGCGGCCGTCCATGCCGGCCTCGGGAGTCTCGCGGGCGGCGTACGTGTCAGCGATGAGCAACTCATCCACCCCTTCGAAGCAGGTGCGGAAGCCCTCCAGCAGGTAGCGGGTGCGGCTGTAGGTGTGGGGCTGGAAGAGGCACACCAGTCGCTGGCCGCCGAAGCGCTGACGGGCGGTGGCCACGGTGGCCCGCACCTCTGTTGGGTGGTGGGCGTAGTCGTCCATGACGGTGACGCCGCCGGCCTCGCCCACAAGCTCGAAGCGCCGGTGGACGCCCCGGAAGGTGGCCACGGCCTCGCGCACCGTCTCCAGGGGCACGTCCAGGGCGTGGGCGGCGGCGATGGCAGCCAGGGCGTTGGCCACGTTGTGGCGCCCCGGGACGCCGGTGTGGAAGGAACCGTGCGCCCGCCCCTGACGGAGCGCCCGGAAGGAGTAGGAGCCGTCAGGCTGGGGCTCCAGGGCCTCGGCCGTCCAGAGGGCAGGGCGGTCCAGGGCGTAGGACTCGACATAACGTGTGACAACCGGAGCCGCCGGTGGGCTGCCCTCAAGCCCCAGGAGGCCGCGTACGGTGGCGTTGTCGGCCCCAGCGATGATGCGCCCGTCGGAAGGCACCTGGCCCAGGAAGCGGCCGAAGGCTTCGGTCAGGTGCTCGGGGGTTCCGTAGATGTCGAGGTGGTCGGGCTCGACGTTGGTGACGACGGCTAGCTGGGGATGATAGCTGAGGAAGGCGGCGTCGAACTCGTCGGCTTCCACCACGATGTGGCGGCCGCTGCCGGCAGCGGCGTTGCCCCCCAGGTCCGCGACCTCGCCCCCTATCAGGTAGGTGGGGGAGAAGCCGGCCTGCTTCAGGATGAAGGCGATGAGGGCAGAGGTGGTGGTCTTGCCGTGGGTGCCGGCGACGGCGACGGCGTAGCGTCCCTCCATGAGGCGGGCCACCATCTCGGCGCGCTTGATGACGGGCAGGCCACGGCGGCGCGCCTCGGCGATCTCGGGGTTGTCGTCGCGGGCGGCGGACGTGGTCACCACGAGCGCCACGTCGCCTACGTTCTCCGCCCGGTGGCCCTCGAAAACGGAGGCGCCCTCGGCGGCCAGGCGCTCAGTGAGCGGCGACGGCCGCAGGTCGGACCCGCTGACGGTGTGACCCCAGGTCAGCAGGATGTGGGCGATGGCGGACATGTGTATCCCGCCGATGCCCACCAGGTGCACCCGCTGCGGGATCTGCTGGCCGACCGGTGCTTCTGTCATCGTCGTCACGTTCAGGCCGCCGCCTCCAGCACCAGGCGCGCGATCTCCTGGGCCGCCTCGGGCCGGGCGGCGCCGCGCAGGGCGGCGGCCATGGACTCCAGCCGTGGCCGGTCGTTCAGGAGTGCGCGCACGCGTTCGAACAGGCGGGCCAGGTCTCCCTCTTCTAGGACGACGGCCCCGCCCAGGTCCTCGAGGTAGCGGGCGTTGACCCGCTGGTGGCCGCCGGCGTAAGGGTAGGGGACGAGGATGGCCGGCAGGCCCACGGCCGTCAGCTCTCCCAGCGTCGAGGCGCCGGAGCGCATCAGCGCCAGGTCGGCGGCGGCCATCGCCCAGGGCATCTCCTCGTGGAGGTAGTCGTGCAGGTGGTAGGCGGAGCGGCGGGCCTCGGGCAGGCGTTCGCGGGCCTCGGCCAGCCAGGGGTGGTCGGCGCGACCGGAGACATGCACCACCTGGCACACCTCCAGCAGCCGTGCGAGCTGTTCGGCCACGGCCTGGTTGATGGAGTGGCCGCCCTGACTGCCACCGCTGACGAACAGGGCAGGGAGCTGCGGGTCCAGGCCCAGGCGGCGGCGCCCCTCGTCCTTCTGAGCCTCGAGGAAGCCGCGTCGCACCGGATAGCCGGTGACGACGGCCTTGCCCGACGGCAGTTGTGCCGCCGCCGGCGCGGCCGTGACGGCTATGCGGCGGGCCAGACGGGCCAGGAGCCGCACCGCCCAGCCGGGCACCAGGTCCGGCAGGTACACCACCAGCGGTCGACGGCGCACGCGGGTGGCCAGGGCCACGGGCACGCTGGCGTAGCCTCCGGTGGCGAAAACGGCGTCGGGCCGGAAGCGCCCGACGGCGCGCGTGGCCTGGAGAGCGCCGGCCATCAGGTTGAAGAGGCCCTTCGCCAGGCCCCACGGCGTGCCGACGCGGAGGGCGCCGGCCCTGACGGGCTGGAAGTCCAGGCCCTCGCGCCGCACCAGCTCCTCCTCGCCGCGCGTCCTTGGGCCCACGAAGAGGAGGTCCACTGGCCGCTCGGCCGTTGAGATCTCGCGGAGGGCGGCGGCCACGGCCAGGGCCGGGTACACGTGTCCGCCTGTGCCGCCGCCGGTCAGCATCACTTTCACCGGCGTCCTTTCCCGCCCGCCTGCCTGCCTGCCTGCCGGACAGGCGGGCCGGACAGGCTGGCCGGACGGGCAGGCCTGCGGGCGCCGCGGACGGGCCAGCGAGCCCGTTCAGCAGGCGCCCGCGCCCGTCTCTCGCGGTCCAGGTAGCCATTGTCGCGGCCATAGCGCGATACGCTGAGGACGATGCCGATGCCGGCGAGCAGCGCCGCCAGCGCTGAGCCGCCGTAGCTAAGGAAGGGCAGAGGCACCCCCGTCAGCGGGATGGAGCGTGTGATGCCTCCTATGTTGACCAGGGTCTGGTAGGCGATCCAACTGATGACGCCCACCGTCAGCAAAGCCCCGAAATCGTCCCGCGCGTTCACCACCGTCCGGAAGCCGCGGTAGATGAGGAAGGCGAAGAGGGCTATCACCAGGACGGCGCCGATGAAGCCCATCTCCTCGCCGATAATGGCGAAGATGCCGTCGGTGTGGGAGCCGGGCACGTAGAAGAACTTCTGCCGGCTGGCGCCGATGCCCAGGCCGTGGATGCCGCCGCTACCCAGGGCGATGAGAAGCTGGAGGATGTGGAAGCCGCGGCCCGCGGGATCCTCCTCGGCGGAGGTGAAGGCGAAGACCCGGTCCACACGGTACTCGCCGGCCAGGATAAAGAGGCCTCCCATGACGCCCCCAATGAGCACTAGAGCTAGCAGGTGGGTCAGGGAGCCCCCAGCCACGAAGAAGAGGGTGACCATAGCGAGAACAATGATGAGGGTGGTGCCCATGTCGGGCTCCAGCATTACCAGGCCTGCCACCAGCCCCACCAGCGAAACGAAGGGCACGAAGCCCATGGCGAAGCTCTTCACCTCCAGCTTGGGGGAGGTCAGCCAGGCTGCGACATAGACGATCAGGGCCAGCTTGGCGAACTCGCTGGGCTGCACCGGCGGCAGCGGGCCCAGGGCGATCCAGCGCGTCGACCCGTTGCGCTCGACACCGATGCCGGGGACCAGGACCGCCAGGAGCCCAACCACGGCGGCTGCCATCAGGTAAGGGCTCACCTGGCGCAGCGTGTGGTAGTCCGTGCGCATCAGGATCACCAGGGCCGCCAGCCCCAGGACGGCCCACACGGCCTGCCGGACCACGAAGTAGGTAACGTCGTTGTACTCCAGTTGGCCCACAGCAAAGCTGGCGCTGTAGACGGTGATGAGCCCCACCACCAGCAGCGCCGCCACCAGGCCGAGGATGACGTAGTCCGGCTGGCCGGCGCGGAGGCGGCTTGTCTGGGTGGCCACGACTACTGCCCTCCCCGTGCGCCTGAGGCGGGGCGAAGCGCCAGGACCAGGCGGCGGAACTCCTCGCCCCGCTGCTCGAAGTTCTCGAAGGCATCGAAGCTGGTGCAGGCCGGCGAGAGCAGGACAACGTCCCCCGGCCGGGCGGCGCTGCTCGCGGCCGACACCGCCTCGGCCAGCGTGCCCGCCCGCAGTATCTGGGGCTTCTCTTCGCGGGCCAGCTCCCCGGCCGCGGCCCGCAGAGCATCCTCCAGGACGGGTGCCGCCTCGCCAAAAACGACCACAGCCCGGCAGCGCCGGCAGGCTTCGGCTGCCATCTCCTCCAGGGGCAGGTGCTTCTCGCGGCCGCCCAGCAGCAGCACCACCGGCTCCTCGAAGGAGCGCAGGCCGGCCAGGGCACGCTCGGGCGTCGTGGCGATGGAATCGTTGTAGTAGGCGACGCCTCCCAGGCTGGCCACCAGCTCCAGGCGGTGGGGCGCCGGTCGGAAGGCACGGACGGCCGAGGCCATGCCGGACGGCGGCAGATCGCAGGCGGTACCCACCGCCACCGCCGCCAGCACGTTGGTCAGGTTGTGGCGCCCGCGCAGCGGCACCTCTGATCCCCGGAGTACTGCCGTCTCGTGGCCGCCACGTCGGCAGACCACGACGCCGTCGCGCAGGAAGGCGCCGTCGCCCGGGGGCTCAGCCTCCAGGGCGAAGAAGAGCACCTCGCCAGCGGTGTGGTCAGCCAGCTCCCGGGTCACGTCGTCCTCGTAGTTGAGCACCGCTAGGTCACCCGCGCCCTGGTAGGCGAGGATCTTGCGTTTCAGGGCTACGTAGTCGGGCCAGGCGTAGCGGTCCAGGTGGTTGGGCGTAACGTTGAGGATGCAGGCGACATGGGGGCTGCGATCCACCAGCTCGAGCTGGGTGTGGCTGATCTCTACCGTCACCCAGGTTTCGGGCGTCAGGCGGTCAAGGAGCGCCAGCAGGCCGACGCCGATGTTGCCTCCCACGGCGTGCGGCCGACCGGCGGCGGCGAACATGTCGCCGACCAGCCCGGTGACGGTGGTCTTGCCACTGCTGCCGGTGATGCCGACCACCGGCCCCGGGCAGAGCTTCAGGAAAAGGCGCATCATGGAGCTGAAGGGAATACCGCTCTCCTGGGCCGCCTGCAGGGCTGGGATGTCCAGCGGCACCCCCTGTGAGACAAAGACCATGTCCGCCGACACGGTATCGGCGACGGCGTTTTGGCCCAGGGAGAGGCGCACCGGCACGCCGTTCAGCTCCTTGAGGCGGCCGGCCAGCCGGTCAGCGGGCCTGGCGTCGCTGGCGGTGACGTGGGCGCCCTGGGCCGCCAAATAGCGCACCAGATCGACCCCTTCGATACCGAGACCGACCACTGTCACCTTCTTGCCCTGGACCTCTGGATAACCTGTCATAGCATTTTAACTAATTTGTCAAGGCTAATGCTATACCCAAAAGCCCTCCTACCATGCCAATTAGCCAAAATCGGGTCACCACCTGCGGCTCTGACCACCCCAGCAGCTCGAAGTGGTGGTGGAGAGGGCTCATGCGAAAGACGCGCCGGCCGCCTGTAAGCCGGAAGTAGGCGACCTGAATGACGACGGAGAAGGCTTCCATCACAAAGACCACACCGACCACGGGCAGGAGGAGCCACTGGCCGGTCATGAGCGCCACGACGGCCAGGGCGGCGCCGAGGGCCAGCGCACCGGTATCGCCCATGATGACGCGGGCCGGGTAGGCGTTGTACCAGAGAAATCCCAGAGTGGCTCCTACCACCGTGAAGCTGAAGGTGGCCAGGAAGGTCTGCTGCTGGAGGAAGGCGATGACCCCGTAGGCGCCGAAGGCCAGGGCCGCGGTGCCGCCCGCCAGGGAGTCCAGCCCGTCGGTGACGGCGACGGCGCTGACGGTGCCGACGAGGATCGCCACTGCCAGGGGGATGTAGAACAGCCCCATCTCGTACTTGCCGAAGTGGGGCACGTTGATGCTGCGGGCATCCAGGCCGTAGTAGAGGATCAGGGCTGCCGTCAACGCCAGGGCGGTCAGGGCCCCAAGCTTGGCGAGCATGTGGACGCGGACATGCCCCTCGATGCGCTCGCGGCCCTCCAGGGTCAGGTAGTCATCGGCGAGGCCGAGGAGCCCGGCGGCGACGATGGCGCCCAGGGGCAGGAAAATCGAGCGATGGCCGGACAGGTTGGTGGGCGCCGTCACCAGGAACACCACCCCGAAGATGAGCAGGCCGCCCATGGTGGGGGTGCCCGCCTTCACGGCGTGGGAGGCAGGCCCGTCGGAGCTGATGGCCTTGCCCAGGCCGCGCCTTTGCAGAAAGGCCACCACCGGGCCTCCCGCCGCCAGCGAGACCACAAAGGCCGCAGACCCTACTACCAGCGCGTAGACCATCTCAGTCCATCAGCAGGGGCAGCATCGTTTCGAGGGCCATGGCCCGTGACGCCTTCAGCAGGACGATATCGCCTGGCTCCAGGCGCTGGCGCAGGTCCTGGGCTGCCTCCTCCTTCGAGTTCCAGAAGCTAACGCCGTCGTGGCCGGCCTGACGGGCTGCCTCTCCGGTGAGGCGTCCCAGGTCGCCCACGACGTAGATGAGTTCGGCGACCTCGGCGGCACGTTGGCCCACCGAGCGGTGCCCTTGCGCCTCCAGGGCGCCGAGCTCGCGCATGTCTCCCAGCACCGCGATGCGACGCCCCGGCAGCTCGGCCAGCAGGTCCAGGGCTGCCATCATGGAGGACGGGCTGGCGTTGTAGGTGTCGTCGAGGATGGTGGCGCCGCAGCGAGCGCGGTGCACGCTGAGCCGCAAAGGGACCTGGGCCGCAGCCAGGGCGGAGACCACCTCGTTCAGAGCCAGACCTTCCACCAGGCCGGCCGCGGCGGCGGCCAGGGCGTTGTGGAGGAGGTGCCGCCCCGGCAGGTGTGTCTGGATGCGCGTGCGGCGGCCACTGCACTCCAGGGTGAAGGCGATTCCCTCCAGGCCGCGGCCCTCCACGTCCAGGCCCCGCACGTCGCAGGCAGGCGACGTCCCGTAGAAGAGGGTGCGGGCGCCGGTGCGTTTGGCCATGGCGGCCACCCTCGGGTCGTCGCCGTTGAGGATGGCGGTCCCGTCGGGCGGCAGGCTCTCCACCAGCTCAGCCTTGGCATCGGCGATGGCCTCTAAACTCCCCAGGCGCTCCAGATGGGAAGGTCCCACGTTGGTGACGATACCTACCCGGGGCCGGGCGATCTCACAGAGGAGACGGATCTCCCCCAGGGCATACATGGCCATCTCCAGAACGGCCCTCTCGTGCCCGGGCTGGAGGTCGAGCAAGGTGAGCGGCAGCCCGATCTCATTGTTGTAGTTGGCCTCGTTCTTGAGGACGTGGTAGCGGGTGCCGAGGACGGCGGCCGTGATCTCCTTGGTGGTCGTCTTGCCGACGCTGCCCGTCACGCCGATGACCTCCACCGGGATGCGCTCGCGGCGGGCGGCTGCCAGGCGCTGGAGGGCAGCCGTGGTGTCGGGCACAACGTAGGCGGCGACGCCGTTGGCCAGGGCTTCCGGCATCTGCTGGACGAGGATGCCGGCGGCGCCGCGGGCCGCCGCCTCCTGCACGAAGGTGTGGCCATCCTCGTGCTCGCCGCGCACGGCTACGAAGAGGTCACCCCGCTCCACCTGGCGGGAGTCCGTAACCGCCCGGCGGAAGCTGCGAGCTCGGCCGGGGCGGCTCTCCAGGAGAACGGGCCTGAGGCTGCGGGCTACTTCCGCGGCACTGATCATTGCTTTGCCCTTGGCTCTTTGCCCTCTGCCTTGTCGGTTCACGGCTCCTGCTGAGCCAGCTCCAGGGCATCAGGCTTCACATTCAGGTAAGAAAGGATCGTGGGGGCCAGGGCGCCAAATACGGGGGCTGCCACCCGGCCGCCCAGGGGATCGTCCTGGGGCCGGTCGATCTTGACCAGCATGATCATCTGTGGGTCCGCCAGGGGTGCGAAGCCCACAAAGGAGGCGATGGTGGAGTTCAGGTCGTAGCCGCCGGGGATGGAGACAATGGTAGTGCCCGTCTTGCCGGCCACGTGATAGCGGGGGATCTTCGCCAGGTGGTAAGGCACACCCTCCACCACCTGGTTCATCATCTGGGCGACGGTCCGCGCCGTGGCCTCCGAGATGGCCTGTCTGACGACCACCGGCTCGTACACCCGGCGGCCCTGGGGTCCCGACACCTCCTGCACGATGTAGGGTCGCATGAGCTTGCCCCCGTTGGCAATCGCCGCTACGGCGGTGATGAGCTGAAGGGGGGTGGCGGCGACGCCCTGGCCGAAGCTGTTGGTCGCCAGGTCCACCGGATACCAGCCTTCCTCGTCGCTGCTGCGCACCAGGCCCTCGGCCTCGCCGCCCAGGCCCGAGTTGGTGGGCTCGCCGAAGCCGAAGCGGCGCAGGTAGCTGTAGAAGTTCTCCGCCCCGATGAGGCCAGACAGCCAGACGGCCCCCGTATTCAGGCTCTTCTGGAGGAGCTGCGTCGCCGTCTGGGTGCCGTTGGTGCTGTAGTCCCAGTTCTCGATGGTGGACTCGCCGATGGTGACGTAGCCGGCGTCGTAGTAGGTGCTGTCCGGGTTTACGAGGCCCAGGTCGACGGCGGCGGACATGGTGATCACCTTCATAACGGAGCCGGGCTCGTAGACATCGGTGACGGCGCGGTTCCGGAAGAGACTGGGGTCCACCTCCTTAGAGAGGTCCAGATGGCTGAGCTGGAAGCTGGGGCGGCTGGCCATGGCCAGGATGGCGCCGGTCCTGGGGTCCATGACGATGATGGTGCCGCCGCTGGCACCGTGCTTCTCGATGCGCCGGTCCAGCTCCTCTTCCACCAGGCGCTGGATATAGCGGTCGATGGTTAGGCGGATGTCGCCGCCCGGTACGGCTGGCTGGCCTCGCTGGCTGCCCAGGGGAATGGGGTTACCCAGGCTGTCCCGCTCGAAGTAGAGGTCGCCGGGCGTGCCGGCCAGATCCTCCTGGAAGTCTGCCTCCAGGCCGGCCAGGCCCACGTGGTCGTGGCCGGTGAAGCCCAGGAGGGTGGAGGCCAGGTCGCCCTCCGGGTAGAAGCGGCGGGTGGAAGGGGCAGCCTTCAGGCCGGGCAGTCCCAGATCGATGATGCTTTGGCCCCGGTCGTAGTCGAGCCCTAGGGCCAGGGTGTAGTCGCCGTCGGGTTCGGCGGCGATGCCGGCCACGATGTCATCCACTGACTCGCTCACCAGGGGTGCCAGGGTCTCAGCCCACTGGCGGACCGAAGCCATGTCCTTCCAGGCGTGGCGCTCGATGTAGAGGTCATAGGCGTCGAGGGTGGTAGCGAGGGGGTAGCCGTTGCGGTCGAGGATCGCGCCGCGGGTGGGGCGCACGGTCTGCCGGCTCAGGTGTTCCTGCGCGGCCTCAAGCTCGTAGTAGTGGTGGTGTACGATCTGGAGATAGGCAAGGCGGCCCACTAGGCCCACGGCGCCGCTCGTAAAGATCAGCGCCAGGACGATGAGCCGCCAGGAGACGCGACCCCCGCGTCCGGACATGTTTCCGTTCTCGCTAATCGCTCTTGCGCCCGCCGGTCCGCCGAGCCGAGGCCGAGGGGCGATGTCAGCTAGTAGAAGGGCAGGAGCTTGAGCAGGGCCTGCCACCAGGAGGTGCCGGGTTCATCGACATTGGGCTCGGAGGTGGAGAAGCGCCGCGGGAGCAGTTGCTGCTGTGGCGGCGGCACGTCCACATCCAGATAGAGGACGTTCTCGGCAGGCACCATGCCGAGGCGGCCCCGGGCCTCTCTTTCCACCCGCTCCAGGGACGTGAGGGTCGCCACCTCCGCCTCGAGGCTGTGCACCTGTGCCGACCAATCCTGCCGCTCTTGCTCGAGGTGGCGGATGGTGTAGCTGGTGCTGGTGGCGTCGCTGGTCTGGATGACCTGGAGAAGGCCCAGGAGGGCTACGGCGCCGAAGGTGAGGGCAAGGATGCGCCGCAGGCTCCAGAGCCGGAAGCTCGGTCGGGAAAAGGGCCGGTCGATAGCTGACACAGCTCTCCTTCTCGGCCTACACCGCCGCTGACGGCAGCCGCTCCGCGACCCGCAGGCGGGCGCTGCGGGCCCGAGGGTTGGCGGCCACCTCGGCGGCGGACGGCCTGACCACACCGCGGGCCACCAGCCTCAGGGTGGCACGGTGGCCGCAGACGCAGATGAGCACTCCTGGCGGACAGGCGCAGTCCCGGGCTTCCCGACGCAGAAAGCCCTTGACTATGCGGTCCTCCAGGGAGTGGTAGCTGATGACCACAAGCCGGGATCCAAAGCCGAGCAGGCCGTGGGCCTGGATTAGCGCTGTCTCCAGGTGCAAAAGCTCCTGGTTCACCGCGATCCGAAGGGCCTGAAACGTCCTGGTGGCGGGGTGGATTACGCCTCGGGCCCTTCTGCCCACGGCCTGCTCAACGGCTTTGGCGAGTTGGGTGGTGGTGCGGAAGGGGCGCTCCTCGATGAGCCTTCGCGCGATGCGACGGCTCCGGCGCTCCTCTCCGTACCGCCAGAGGAGGTCTGCCAGGTCCTCCTCGCTGTAGGTGTTGACGATGTCGGCGGCGGTCAGCTCTTGACGGGGGCTGAAGCGCATGTCCAGCGGCCCCTCCCGCTGGAAGCTGAAGCCGCGGGACTCCTCTTCCAGTTGAAGCGAGGACAGGCCCAGGTCGAAGAGGATCCCTTGCACTGGTGCGAAGCCTCGCTCCCGGCAGAGGTCCCCCACCTGGCTGAAGTTGCCTTCCACGAATGTGACGCGCTCCCCTCCGCCAGAGGCGGAGAAGCGCGCCAGCCGCTGGCGGGCGGCGGCCAGAGCCTCCGGGTCCAGGTCAATGCCCAGCAGCTCTCCGTCCGGGGAAGCGGCCTCCAGGATGGCCTCGGCGTGGCCGCCGGCGCCGAGGGTGCAGTCCACGTAGCGCCCGCCGGGGCGGACAGCCAGGGCCTCCACCACTTCCCTGAGGAGAACGGGTATGTGCTGTCTGGTCATGACGGCGACGCTCATGCTCGCTCTTCCATGGACTCCAGGGCCGCCTCGTACTCCTCGTCGACCAGAGCCTCCTCGGCCTCCCAGCGTTTGGGGTTCCAGATCTCCAGGCACTCGCCGCGTCCTACCATGAGGACGGTGCCGGAGAGGTCGGCGTGCTGGCGAAGGAAGGGAGGTACCAGGATGCGCCCCTGGCGGTCCAAGTCGGCGTCGATAGAGCGCCCGAAGAAGCCCCGGCGCAGTCGCCGGCCCCGCTGCCGGTTGGGCCTCTCCCTGGTTAGGAAGCTGGCCCAGGCGTCGTACCCGGAAGGGGTATAGACGTCGATACAGCCGTCCGGGCTCTGCACGAGGACTATGCCCTCCGCGAAGGCGTCCCGGTAGCGGGCCGGGATGGGTACCCGGGCCCGTCCATCGATGGCATACTCGTAGGTGCCGCGAAATTCCATAGCAGAAACGGGCGAACCCACCGGCTCGACCTAGTCGGTCACCACTTTTCGCCACAAGCTCCCACATCTTACCACTAACAGGCCGGATGTCAAGCGGTCGAGCCATTTTTCGCCGGAAACAAATTCAGCCCCCGGCCGCCAATGAGAGGAGGGGGCTGGACCAGCCAGCCCCCTCTGCTCGATAGCCTGCGGTGGGTGCCCCTTCGCCGTTTCCGGCCATGGCTTGTCCGGTCACCCCGGCGTTCGCTCCATCTTGCCGTCATATTAAGGCAATGTTATTAGTATTTCAAGTATTCGCGTGAACATTTTTCTGCCGGCTTGCGGGTTCAGAGGCGGCTCGCGGTTTTGTTCACCCCAGTGGGGCCGTGTGCTATCATAGCCGCGGGCTGGGGCTGTGCCCCGGCCCTGGAGCTTACTATGGAGATACGCGTCGGCGTCCTCACGGTCAGTGACAAGAGCTATCGAGGTGAGAGGCGCGACACCAGCGGCCCCGCCATCGCCGAGATGATGGCTACCATCGGCGGCCGCGTGGAGCACTACGAGGTGGTGCCCGACGAGCCCGACGCCATCGCCGGCCGGCTGCGCGCCTGGGCCGATGAGGAGGCCCTGGATGTGGTCCTCACCACCGGCGGCACGGGCCTCACACCGCGCGACGTGACGCCCGAGGCCACCCTATCCATCCTCGACCGGCACGTGCCCGGCATGGCGGAGGCCATGCGACAGGGTGGCATGCAGAACACGCCTCTGGCCATGCTGAGCCGGGCCGTGGCTGGCGTCCGACGCCGCACCCTCATCATCAATCTCCCGGGCAGCGAGAGGGCTGTGCGCGAGAACCTGGCCTTCATCCTGCCTGCCCTGGCCCACGCCGTGGAGTCGTTGCAGGGCCGAACGGGGGATCACAGGGCGGCCGGCGCCGCCGTGGAGCGTCTTCCGGAGGGCGGTGCCTAGGGTGCGCATCGATATCCTGACGCTGTTTCCGGAGGTGTTCCGCGGCCCTTTCGAGGCCAGCATCATCGGCCGGGCCGTGCAGGCGGGCCTGGTGCAGGTCTTCGTGCACAACATCCGTGACTGCGCCGAGGGCCGCCACAAGGTGGCGGACGACTACCCCTTTGGCGGCGGCCCTGGGATGGTCCTGAAGCCGGAGCCGATCTTCCGGGCCGTGGAGTCGGTGGCGGCCCAGGCGCCGCAGAGGGGCCGTGTGGTGCTGCTGACCCCTCAGGGCCGGCTCCTGAGCCAGTCGGTGGCCGAGGAGCTGGCGGGCGAGGAACGTCTGCTTGTCATTTGCGGCCACTACGAAGGGGTCGATGAGCGGGTGCGCGAGCACCTGGTAGACGACGAGATCAGCATCGGCGACTACGTGCTTTCGGGCGGCGAGTTCCCGGCCCTGGTGGTGGTGGACGCCGTCGTGCGCCGGTTGCCGGGTGCCCTGGGCTCGGAGGTGTCCCTGGAGGAAGAGTCGCACGCCGGGGGGCTTCTAGAGTACCCTCAGTACACCCGCCCGGCCGAGTTCCGCGGCTGGTCGGTGCCGGAGGTGCTCCTCTCCGGGCATCATGCCGAGGTCGCTCGCTGGCGCCGCCAGCAGAGCCTGCTGCGCACGGCGCGCCGGCGCCCTGACCTTCTGGGCCGCGCCGAGCTGGCTGATGGGGAGCGGCGCTGGCTGGAGGAGCGTCTGTCCGAGGAGGAAGATCTGCCTCTCGAAGAGGTTGTTGGGCGGAAGAAGACCAGGACGGCTTCGTCCTGAGAGCAGGATAGGCCAATGGACGCCAAGAGCGCTGTCGAGCTGAAGGAGAACCCCAATATCGCTGGCTTCAAGCCCGGCGACACCGTGCGTGTCAGCGCCAAGGTGGTGGAGGGGGAGCGCGAGCGCACTCAGACCTTCCAGGGTGTGGTCATACGGGTGCGGCAGGGAGGCCCCGCTTCCGCCTTCACGGTGCGACGCGTCTCCCACGGGGTTGGAGTAGAGCGTACATTCATGTTCCACTCGCCTCGCCTGGAGAAGGTGGAGGTCCTTCGAGAGGGCCGGGTGCGCCGGGCCAAGCTCTACTACCTGAGGGGTCTTACCGGCAGGGCCGCCCGCATCAAGGAGAAGGGGCGCGCGGCCAAGTAGGCCCTATCTCTCCCCGCGGGTAGCCCCAGGCAGGCAGGCGGAGGGAGAGAACCGTGGGGGTTCGGGTGCGAGCAGGCCACCGGCCCTCGCGGCCTTCCTATCTTTGTTCCTGGCGGAGCCATGCCCTACGCTGAGGTGGCCGTCAATGCCGCCCTCCCTCACCGGCGCGCCTTCAGCTACTCGGTGCCGGAGGGGATGCGGCTGGAGGTAGGGCAAGCCGTCTATGTCCCCTTCGGCCGTCGTACCCTCCAGGGCATTGTCCTCGAGTTGCCGGAGGTCCCCTCGTACCCGGAGACACGTGACATCCTGGCGCCCCTGACAGAGGGGCCCATCCTCTCGCCGGCCCTGGTCGCCCTCGGGCGCTGGATCAGCGAGGAGTACCTGGCGCCCCTCTTCCTGTCGCTGGCCCTCATGCTGCCCCCGGGGTTCGAGCAGAAGCCCCTCACCTACGTCTCGCCTCTCGTCGGCGCTCAGGAGGCCGCCGGGCTCGACCTGTCACCCCGGCAGAGGGAAGTGCTCTCGCTCCTGCTGGCGGAGGGCCGCCAGGAGGTGGAGGAGCTGCGGAAGCGGGCGCGGGTCCCCGCCCTGGCCGCTATCGTGGGGCAGTTGGAGAGACGAGGGCTGGCGGAGCGGAGCTATGGCCTGGCGCCGCCGCGTGTGCGGCCCAAGGTGCTGGTCTACTACCGCCTGCTCGTCTCGGCCGAGGAGGCCCTCGCTCGCGCCGCGGCGCTGCCGGGCAGCCGATCTTCGCGCCGCGCTGAACTCCTGGAGCGCCTGGCTGAAGTCGAATCTCTGCCCCCGGACGTTGCCCGGGGGCTGGCCGGTGGCGAACGCGGTCTGCGCGCTCTGGAGCGCGCCCACCTCCTATCTGTGGATGAGAAGGCGGGCGCCGTGAGCCTCTCGGTAGGGGCCGACCAGGCCCGGGCCGAGGCCGTGGTCCTGCGACGCACCGCCGTCGAGAGGTCTCAGGCCGCCGCCCTGCGGCTTCTGGCCGGTGAGGGCCCGTCGCTGGCGGCGAGCGTGGTGCGGGCCCGCACCGGGCTGACCACTGCTGCCGCCGCGCCCCTGGTCGAGCAGGGCCTCATCGCTGTCGAGGAGGTGCCGGTGGAGCGGGACCCTCTGGCCGGGCACCACTATCCTCGACGGCCGCCGCCGGTCCTGACGCCGGAGCAGGAGGGGGTCTACCGCGCCATCGAGGAGGCACTGGAGGCCTCGGTCGGCGGCGACGGTGCTTCGGCAGGCTCAGCACACGGCGCTTCACCAGGCTCAGCACGCAGCGCCGCCTTCCTGCTGCACGGGGTCACCGGCAGCGGCAAGACGGAGGTCTATCTGAAGGCGCTGGCGAAGACGGTGGCCCTGGGCCGGCGGGGGATCGTCCTGGTGCCGGAGATAGCCCTCACCCCCCAGACGGTGCGTCGCTTCGCCGAGCGCTTCCCGGGCCAGGTGGCCGTCCTTCACAGCGGCCTCTCCGAGGGGCAGCTCTTCGACCAGTGGCACGGCATCCGCCAGGGCCGTTATGCCGTGGTCGTGGGGTCCCGCTCCGCCCTCTTTGCGCCCCAGCCAGACCTGGGCCTCATCGTCATCGACGAGGAGCACGAGTGGACCTACAAGCAGGAGCAGGTGCCCCGTTATCATGCCCGCGAAGCCGCCAGGAGGCTGGCCGAGCCAACGGGCGCCGTCCTCCTGCTGGGCAGCGCCACCCCCGACGTCGCCACCTACCAGGAGGCCCTCTGGGGACAGTACCGACTCCTCACCTTACGCCAGCGGGTGCGGCCCCTGGTGACCGCCGACGGTGCCGTCACGCTCTCCACCTCGGCGGTGCTGCCGCCCGTGGAGGTGGTGGACTTGCGGGAAGAGCTCATGGCCGGCAACCGCAGCATCTTCAGCCGCTCGCTGGCGCAGGAAGTTCGTTCCGTTCTCTCTGCCGGCGAGCAGGCCATCCTGTTTCTCAACCGTCGTGGTGCCGCCAGCTTCGCCCAGTGCCGCGACTGCGGCTACGTCCCCCACTGCTCGAGCTGCGCCGTGGCCCTCACCTACCATCGCCAGCAGGACCGCCTCGTCTGCCACCAGTGCAACCGGGGGCGGCGCATGCCCGCGACCTGTCCCCAGTGCCGGAGCCGCCGGCTGCGGCTGGTCGGAATCGGCGTCGAGCGGGTGGAAGAGGAGGCAGCCCAGGCCTTCCCGGGGGCCCGCCTTCTCCGCTGGGACCGCGACGTGACCCGCGGCCGGGGGGGCCACGAACGCATCCTGGCTCGTTTTCTCGCCCGGGAGGCCGATATCCTCATCGGCACGCAGATGGTGGCCAAAGGGCTGGACCTGCCCGCCGTCACCCTGGTCGGCGTGGTCAGCGCCGACGTCAGCCTTCACCTGCCCGACTTCCGGGCCGGCGAGCGTACCTTCCAGCTCCTGACGCAGGTGGCGGGCCGCGCCGGCCGCGCCGGTTCCGGCAATGGCAGGCGGCCGGAGCTGGGGCGCGTCGTCATCCAGACCTACACGCCCCAGCACTATGCGATAGCGGCTGCCGCCCAGCACGACTACGACTCCTTCTTCGCCCAGGAGATCGAGCTGCGGCGGCGCCTCGGCTACCCGCCCTTCCGCCGCCTGGCCCGGCTGGTCTACTCCCACACCAGCTCCGCCTACGCCTACCAGGAAGCGGCCCGCTTGGTGCGTGTCCTCTCTCGCGAGCGTGACACCCGCGGCCTGCCCGACCTGGAGGTCATGGGGCCTTCGCCGGCCTATGTCGCCCGGGTGCGCGGGCGGTATCGATGGCAGGTGCTGGTGCGAGGGCGCCATCCGGCCGAGCTGCTGGCGGGCGTCGCCCTGCCCCAGAACTGGCTGCTGGACATCGACCCCATGAGCGTGGCCTGAGACGCCTGGGCGGCATGAGAGCGTGT
>CAZSSQ010000011.1:18531-26037 GCA_964609465.1 uncultured Dehalococcoidia bacterium
GTCGAAGACAGCGGGGTGAGGCATCGGATAGAATAATTGGGTAAGGGCGCAGCCCGCCGTGGCGGGCGCCCCTACAGGGAGGTGACTTTTGGCCGTGCTGACTATTCGCGTTCTTGGGGACCCCGTGCTGCGCCGGAAGGCTGGCAGGGTGGCCAGGGTCGATGCGTCCATTCAGAAGCTGATCGACAACATGATCGACACGATGCGCGCTGCGGGGGGCGTGGGGCTGGCGGCACCCCAGGTCGGACGGCCCCTGCGGGTCGTCGTCATCGAGCTGCCTCCGTTGACGGAGGAGGCACGGGCGGCGGAGGAGGCGGACGGGCCCCGCGAGGAGGTCATTGTGCTCATCAACCCGCAGATCGTCCGTCGGTCAGGCCAGAGGCAGGTGACGGAAGGCTGCCTCTCCGTCCCCGGCTACTGGGGCGAGATCACCCGCTCTCTGAAGGTAGCCGCCAAGGGCCTCAACCGGGAGGGGCGCGAGGTTCGCATCAAGGGCGAGGACCTGCTGGCCCAGGCGCTGGAGCACGAACTCGACCACATCGATGGTGTCCTGTACATCGACTACCTGGAGAGTCCGGACCAGTTGGTGAAGATCGAGCCCGGGCGAGAAGAGGAGTCGAGGCTGTCCGAGCCGACCAGGCCAGACCTTTGAGGGAGGGATGAGGCCCCGGCAGGAGATCTTCGTTTCCCTGAAGCCCCCGGTTGAGGCGCTGGTGAGCGGGCTGGCTCACTGCCTGGCCCTGCGGGGAGCGTCCGCCTATCTGGCAGGGGGCTCCTTGCGTGATGCTATCCTCGGCCGCCCCATCCGTGATGTCGACCTGGCCGTCGGGGGTGACTCACTGGCCATTGCCCGCGCTGTGGGCGAGGAGCTGGGTGCCACCTACGTTCCTCTGGACCGGGAGCGCGGCATCGCCCGCCTGGTCTTCCCCGCTGAGGAGGACGAGGTTCGCTACGTGGACTTCACCCCTCTGCGGGGTGACATCGTCGCCGACCTGGCCTCCCGCGACTTTACCATTGACGCCATGGCCGCGGCCCTGCTCAGGAACCACCACCTGGAGCTCGTGGACCCGTTCGGCGGGCGCGAAGACCTGTCGAAGGGCCTCGTACGTGCTGTGACGCCCTCCGCCTTCGAGGCCGATGGCCTCCGCCTGCTGCGTGGCGTCCGCATCGCGGTCGAGCTGGGCTTCCGTCTCGACGCCTCCACCCTGATCTGGATGCGGGAGCGGGCGGGCTATCTGGAAGGCATTGCCCCCGAGCGCCAGCGCGAGGAGCTGGTGCGCATGCTGGCGACAGGACGGGCCTCCTGGGCCCTGCGCACCTTGAATGACCTGGCTCTCCTGGAGCGCATTCTGCCGGAGCTCGCCGCCGCCCGTGGCGTCGAACAGCCCAAGGAACACTACTGGGATGTCTTCGACCACTCGCTGGAGACGGTGGAGGCTCTGGACTTCCTTCTGGCCGAGCACCCGCCCCAGGAGACGCGCTGGGCCTCCTTCTGGCGTGAGCTCTGGGGGCCCCTGGGCTGGCTCCCCGGCGGGCACGACCACTTTCGGGAGGAGGTGTCGGAGGGGCACCCGCGGCTGGCGATCCTGAAGCTCGGCGCCCTCCTCCACGATATCGCCAAGCCGCAGACCAGGACCGTGGACAGCAGGGGGCGTGTCCGCTTCTTCGGACACGCGGCTGCCGGCGCCGGCATGGCCAGGGCCATCATGGGGCGCCTGCGCTTCAGCGCTCGGGAGACGCGCCTGGTGTCGCTGCTGGTGGAGGAGCACCTGCGCCCCGGCCAGCTCAGCGGAGAAGGCGGGCCGCCCAGCCGTCGGGCCCTCTACCGCTACTTCCGTGACACCGGCGAGGCAGCCCTCGATGTCCTCATCCTGAGCCTGGCCGATCACCTGGCGGCGCGCGGGCCACGGATGCGCGTCACCAGTTGGCGCAACCATGTCGCCTACGTTAACTACGTCATGGCCCGGCGCCATCTTGAGGAGAGCCTGGTGGAGCCCGTGCGGCTGGTCACTGGGCACGACGTCATGGAGACTCTGGGCATCGGGCCGGGGCCTGAGGTTGGCCGGCTGCTGAGAGCTGTCGAGGAGGCGCAAGGTGTCGGGGAAATCCATACCCGCGAGGACGCACTGACGCTCGTCCGCCGGCTGGCGGGCGCCGCCGTGCAGCAGGCAGGCGCAGAGGAGGCGCCGCCGGCGCCACGGCATTTCTGAGTGTGTGGGCGGGATGAGGTCTTGACCTCGGCGGGTTTCCTGGCTACCGTCAAGGAGATGAGCGTGCTGGAGGAGAGCCCGGTGCATCTGGTGCCGGAGCTAGACAGCGGTGCAGAGGTGGGGGCATCCTGGCGGCTGGCTCCTGAGAGGGGCGGCCGCCCACGGCGCAGAAGTGGCAGGGAGTCCTGATGCGGGGCTGGCTTAATCGGGTACTTCTCGGCATCGTAGTGATCCTAGCCATCTTCTCGGTGGTGACGGTCTGGCCCTCGGAGCCATACCGCTACCTGCCCAGCTTCATCCCCTGGCCAGAAGGGAAGGGCATCAAGTTCCCCTGGATCCAGTTCGAGGGCGGTGCGATCCTGGGCCACATGAAGGAGGCCCGGGCCATGCGGCTGGGCCTCGACCTGCGCGGCGGCACGCGCCTGGTGCTGGAGGCCGACACCTCGCAGGCGCCGGATGTAAACGTAGACGAGGCTCTGGCTACGGCGGCCAAAATCATCGAGAACCGGGTGAACAAGTATGGTGTGGCGGAGTCGGAGATCCAGCGGCAGGGCAGCGACCGGTTGGCCGTCCAGCTACCGGGCATTGACCCCGAGCAGGCCCGCGAGCTGGTGGGCCGCACGGCGGTGCTCGAGGTCCGGGAGCCGAAGCTCGACGAGAACAAGAACATAGTGATGTGCGAGGGCGGCACGGTGACCTACAACCCGCCGGGCTGCGAGGGCGGCCAGGAGGTGGCGGTGTCGCCCCAATCGATCACGACCCAGACTGAAGAGAACATCATCTGGGTGCCGGCCACGGCTGTAGGCGGCGATGGCCTGGAGAAGGAACTGACGGGCCGTTTTCTGAAGAACAACACTTTCGTGTCAGGCGATCCCACCACGGGCCTGCCCATCCTCAACTTCGAGATGACTAAGGAAGGCTCGCCGCTTCTAGAGCAGGTCACAACTCGCCTCATCGGGCTGCCCATGGCCTTCTTCCTGGACGGTGAGCCTATCCGGGGCAACGACAACAGTATCATGGCACCCACGGTCCGAGCGGTCATCAGCGACAAGGGCATTATCGAGGGCCTGTCCGCTGATGACGCCCGTCTGCTGTCCATCCAGCTCAACGGCGGCGCCTTGCCGGTGCCCTTGAAGGTTATTCAGCAGGAAGAGGTGGACGCCACCCTGGGTGAGGACTCTGTGCAGAAGAGCGTTATCGCCGGCGAGGTGGCCCTTCTCATCATCATGCTCTTCATGACCCTGTTCTACCGGCTTCCGGGCGCCCTGGCCAGCCTGGCGCTCTTCGTCTACACCAGTATCGTGCTGGGCATCTTCAAGGTCTGGCCTGTCACACTGACGCTGGCCGGCATCGCCGCCTTCGTGCTCTCCGTGGGCATGGCGGTGGACGCCAATATTCTGATCTTTGAACGTATGAAGGAGGAGTTACGCCTGGGGCGCAGCCTGGTCGCCTCCATTGAAGCCGGCTTTTCGCGGGCGTGGACCTCCATTCGTGACAGCAACGTCTCCACCCTCATCACCTGCGCCATCCTCTACTGGTTCGGCGACCAGTTCGGGGCCAGTCTGGTGAAAGGCTTTGCCTTTACCCTGGCCATCGGCGTGCTGGTGAGCATGTTCTCTGCCATCCTGGTGACGCGCACCTTCCTGCGTCTGACTATTGGGACGCCGCTGGCGCGGCACCTGGGCTGGTGGGTCGTTGACCTGGCAGAAACACGGGGCCCAGCGGCGGTGACGCCGGCGCCTGGCATGCCGCCGCAGTCCGTCTCTGGCGGAGAAGAGTGATGTTCGACTTCGTAAGGCGGCGAGACTGGTTCTATCTGCTGTCGTTGCTGGTGCTGGTGCCGGGCATCATCTCGCTGGCCATACCGCCCTCCCTGAAGCCTGGCATCGAGTTCACGGGGGGGACCACCTTCACGGTGCGCTTCGCCCAGAGCGTGCACCAGGACGCGCTGCGGTCCGCCCTGTCAGAGCTGGGTCACCCTGAGGCAGTCGTCCAGCGCACAGGCGAGAACAAGTTCTTGGTGCGGACGCGGGAGCTGAAGGGAGCGGCGGCGGCCCCGGAGGTGGGACCGGCGCCCCCTTCGGAGCGGGATACTATCGAGGCCGGCCTCCAGCAGCGGTTCGGCGACTTCCTGGACAACAATGGCAACGTCAGCAACCGCTTCATCGATTTCTACATCGTCTCGGGGACGGTGTCTGAGGAGATCGGCCGCAACGCCGGCTTTGCCGTGATCGCGGCTTCGGTTGCCATTCTTCTTTACATAAGCTGGGCGTTCCGGGCCGTGCCCAAGCCCTTCATCTGGGGCGCCGCCGCTATTGTGGCCCTCCTCCACGATGCTGTGGTGGTGCTGGGCATCTTCTCGATCTTCGGGAAGGTCTTCGGGATGGAGATCAACACTATGTTCCTCACCGGCCTCCTGACCGTGATGGGGTTCAGCGTCCACGACACGATTGTGGTGTTCGACCGGATCCGGGAGAACCTCCGCCGCGGCGAGGGAAGGGACTTCAGCGAGTGCGTCAACGCGAGTTTGAACCAGACGCTGGCCCGTTCGGTGAACACGTCCTTCACGGTGGTGCTGGTCCTGGTAGCCATGCTGCTGATGGGTGGTGTGACCATCCGTGACTTCCTGCTCGTTCTCCTCATCGGCATTATCTCAGGTACCTACAGCTCCATCTTCATCGCCAGCCAGTTGCTGGTCACCTGGGAAGAGAGGGACATCCAGCGGCTCTTGGGGAGGCTCCTGCCCTGGCGGCGACGGCCAGCGCCCGTGGAGACAGAAGGGTAGGCCATCGCCAGGCCCCTGGAGATTGAGGCATGTCCGAAGCACGTTCTGAGTCCGCCCGGTTCATGGACCGGGAGATCGAGGTCGAGGCGGCCGAGGACGCCCCGCGGCGACCGGTGGCCTTCAAGGTTGGCGGGCGCCGCTACGTGGTGGCCGCTGTGGTGAGCACCTGGGACGACGAGGCGCCCGGCGCCGCCCGCGACTGGCGCCAGCGCCACCATCGCACCTTCTACCGGCTACGCACGGAGGAAGGCGACCTCTTCGACGTCTACTACGATTGGAGCGAGTCGCGGCGCCACCACCGCGATCGCTGGGTGCTGCACCGGCGCCTGGCGGCGGCCCCGCCGGCAGCGGCTACCGAGCTCCCCCCAGTGCCTCCGGCCGAAGCGGAGCCGCCTCCAGCGGAGGAGGGCAGCGATGCCCGAGACGCGGAAGGCAAAGAGCTGCCCACCCGGTGAGTTCATCGGCAGGCCTATCGAGGTGACGACGGCGGGCGAGGTGCGGGTGCCCGCGTCCTTCCGCCTGGGCGATCGTGAGTACGAGGTGGCGGAGATCCTGGACATGTGGCAGGATCACGGCTTCGGGATGGCTTCGCCCCTGAAGAAGAACTGGCGACTACGCCATCACCGCAACTACTTCCGCGTCCGCACTGCGGAGGGGGAGGTCTTTGAGCTCTACCTGGACCGGACGCGGGTGGGGCTCCGCCAGGCTGCCCCCCGCCGCTGGTTTCTCTACCGTCGCCTAGCGACCGGCCCCGCGGGAGCCTCCTAGCGTCCCACTCTTCGCAGGCCCAGGCTGGGTTTCTGGGGGCTACTGAGGCCGGAGCACCCGCTCGTCTCCCACGCGACGGGTGACGTGACGGAGGTCCAGGTACTCGAGCAGGGGCTGGGCGTACTTGCGGCTGGTGCCGAACATGTCCCGCACCTGCGCCAGGGTGATGGTGCGCTCCCGCTTCAGGTGCTCTACGATGCGCTCCACCATCTCCTGGTAGGCGCCGGCGGCGAAGACGACCCCGTCGCCTACGTCCACCACCTTCCCCTGCTCCTCCAGGTAGGCCATCAGCTCTGGCGAGAGACGCCGGTCGGTGGGCGGCGAGTAGCGGTTCGCCTCCAGGGCAGCCAGCAGCGCCCGCACCTCCGATTCCTGGGTCGCTGTAAGGCGCACCTCGTGGCCGGGCAGGCCCACGGCTGTGCCTGCCTGCCGGCCAGGCAGGCCCGCCTGGCCAGTCGCCAGGCTTATCTCCTCCAGTTCGCCCGACGCCGTCCAGCGCTCCAGGGAGAGGTCGAACACGCGGGGGGCCAGGCGGAGGCGGCTCTTCAGCTCTTCCCGTGCCATGCCCCGGCGCAGGGGGTACTGGCGATAGTGGGCCTCGACGGCCTGGCGTGCCCGCTCGCCCAGGGCGGCGAAGCCGGAGGCGCTGAAGAGGACCGTGGTGTCCGTTAGCGGGCGGGGTCCCAGGGCGATGGCCCGGCCCTCGGCCACCAGGGCCTCGGCGGCGGCCCGTGTTTCCTCGGCGCCCAGGTCTGTCCGGCGCACCAGCGCCGAGAGCTCGCAGGGCTCGGTGCGGGCCAGCAGGCCGAGAAGCGCCTCCTCCGGGGAGCCGCCCTGCGCCACCGAGAGCGCCTCCAGCGTGGCGGCGTGGAAGCGGCGGTGCCGCGGCGGATGGGCGTCCACCACCTGCCCGCCCCCTACAGTGTCGTTGGCGGTGCGTACCACGAAGAGGTCACCCTTCACCACGGCCGTGAGCGCAGCCAGCCGGAGCTGGGCCCAGCCCTCCTCGCCGGGGGGCACCTCCTCTCGGTCCAAGAGACGTACGCGTGCCCTGGTCTCGCCGGAGCCGGTGTGGAAGGAGAGGGTCTGGTTGTGGCGAATAGGGTGTCGTATGGAGCGCAGGGCCCTCAGCCTCACGTCCAGCACGACGGTGGGGGCCAGCCAGCCCGGCGTGGTCACCACCTGCCCGCGGTAGAGGTCGGCGGCGGCGAGGCCGGCCAGGTTGATGGCGGTGCGGCTCCCGGGTCGCGCCTCCTCCAGCTTCCTGCGGTGGGTCTGGAGCCCTCGGATGCGGGAGCGCAGCGCTTCCGGTGCGCCTGTCGGGCGGGCCGGCACCACCTCCACCTCCTGGCCCACTCGCAGCGGGCCGTCGATGAGGGTGCCTGTGGCCACGGTGCCGAAGCCCGCGATCGTGAAGGCGCGGTCGATGGGGAGGCGCGGCCGGCCGATGTCGCGTCGGGTGGGGGTGGACTGCAAGCGCTCCTCGATGGCCGACAGGAGGTCGTCCAGGCCCTCGCCGCTGACGGCGGAGCAGGCCACCAGCGGCGAGCCCTCGAGGGTGGTGTCCTTGACCACTTCCTGCACGTCGACAGCCACCATCTCCAGCCAGTCGGGGTCCGCCAGGTCCTTCTTGGTGAGCACCAGCACGCCGCTGCGCACCTGGAGGAGGTCGAGGATGGCCAGGTGCTCGCGGGTCTGGGGCATGACCCCCTCGTCGGCGGCGACCACCAGCAGGGCGAGGTC
>CAZSSQ010000012.1:0-6632 GCA_964609465.1 uncultured Dehalococcoidia bacterium
GCAGACCCGCCGAGGGGCGGGCAGGCATGCCAGGCGTCGCCGGCCTACAAGTCGCGTCCCAGCACCACGGAGGTCTCGCGCTGGCGGTCGGGGATGTGCCAGTAGGCGCGCAGGAGGAGGTCGCCGTCGGGCAGGAGGCGGAAGCCGTGCCTCTGGTAGAAGGCGATGGCCCAGGAGGCGGCGGCCCAGGTGCCGACCAGCAGTCGCGGCGTCGTGGTGAGGCCGACGAGGTGCTGGAGGAGGGCGCTGCCCACGCCCGTGCGCTGCCGGTCGGGCAGGACGTAGGCGTGGCGGATGAGGGTGACGGCGGGCGGCTGCCTGCCTGTCGGAGAGCCAGGCTCGATGGGTTGGTAGCCCATGATTCCCACCAGCTCGCCTGACTCCTCCCAGCCGAAGAACGTCATCTCTCGGCTCTCGGCCAGGAGTTCCTCCAGGGGCATGTACGGCTCGTGGTAGCAGTCATCGGGGATGACGCCTCGATAGGCGGTGGCAGCCTGGTTGATGACGTGGAGGATGCGAGTGAGGTCGGCTTCAGTGCAGGGGCGGATCACAGGCCTCTACCCGTACCGCTCTACCTGGAAGCGGTAGAGGTCAGCGAGCTCGCCGGGGAGGATGCCCCCCTTGGCGCGGGCGATGGCCACCTGCTCCTCCACGGACTCGACGCCCGGCAGGTCGGGCAGGAGCAGCCCACGCCGGCGACCACTCTGGACGATGACTCCGTAGCGTCGCGGGTCCAGCGCCTGCGGCCCGTCGATGTGCTCGGGCGGGCTGAGGACATCGACGCTGTAGGTGAGGTGGGGGAGCTCGCTCTCCGCCACGGGCTCGAAGCGGGGGTCTCGCGTGGCGGCGGCGATGGCGTTCTGAATAACCTCATGCGCCAGGTCAGCGTAGGCTGGCTCGACGGTGCCGATGCAGCCCCGCAGGTCGCCGAGCTTCTTGATGGAGACGAAGGCGGCGGCTCGCCTCCGCATCTCAGGCGTCAGGTCGAAGGGCTCAACAACCTGGCGGTAGCGCACATGGCCCTCTACCGCCTCTCGTGCCAGCGCGACGTAGGGGTGCACTGGCTGTGCCGCCTCCGCCCCGATAGGCCCGCCTATCTGGTGGGCGGGCCTGCCTGTCCGGTAGGCAGGCGCAGCCCCGGCGGCGGCAGTCTCCTCTTCGCCGGCCTCGCGCGGGCCCAGCACGTCGATAGCCGCTACCAGATAGCCCACGCCGAAGGGCCCTTCGTAGGAGAGCACGCGGGGGCGCACCTCCAGATCGCTGAGGGCGCCCATGAGGAGGCTGGTCTGGGGCACGGCGTCCTCGGCGGCATGATGACGGAAGCTGGTATCGACGTGTAGCATCCAGTCGACGTCCCACTCTTCCACCGCCCGGCGGTAGCGCTCGTCGAACTGGTGGCCGGCGGGGTCGTAGCCGTTGGGGGCGCCCGGAATCAGCGCGTGGGAGAGGTCGGCGCTGCAGATGATCGCCACCGTTCTGTTCAGACGGGCCAGGGCGCGGCCCACCGCCTTACCCAGCACGTAGTGGGCCTGCGGCGAGAGAAAGGAAATCGCCATCGGCACCAGGCAGGCGCCGCGCATCCCCGTTCGGAGGTGGTACAGCGGCACGGTACAGCCCCAGTCCAGGCTTAGCCCCCAGTCCTCCACGGCAGTTAGGGGCAGGCCCGCCGCCGAGGCCTGCTCCTGGAGCAGGGTCACAGCCTCCGGGTCGTTGTCGAAGGTGAAGCTGACGCCGGGCGCGCCCCACTGAAGGAAGTCGCCGATGGCACGCGGGGCCGTCGAGATGCCCATGGCGTCGGGCCGGATGGGCCCGTGAGGGCTGATGATGAGGACGGTCTCGGGCTGTTGCTCGTTTAGCTCTCCGGCCACCTGGCGAAGCGCCTCGATGGTGCGGGCCGTCTCGGCTTCGCGGCCCCGTCCGACCTCAGGCACGATCACGGGCGGATGAGGCGAAATGCAGGCGTATGCGATACCGGACTGCCCGCCAGCCATGGCGACGCTCCCTGGCGCGATTATAGCACCGGGCGGCGAAGGGTCGCCAAGGGGGATCGTCCTCCCGGCCCGTCGTTGTGGGCTGCCGGGCGTTCAGCGCGGGGCGGCCGCCAGGGCGGTGTGAAGGGCCTTCAGCAAGATGCGGTCCTGGCGTGGGTCCACCGTGCGGGGGTCGAGGAGCAGAGTGCCCTGCTCGATGCGCCCGACGAGGGGTGGGTCGCCGGTGCGTAGCCGTCTGGCCAGGGCTTCCAAGTCCAGGGAACCGTCGCCGCCCAGGGCCAGCAGGCGCGTAGGCAGGCTCTCCTCCGGCAGGCTGCCGCCTCCCACCATGGAGCGGCCCTCCACCACTCGGGCCGGTAGGCCGGCCCGGCGGCAGGCCCGCGCCCAGCGATGGGCGCGTCGCTCCAGGTCAGCCAGGGGCGCGGCGATCATGCGCCAGACAGGCACCTTGCTCAGGGCCTCGCCACGCAGGTAGTGGAGCAAGGTCGCGGCGAGGCCGGCGATGGTGGTCTTGTCCAAGCGGACGGCGCGGGCCATCGGGTGGCGCCGGAGCACGGACACCAGGTCCCGTTTGCCGACGATTATGCCAGCCTGAGGCCCGCCCAGGAGCTTGTCGGCCGAGAAGAGGACCAGGTCGGCGCCGGCGGCCACGCTCTCCTGGGGCGTGGGCTCCGCCGCCAGCCCGAACGGCCTGGTGTCCAGGAGGCAGCCGCTCCCCAGGTCGTCGAAGAGGAGGAGGGAGCGCTGATGGGCCAGGGCCGCCAGTTCAGCTAGAGGTACAGAATAGGTGAAGCCGGTGAGGCGGAAATTGCTGGCGTGCACGCGCATGAGGGCAGCGGTGTCCTCGGCGATGGCCTCCTCGTAGTCGTGAAGGTAGGTGCGGTTGGTGGTGCCCACCTCCACCAATCGGGCGCCGCTCTGACGCATCACGTCAGGGATGCGAAAGCCGCCGCCGATCTCCACCAGTTGTCCCCGGGAGACGATCACCTCCCGCCCCTGCGTCAGGGCGCCGAGGGCCAGAAGCAAGGCTGAGGCATTGTTGTTGACGGCGATGGCGGCCTCGGCGCCTGTGAGACGGCAGAGGAGCGTTTCCAGGTGGACGAATCGAGACCCCCTCTCGCCCTCCTCGAGGCCGAACTCCAGGTTGCTGTAGCCCCGGCCGACGGCAGCCATGGCGGCCAGCGCTTCGTCCGAGAGGGGGGCGCGCCCCAGGTTGGTGTGGATGATGACGCCTGTGGCGTTGATGACGGGCCGCAGGGAGGGGGCGAGCGTGGAGGCGGCGCGCTCCACTAGAGAAGACGCGATCTCGTCGAAGGGAGGGCAGGGGTGGCCGGCGGCGATGGCCCGTCGCAGGTCATCCAGGTGCTGGCGCGCCAGGTCCGTCACTGTGGGAGTGCCGTATTCAACGGTCAGGGCGCCCACGCGGCCATCCGCCAGGAGCCGGTTGACGCTGGGAAGGCCGCGATAGGCGCTGGTCAAGGTGAACTCCTCGGCTCGTATTCTAGCATGCCGGCGATCTAGCGCCTGGCTGGAGAATTGCGTTATTTTTCACGATTTTCTTGACCCTTGCTAGGCCCTACCGTATGATGGCGCCAGAATCGCAAGGGAGGCTCCCAATGAACCTGCGCATCCCCGGCCCTACCCCCTGCCCGCCGGAAGTCCTGGAAGCGGTCGGGCGCCAGATGATTAACCACCGCGGACCGGAATTCGCGGACATGCTTGCGCGTGTGGGGGACCGCGTCAAGCAGGTGTATCAGACCAAGAACGACGTCGCCCTGCTGACATCGGGCGGCACCGGCGCCATGGAGGCCATGGTCGTCAACACCCTCTCGCCCGGCGACCGCGTCCTGGGCGTCTCCATTGGGGCCTTCGGCGACCGCCTGGCCTCCATCGCTGAGACCTACGGTGCCGATGTGGTGCGCATGAAGGTAGAGTGGGGCAAGGCTGCCGACGCTACCGAGATCGACAAGGCCCTGGCCGCTGACCCCAAGGTCAAGGCCGTGCTGGTGACCCACAACGAGACCTCCACCGGCGTCGCCAACGACATGGAGAGCATCGCCAGGGCGGTGCGCAAGCACGGCGACATCCTGATCCTGGTGGACGCCGTCAGCAGCCTGAGCTCAATCCCGCTGCCCGTGGATGCGTGGGACCTGGACGCGGTGGCCAGCGGCTCCCAGAAGGGATGGATGGTGCCCCCCGGCGTCACCATGGTCTCGATGAGCGAGCGGGCATGGAAGGCCTATGAGCAGGCGAAGATGCCCCGCTTCTACTTCGACGTTGGCAAGGCTATGGACTTCCTCAAGCGCGGCCAGACGCCCTGGACGCCGGCCATTTCTATCTTCTTCGGCCTGGACGTGGCCCTGGACCTGCTCCTGAAGGAGGGACTGGAGAACGTCTTCGCCCGGCACAAGCGGGTCGGCTCCCTGGCCAGGGAAGGGGCCAAGAGCCTCGGGCTCCAGCTCTTCGCCGACGAGCGCTACGCCTCCAACACCGTCACCGCCGTAAAGGTGCCCGAGGGCGTCGATGGGAAAGACCTCACCAAGATGCTCCGAGAGGAGTACGACACGGTGCTGGGCGGCGGCCAGCAGCACCTGGCCGGCAAGATCTTCCGCATCGGCCACCTGGGCTGGGTGCATGAGGCTGACATCGAGAAGACGATAGAGGCCGTCGGCAAGGCGCTGCCCAGGCTGGGATTCAGTCCCTCGCGAGCAGGGGCCTCCTAGGGGTGAGGCTAGCCGGCAGCGGCCGACAGAAGCAATGCCCGCCAGCCCCAACCCCTCGGGAGGGGCTGGCGGCCCTTTGAGGGAGCGCCATGCCAAGGGTACTCGTTAGTGATCCCATAGCACAGGACGGCATCGATGTCCTGGCCCCCCACGCTCAGGTGGATGTGCGGCTGGGGCTGCCCCGGGAGGAGCTTGTCGCCGCCATCGGTGAGTACGATGCCCTCATCGTGCGCAGCGAGACCAAGGTGACGGCGGAGGTCATCGAGGCGGGGACGAAGCTCCAGGTCATCGGCCGGGCGGGCGTCGGAGTGGACAACATCGATCTCCAGGCGGCCACCCGTCGCGGCATCATCGTCGTTAACGCTCCCCTGGGGAACACCATCTCGGCCGCCGAGCACACCATCGGCCTCATGCTGGCCCTGGCGCGCCACATCCCCGCTGCCAGCTCCTCTCTCCGGGAAGGCCGCTGGGAGCGCAAGCGCTTCCTGGGCGTCGAGGTGCGGGGTAAGACCATGGGCGTCGTCGGTCTGGGTCAGGTGGGCGCCGAGGTGGCCCGTCGCGCCCGAGGACTGGAGATGCACGTGGTGGGCTACGACCCCTTCGTCTCGGAGGAGCGCGCCCATGTCCTGGGCGTGGAGCTGGTCTCCTTCGATGACCTCCTCAGGCGGGCCGATTTCATTAGCCTTCACACCACCCTTACGCCCGATACGCGTCACCTCATTGGCGAGCAGCAGCTCAAGCTGGTCAAGCCCTCGGTGCGCATCATCAATACGGCCCGCGGCCAGCTCATCGACGAGGAAGCCCTCTGCCGGGCGATCGACGAAGGGCGGGTGGCCGGCGCGGCCATCGATGTCTTCAGCCAGGAGCCGCCTCCTGCCGATAGCGTCCTCCTCAAGAACGACCGCATTCTGGTGACGCCGCATCTGGGCGCCTCCACTGCCGAGGCCCAGGAACGGGTGGCGATAGACGTAGCCGAGCAGGTTGTCTCCGTTCTCAAGGGTGAGCCCGCCCTCTACGCCGTCAATGCCCCTCTCATACCGGCGGAGACCATGTCGGTCATCGCGCCCTACCTGGAGGTGGCGGCCAAGACGGCCTCGCTGGGTACTCAGCTCTGCGAGGGGCAGCTAGAGAAGATCGAGATCGAGTACCTGGGGGAGATAGCCAACTTCGACGTGACGCCCTTGAAGGCCGCCGTCATCCGCGGCCTCCTGTCCCCTGTCAGCGAGGAGAACGTCACCATCGTCAATGCCAACCTGGTGGCGGAGCACCGTGGTCTCCACATCACGGAGCGCAAGGGCCCCTACGAGGGCATATACGCTAACCTCATCAACGTGCGCCTTACCACCACGGTGGGGACGACGGCCGTGGCTGGCACCATGGGTCACGACGGCCCCCACGTGGTCTTCCTTGACGACTTCTGGGTCGACATCCCGCCCGGCGACGTCTACCTGCTGATCTGCGAGAACGAGGACCGCCCTGGCACCATCGGCGCCATCGGCTCTTACCTGGGCCAGAACGACGTGAACATCAGCTTCATGCGCCTCGGCCGCAGGGAGGTGAGGGGCCGCGCCCTCATGGTGCTGGGCCTGGACGACGCTGTGACGCCAGCCCAACTGGAGGAGATCCAGCGGCTTCCCCACATCTTCTCTGCTCGCCTGGCACGCATCTAGCATCACCAGTTCCCAGTTCCTGGTTCCTACCCCATGGTGTACATGACAAGGCCGGTGGCCAGCTTGGGGTAGAAGAAGGTGGACTTCTGGGGCATGCGGTCGCCGGCGTCGGCGACGGCCAGGATCTGCTCAACGGGGGTGGCGTTGACCAGAAAGGCCAGCGGCGCCCGGCCCGAAGCTACTGCCTCCAGGGCTTCGGCGGCGTCCTCCGTGTATTCCAGGGCGTCGCCGCGGGCGAGACGGGCGGC
>CAZSSQ010000012.1:6732-26025 GCA_964609465.1 uncultured Dehalococcoidia bacterium
GACCACGCGGTGAATGGGGAGCACCACCAGCCCGGCGTCCTCGGCGGCGGTGAGGGCCATGAAGGCGAAGTTCTCCGGCTCCTCGCCGCTCCAGTCGGCAGCGCGCCGCTCCTCTCGATAGGCCAGGGCCGTCTCATAGCGGTGGTGGCCGTCGGCGACGTACAGCGTCCGGTCGCGAAACAGGTCGTGGACGGCGCTGATGGACGCCTCATCGGCGAGGCTGTAGAGGGTATGCGTTTCGCCTCCGGGTTCGCGCGCCTGGGCCAGGGGCGCCGCCCTGACGGCCCGGCTGGTGGCGGCACCGAGGCGGCCGTCGGGGTCTCGGTAGAGGGCGAAGACGGGGCTGAAGCTGGTGCGGCAGTGGCGGAGGAGTTGCAGGCGGTCCTCCTTGGGTGCGACCAGGGTGTGCTCGTGAGGGCGCACCACGCCCTTCGCCCAGGGCTCCAACCTCACGCGCGCCAGCAGGGAGCGACGGCGCAAGAGCCGGCCGCCCCGGAAGAACTCCTGGTCGTAGAGGTAGAAGGCGGGCTCCGTGTCGATGGCCAGGATGCGCTCGGCCAGCCAGCGGCTCAGCGTGGCGGCGGCCCGCATGTAGCGGTTGTCCTTAGGTGTGTCGTCCGGCCGTTGTTCGCCCAGCTCCAGGCGGACGACGTTGGCGGGATGGCGGCGGAGGAGGAAGCCCTGCGCCTCGGGCGAGATGACGTCGAAGGGGGGAGCGAGCAGGTCGGCGAGGTTCGGCGCGACCCCGGGGCGGTAGCGCAGGCCGCGGAAGGGGCGCACGTCAGCCAAGGGCTTCCCTCCTGGCCTGGCGCGGGTCCGTCGTGCCTCTCGGCCCGCGTTGACGCAACGTCGGGGCCTCCCTAGAATGGCCGCGATTCCCTATCGTCATGAGGCCGGGGCCCCCGCGCCTGGATGCCCGCCTGTGATCCACTACTGCACCTTCTGCCAGATCGTCGCCCGCCAGGAGCGCGCCGACATCGTCTACGAGGACGAAGAGGTCGTGGTCTTCCGTAACCGGCTGCGCTGGGTGCCGGTGATGCTTCTCGTCGTCCCCCGAAGGCACCTGACCCAGGAAGAACTTTGGCGCAACATGGGACGGATAGGCGAGGTGGCCGTGCAGATGGGGCTCGCTCACTGCCCAGGTGGCTTCCGTCTCGTCTCCAACTTCGGCTTCGACGCCATGCAGAGCCAGGAGCACGGGCACGTCCACGTCCTTGGGGGCACCTTCCTGGGCGAGTACGCGTAAGAGCCCTCACCCTCCCAAAGAGATGCCGATCTTGCCCAGGGCCAGCTTCTGTGCCTTGAACAGGCCCTCTATGCCCTCCCGAGCCAGGGCCAGCAGCTCATCCATCAGCTCTCTTGAGAAGGGGTCACCCTCGGCAGTGCCCTGGACCTCCACGAAGCGTCCGTCGTCCGTCATGACCACGTTGAAGTCCACCTGGGCCTGGGAGTCCTCCTCATAGCAGAGGTCCAGCAGGGGAACGCCCTCCATCAGCCCAACGCTCGCCGCGGCCACGGCTCCCTTCACGGGCAGCGACGATGCCTCTCCCTTCGCCACCAGCGTCTCTAGGGCCTGACAGAGGGCCACGTAGGAGCCGGTGATGGCCGCCGTCCGGGTGCTGGCGTCGGCCTGGATGACGTCGCAGTCCACCGTCAGGGTGCGCTCGCCCAGGAGCTCCAGGTTGGTGACGGCGCGCAGCGAGCGACCGATGAGACGCTGGATCTCGTGGGTGCGTCCTCCCTGGCGGCCCATGACGGCCTCTCGAGGCGTCCGCGTGGTGGTGGAACGGGGCAGCATGCCGTACTCGGCCGTGATCCAGCCGCTGCCCCTGCCGCGCAGGAACTGGGGGAGCCGGTCCTCGATGCTGACGGCGCAGAGCACCACCGTATTGCCCAGCTCGATGAGGGCGGAGCCCTCGGCGTGCGCCAGGTACTTGCCGGTGATGCGTACCGGCCGCATCTCGTTGTGGCGGCGTCCGTCTTTGCGCTGGAAGGGGGTAGCGGCCATGAGACCTCTTCGAAACTGGGGGCAGCGGCGCAGTAGGGCGAGTATAGCACCGTCTCAGGGGGGTGGGGAAGCGGAGGGGGATGGTGTTGGTGCCTGGTCCACCTCTACCCACAGGCGCTCGCCGTCCGTCGATAGCTTGACGCGGCCGTTCAGGTCCGTGCGATAGATTAGGCTATCCCCCAGCCGCTCCAGCACCTGCGGCGACGGGTGCCCGTATGTATTGTCCGCGCCCACGGAGATGACGGCGACGGTCGGCTGGACGGCGGCCAGCAGCGACTCGCTGGTGGCGTCGGCGGCGCCGTGGTGCGCCACCTTGAGCACTGTGGAGCGCAGGTCCCTTCCCTGGCTGAGCAGGGCCTCCTCACCCGCCCTCTCCAGGTCGCCGGTGAGGAGGAAGCTCACCTCGCCCCACGTGAGGCGGAGGACTACGCAGTTGTTGTTCAGATCAGCCTCTGCGCCTTCGATGAGGTCGCTCGGCGGGCCCAGGACCTCCAGACGGGCGCCGCGGCCCAGGTCGAACCACTCGCCGGGGGCGGCTTGATAGAAAGGGGCGCCTTCCTGCTCCACGGCCTGACGCCAGGCGTCGTACGCCGCCGAGTCGGTCTCCACGGGGCTGGTCAGGATGCGCTCCACGTCGTAGCGTTCGAGGACGGTCACCAGGCCGTTGAGGTGGTCTTCCTCTGGATGGGTGAGCACGACCAGGTCGATGCTCTTGTCCCAGAAGTGCATCTCGCGCCCCAGGTCCTCGCTGATGGCGCGACCACTGGGCCCGCCGTCGACCAGGATGCGGTGCCCGGCCGGGCTCTCGATGAGGATGGCATCCCCCTGACCAACGTCCATGACTGTCACGGTGAGGTGGTCGCTGGAGGGGGTCAGGGCCGCCCACCACAGCAGGCCCGAAACCAGGGCCAGGCCTCCCGCCAGCCAGGGCGTCGGCACGAGTCGCAGGGGCGCTGCGGCGCGGCGCGCCGGACGCGCCGTCAGAGAGGAGACTCGGACCAGCAGCGCCTGCCCCGGCCTGATGGGCTGCACCCACCAGGCCAGGAGGCCGATGGCCGCGTAGAGGAGGACGGCGTGCCCCATGCCGAAGCCGGGCACTTCGAGCGAGGCGAGGGGCAAGTCGGCCAGGCGGCTCGCTACGGCCACCAGATAGGCCAGGAGCGGCCAGGCGGCCCAGGCGGCGATGTCGCCCAGGGGGACCCAGACGGCGCCCGCCGCCGCGTCGAGGCCGCTCAGGAGGAGCATCAGGGGGAAGGCCGGCAGCACCAGCAGGTTGGCCAGCGGCGCCACCAGGGAGACCCGCTGAAAGTTGAGGGCGATCATGGGCAGGGTGGCGGCTATGGCCGCGAGGGTGACGGCCAGGTTCTCCACGGTCATGCTGACGATGCCGCGCTGAAGCGCTTCCGGCGGTCCGATCAGCGGCGACAGGGCTTGCCGGATGCGCACCTGAATGGCGGGCGACAGGTAGACGATGCCCACGGTGGCCGCAAAGCTGAGCTGGAAGGAGACATCGTGCACGACCAGCGGCTGATGGGCGGTCATGAGGGCGGCCGCCAGGACAATGGCGGTGAGCGCGCTGCCCGGGCGGCCCACCAGTGTTGCTATCAAGAAGAGGCCCCCCATGATGGCCGCCCTCACCACCGAGGGCGAGGCGCCTGTCAGGATGGTGTAGGCGGCGATGGCGAGGAGGGCGGCCAGGGCGGCCTGTCGCCGGCCCAGCAGCCAGGCCAGGGAACCGATCACCAGGCCGGCCACCACCGTCACGTTGTAGCCAGAGATGGCGATGAGGTGGGAGAGGCTGGTGCTGTTCAGGTCTGCGGTCAGGGATGGGCCGAGTGCAGAGCGGCTGCCCAGCAGGATGCCCTGGCCCAGCGATGCCTCAGGGTCCGGGAGGGATGCCGCCAGAGCATCGCTGAGGCGCCGCCGCATGCCGTCCACCACTTCCAGCAGGGGGTTGCCCTGGCCGGACTCCAGCAGGCTCACGCGGGGGTAGTCGACCAGAGAGCCGATGCCCTGGCGCGCCAGGTAGTCGCGGTAGTTGAAGTCCTCCAGGACCGGGGGCGTCTCGAGCTTGCCCTCCACCTCCAGCAGGTCGCCGTAGCGATAGCGGGGCAGAGGACCACTGCGCAGCAGGACGCCGCCGGAGGTCTCCTCCCAGCCATCGTTGACCCACACCTCACGCGCCGACAGGCGAATCCGGGCCGACTGGCCACGTTCGTCCGGCTCGTCGCTGACCAGGGCGCGGAAGCGCACCGCTGTGGCGTCGTTGAACGCGGCGATGCCGCCGGGTTCGGTGGGAGGTCGGGCCTCCTCGTAGCGCCACATGCCGCCCAGCATGAGCAGCCCGGCGATGAGACCGAGGGCCAGTGGCGCCCGTCGGCGGGTCGAGAGGGCAGCGGCGACGCCGAGGCCCGGACCGAGCAGAGCGAGGGGCCAAGGCGTGTCGGCGGCCAGAGAGGCCGCCACGAGGCCCAGGAGCCAGGCGCCGCCGAGGTAGACCAGAGTCAAGGCGGGACCGTGATCAAGGACTTGATCTTCTCGTAGGTGGCGCGTGGGATGAGCTTGCGGGTCACCAGGTCCTCCGTGCTCTGGAAGAGGCCGCTGGCGACGCGGGAGTCGACGATGCGGTTGGAGTAGGCCTCGCCGATGCCAGGCAGGGAGTCGAGGACGGCCGCCGAGGCGGTGTTGATGTCGATGGGCGCGCCATCGGCGGAGGCGCTCGCCTGGGCGGAGCCGGCCTCGCTGGCGGCCGGCTGCTCGCCGACCCTTGGTACCACCACCTGGTCCTCGTCGTGGACGTGGCGGGCCAGGTTGAGCGTCACCAGGTCGGCGTCCGGGGAGGGCCCGCCGGCCGCCTCCACGGCATCGACCACGCGATCGCCCTCGTGGACGGCGTAGACGCCGGGTGCGGCGACGGCGCCTGTGACGTGCACCATGATCTGCGAGTCGCTGGAGGTGGCGTCGCCCACCTGTAGCTCGAGAGGGGGCGGGCCCTCACGCTGGCGGAGGACGAAGAAGGCCAGGCCGAGGACCGCGGCGACGGCCAGGACGGTGAGAAGAGGCGTTCGGTAGCGCTCCAGCCACGCCATCATAGGCTGCCCCGCCTTCGCTACCAGGCCTGCCTGCCGGCAGGCAGGCCCGCCCGCCGGCAGACATCATGTCCGCCGCTGGCCCCGAGGGCCGCCAATACTTAATACCGGCGTGATAGCTCCGTCAAGGGGTGAGGAGCCACGATGGCGGGAGACAAGCTGCCAAAGATGAGGAGGTGCCAGGTTCCGGCATCATCGCGCGGCGACCTGGCGTCGCTGCCCGTGGCCCGGAGAGCCTGTCCGGCGACGAGGGATGTCCGATAACAGACACGTGAATACGACGGCAGCCCGATCCGTCTCGGTGCTGAGCCCTTCGCTGACCGCCAGGGCTCTTATGTATGCCCCTGTCCTGCTCGCAGTGGTGCTGGTGATACTGCTCCAGTTGCCCTTCATCCACGAGCCGATGCAGAACGACGAGGGGGTCTACTTCACAGTCGCGGCTTCCGGTGATTTGCCCTACGTTAGCGCCTTCGATCACAAGCCTCCCGTTATCTACGGCTGGTACCGGCTGGCCCTGTTCCTGAACGGCGGTGTCGCCTCGGCGGCGCTGGTCCACGGGATGGCGGCCACCCTGCTCTCGCTGACGGCGCTGGCCGTCTACGCAACGGGCCGGGCCATGGCGGGCCATCGTCTCGGCGTGGTCGCGGCTCTGGCGTTTAGCCTCTTCACAGCGGACCAGTACCTGCAGTTCAACGCCAACAGCGAGGCGTTTGGACTGCTGCCGCTGTCGCTGTCCTTGATGACCTTCGTCGTCGGCTGGCGGCGCGGCAACGCCGGCTGGTTTGCACTGGCAGGGGTCTTCGGCGCCGTTGCGACCCTCACGAAGACGAGCATGGCCTTCAATCTGCTGGCGATGCTTGCCTTCCTGGTCTGGATGGGGCTGGAGGGCGAGCGACCCTGGCGACCGGTGGCTGTCGCCTCGATAGCGATAGTTGGGGGGGCGACCGCTATCGCCTGCTTAGCTGTATTGCCGTGGGCCGTGGCCGGTCACTTCGAAGAGTTCTGGTTCGCCAACGTCACCTACAACCTGAAGTATGGAGCGATGTTGGGGGCCGCGCGCGTATTGAACGTAGCGCAGATTCAGGAGGCGGCGATAACAGGCGGCCTGGCTCTGTGGACGCTGGGTGCCGTGGGTGGCGCGGCAGGCCGGCTACCGAAGGACATGAAGCTATTGACGCTCCTCTGGCTGGCTGGGTCCTTTGTGGGGCTCTCATGGACGGGCCGTCTGTTCGGGCATTACTACATTCAGCTCCTTCCCGGCGCGGCTCTGCTCGCTGCCGCCGGCTTCGAATGGCTCGCCTCGCGATGGTCGGAGTTTCGCTTCCGGTTGTACACGTATGTGGCGACAATGCCGCTGGCGGCCGTCATGTTGGTATCACTCTTCTGCGTGTACCTGACCTCCGATGCGGATGTAGCCCATTTGTGGAAGTGGGAACGAACAGAGTATGCGAAGCGCGACGTGGCGGTGGGTGCCGTAGCGGAACAGGTCGCCACACTGAGCGCAGAAGGCGATACCATCTACAACATCGGCTGGGAGTCGCAGTTGTATGCGCTGACCGGGCGCGCTCCCGCGGCGCGCGTGTTCCGCGTAGCGAATGTCGTTGTCGCCCCTGAGCTTCTCGCTGAGGTTCTTACCGACTTGGAGGCGTCGCCACCTGCTCTGATCGTCGACTCTTCGTTCGCAATGGGGGCCGGCGGCGATCGGTACGGCTTGGTGCCGAGGTCGATGAGGGAAGCGTTCGACTCATTTGTCAGCAGGCACTACGAGTTCGTCGAGACTGTCGAGTTCGCCGATATCTATCGCCTTCGTGACTAGGGCCGCACGCATCGGCGGACCGCCATCATGAAGCCTCTCACTATCCGTTCGCTTCCGGCTCGCTATGCTATACTAGCAGCGCCAAACCGCAGGAGTGCTCGCTGCATGAGAGGGAGAGATCTTCTTTCTATCGTCGACCTGACGCCGGAGGAGCTGCGCGGGGTGCTGGAGATGGCCCTGCGCACGAAGCAGGACGCCTGCGCGCCGCTCCTTCAGGGCAAGACGCTGGCCCTCCTCTTCGAGAAGGCCTCCCTGCGCACCCGCGTCAGCTTCGACGTGGCGATGCGCCAGTTGGGCGGCCACGCCATCTACCTCTCGCAGGCGGAGGTAGGGCTGGGACAGCGGGAGTCGGTGGTCGACATAGCGCGGGTGCTGAGCCGCTACGTGGACGGCATCGCCGCCAGGACCTTCGCTCAGTCCACCCTGGAGGCCCTGGCGATGTACGCCTCGGTGCCTGTGATCAACGCCCTCTCCGATGAGGAGCATCCCTGCCAGGCAGCGGCCGACCTGCTGACCATCTACGAGAAGAAGGGGCGCTTGGACGGCCTCTCGCTGGCTTTTGTGGGCGATGGCAACAACGTTGCTGCTTCCCTGGCCCAGGGCTCGGCTATGGTGGGGATGAGCTTTGCCATGGCCTCGCCGGATGGCTACGGTCTGCCGGCGCCTATCCTGGCCCAGGCGGAGAGGCTGGCCTCCCAGACGGGGGCCTCGGTGCGGGTTGTTACTGCCCCCGAAGAGGCGGTGCGCGGCGCCGACATCGTCTACACCGATGTCTGGACCAGCATGGGGCAGGAGGACCAGCGTGGGGAGCGATTGCGGGACTTCGCAGGATACCAGGTGAACCAGCGGCTGCTCTCCCTGGCCGCCCCTGATGCCATCTTCATGCACGATCTACCCGCCCACCGCGGGGAGGAGACCGTCGACGAGGTCATCGATGGGCCCCAGTCGGTGGTGCTCGATCAGGCGGAGAACCGCCTGCATGCTCAGAGAGCGATTCTGGCCTTGCTGATGGGGGAGGAGACGGGCTAGGACGGGGCTGGCGGGGCGCCCCCGTCTCCAGGCGCGCCGCAGGCGGGTGATCGCCCGGGGCGCCCGGACGCAGCGGGAGACCGGCCTAGCGCGTGGTGCGCCCGTCCGGGCGGGCCCTTGGAGGCTTGCCCCTGCCGTCGGCCGGGCCCCTGACGGTGAGGCTCATGTCAGAGTTTCTGGGAGGCCTCAAGGATACGCTGGGGCAGTTCGACGCCCGCAGCGTCTTCGATATCCTCCTTATCGCCGCCATCTTCTACTGGGTGCTGCTCCTGCTGCGGGGCACCACGGCTATGACTCTGCTGCGGGGCTTCGCCATTCTTCTCATTGCCGCCTTTGTCATGGCCCGTCTTTTTGACCTGCGCGTCCTCAACTTCTTGCTCCGCAACTCCCTCATCGGTCTGGCTGTGGCCATCCCCATCGTCTTCCAGCCGGAGCTCCGTCGTGCCCTGGAGAGGCTGGGAAGGGCCGGTGTGCGGGCCTGGCTGGACAGGCCCGGCTACCACATCCTCATCGATGTGGTCGCTGATGCGGCCCTGGGCCTCGCCGAGCGCCGCCATGGCGCCCTCATGGTGCTGGAGCGCGATACAGGCCTGAAGGACTACATCGACACCGGCATACGGGTGGACGCGGCCCCCTCGGCGGAGCTTCTGGAGGGCATCTTCTTCCCCAGGTCACCCCTGCACGACGGCGCTGTCATCCTCAGGGAGAACCGGGTGGTGGCAGCGGCCTGCACCCTGCCTTTGTCTGAGGACTCGTCCGGGGGCCGGAGGGGTCTCCGCCATCGAGCCGCACTGGGCATCACAGAGCGCACCGATGCCATCTCGGTAGTGGTATCTGAGGAGACGGGCGAAATAGCGGTGGCTGCCAACGGCCGGCTGGTGCTACGGCTGGACGAGACGCGGCTCCGGGCCACCCTGGCCAGCCTGCTGAGCCAGCCGGTTGAGGCTGGCGTGGGTGACCGAGGGTAGCGCCGGTGGGGAGGGAATAGGGCTGTGCCATCTTTCCTGTCGGCTATTGGCCGACTGGTCGCCCTGGTCTTCGGGCGGGGTTTCGGGTCTCTGAGGGCCAACATAGGTCTCGGGCTCCTGTCCCTGGCCCTGGCCGTCAGCCTGTGGGCTTTCGTTACTGAGGAGGAGAACCCCACCCGGACGGACTACTTCTCCGGTGCTATCCCCGTGGAGACGGTGAACGTGCCGCAAGCGCTGGCCGTCGCCAGCCTCTCGGACGCGGCGGTCAGCGTCCGCCTGTCGGCGCCTGAAGACATCTGGGATGACTTGACTATCGAAGACTTCCGGGCCGTCGCCGATCTCTCCACTGCCAAGGCACGCGAGAATACTGTCAGCCTGCGCTTCGAGAGCAAGCGGCGCCGGGTCGACGTGCTGGAGGTGTATCCCCCTCGGGTCACCGTCACGCTGGAGCCTGTGACGACCAAGGTGGTGCCGGTGACCGTGAAGCTGATAGGGACGCCTCCGCTGGGCTATAACACGGTACCAGGAAAGACCACGCCTGAGCAGGTGGAGGTGACGGGTGCGGAGAGCCTGGTGACTCTGGTGGGGGAGGCGGTGGCCGATGTCAACGTGCAGGGCGTGCGTGTGCCGCTGGAGCAGGTGTTCACGCTGGTGCCTCGGGATGGCCGCGGCGGCGACATAGGGGGCGTGGTCCTGAACCCGAGCACGGTCGAGGTGGTTCTCCCCATTGTGCAGCGAGAGATCACGCAGGCCTACGTGGTGACGCCAACGCTGCGGGGCGTCCCCTCCGATGGCTTTGACGTCACTTCGATAAGCGTGGAGCCGCCCTACGTCGCCATTACGGGGACTATCGAGGCCTTGCAGTCGCTGACGACGGTGGCCACCGATGAGGTGGACGTGGACGGGGCCGCCTCGGACGTGGTGCGAGCGGCCAAGCTGCGGTTGCCGGCAGGCCTGACGGTGGCCAGCGGTGACACCGTCACGGTGCGCGTTTCCGTCTCGCCAGCCCGCGGGGAGATCACGCTGGCGCTCACCCCGGCCATCGAGGGGCTGGAACCGGGCCTGCGGGCAGAACTGGCTACCACGCTGGTGGAGGTGCGCGTCGCGGGCGAGATACCGGTGCTGCGAGCGCTCTCGCCGACTAGCCTGGCGGCAGTCGTGGACGCCTCGGGCCTGGGTGAGGGACAGCGTGACCTGCCAGTACAGGTGACGGCGCCGCCAGGTGTGCAGGTAGTGGGTGTCGAGCCGGCTACTGTGGTCGTCACGCTGAGCACGGCATGACCGGCACCGCTTCTCGGGGCGGCCCGCGGGTCGAGGCGGCGGCAGCGCCGGTGGTGGCCATCGTCGGGCGCCCCAACGTGGGCAAGTCCGCCCTTTTCAACCGCATGGTCCGGGGACGGCTGGCCCTGGTGGAAGACATCCCCGGCACCACCCGCGATCGCCTCTACGGGAACGTCGAGTGGCGGGAGCGTCTCTTCCGGCTGGTGGACACGGGCGGCCTGGACCTGGAAGCGCGCAGTTCCCTCTCGGCTCTGGTGCGGCAGCAGGTGCAGGCTGCCGTCGATGAAGCCCAGGTGATCCTGTTCGTGGTCGACTCCAGCGAAGGCGTCACGGCCGGCGATCTGGAGGTGGCCGACGTTCTCCGTCGCACGGCGAAGCCCGTGCTGATGCTGGCCAACAAGGCGGAGAGCAAGGCGCGCCAGGAGGGGACGGTCGAGTTCTACGAACTGGGCCTGGGCGAGCCCCTGCCGGTCAGCGCTCAGCACGGTACCGGCGTCGCTGATGTCATGGACCTTCTCATCGACATCCTCCCGTCGGCGGCGGTGGAGGAGGAAGCCGAGGCCCTGCGAGTTGCCATCGTGGGCCGGCCCAACGTGGGCAAGTCGATGCTCCTCAACGCTATCCTGGGTGAGGAGCGGGTGATAGTGAGCGAGGCGCCGGGCACCACCAGGGACAGCATAGACACGCCCTTTGAGTATGCTGGGCAGCGCCTGGTCCTGGTGGACACGGCCGGCATCCGGCGACGGGGGCATGTCGAAAGGGGCCTGGAGAAGCACGCCGTCCTCCACGCCCAGCGCGCCGTCGAGCGGGCGGACGTGGCCCTGCTGGTGCTGGAGGCCCTCCAGGGGGTGACGGCCCAGGACGCCCACATCGCCGGCTACGTAGCGGAGGCCTTCTGCGGCCTGGTGCTGGTGGCCAACAAGTGGGACCTGGTCGGAGGTGACGGCTCGAACCGACAGGAGTTCGAGCGCCTCGCCCGCCAGCGACTGCGCTTCGCCGCCTGGGCGCCCCTCTGTTTCGTCTCCGCCAAGGAGCGGACGGGGCTCCCGGCCCTGCTGGAGCAGAGCCTCCGTGCCGGCCTGGAGCGCCGCCGTCGCATCCCGACGGCAGAGCTGAACGCCCTGGTGCAACGGGCGACGGCGGAGAAGCCGCCCCCAATGTCGGGCAGCAGGCGACTCAAGCTCTTCTACGTTACGCAGGCGGAGGCGGCGCCGCCCACCTTCGTCTTCTTCGCCAATGACGCCTCGTTGATCCACTTCTCCTACCGTCGCTACTTGGAGAGGGTGCTGCGGAGGGCGTATGGGTTCCAGGGCAGCCCCCTGCGCCTGGTCTTTCGATCCCGGGGAGAGCGTTAGCATGTGGTGGGCCTTTCCGGTCATAGCTCTCATCGGCTACCTGCTGGGGTCGGTGCCAGTGGGCCTCGTCGCTGGCCGGCTGGCGCGGGGGATCGATATCCGGGACTACGGCAGCGGAAAGACGGGCTTCACGAACGCCCTCCGTACGATAGGGCTCCGGGCTTCCCTGCCTGTCCTGGTGGGCGACCTGGCCAAGGGCGCCCTGACAGTAGTCATCGCCCGCGTCCTGTCCGAAAACGCCTACGTTCAAACGGTGGGCGGGCTCGCCGCCGTCGTCGGCCACGACTGGCCCGTCTTTGCCCGATTCCGCGGCGGCCGCGGCGTCACGACATCTTTCGGGGTGCTGCTGGGGATGAACCCGCTGGTGGCGCTGGCCCTGATCCCCGTGGGCATCGCCATCGGCCTGGTTACGCGCTACATGTCGGTGATGTCTATCGCCGGTGCCGTGCTGGCCACCGCTGTGCTCATCGGGCTGGCGGCGGCGGGCCTCCTGCCGGCGGCCTATGCTGTCTACGCTGGTCTGACTGGCGCTCTCGTTATTGTCCTCCACCGCGAGAACATCCAGCGCCTGCTGGCGGGTACGGAGCCCAAGATCGGACGCGGCGGCGAGAGGCGGGTCGAAGAGGCGCGAGGGAGTCCGTGACGCAGGCAGGAGAGATACAGAGGGTCGGGGTGCTGACCACAGCCGCCTGGGGCGCCACCCTGGCTGTCCTGGTCGCGGCCCGGGGTCACTGACATCCTCATCTGCTCCAAATTGACATCCCATTTTGCGCATCGCTAGACTGGACAGAGAAAGGTATCGCGGTCGAAAGCTGTGTCTCTAGAAGACTATCTGGGAGAGCTGGCCGACTCCTCCACTCCGCTGGCAGTCGCCAGGCTTGCCAACCTGTCCAACCTGGTGCCGGACGAAGCCTCTGCCTTCGAAGAGGCCTGGCGCGGCACCGATGTCCAGCGCCGCCGCCAGGTGGTGCGTCAGCTCATCGAGCTGGCCGAAGACAACGTCGAGCTGAACTTCGATGCCGCCTTCCGCGTGACTCTGTCCGACTCCGACGCCGAGGTTCGTCGCTCCGGGATTCGCGGGCTCTGGGAGTACGACGGCAGGGACCTGATACCGACGCTCGTCTCGCTTCTGCTCGAAGATGCCGACCAGGCGGTGCGTGCAGAGGTGGCCCTGGCTTTGGGCCGTTACGCTGTGAAGGCCGAGTTCGACGAGATCAGGGCTTCAGACGCGAACATCGTGGACGATGCCCTGCGAAGGACCATCGCCGATCCTGAGCAGACAGCGGAGGTCAGGGCCCGGGCCGTGGAGGCGGTGGGAGCCCGCAGCCAGCCCTGGGCCCTCCAGATCATAGAGGATGCCTACCATGGCGACCAGCACCGCCTGCGGGTGAGTGCCCTCCAGGCCATGGGTCGCAACTGCGATGCTCGCTGGCTCTCTACTCTGGTGCGGGAGCTGAGGAGCGACAATGCCGAAATACGATACGAGGCCGCGACAGCCTGTGGTGCCCTGGGCGATGAGGCGGCGGTGCCGCATCTGCTGCCCCTCCTCAAAGACGACGATGCGGAGGTTCAGGAGGCGGCCATCCAGGCCCTGGGCCAGATAGGCGGGCAGGAGGCGAAGAGGGCCCTGGAGGACTGCCTGGCCAGCCCGGAGGAGCGAGTCCGCGATGCAGCTCTGGCCGCCCTCGCCGAGGTGGACTTCGGCGAGGATCCTCTGGGTTTCAAGCTGCGTAAGTAGATGCTGGCTTGGCTAGACACGCCTCTCACAAGCTCAAGACGGAGCAGGCCACTTCAGCGGGGGGCGTCGTCTGCCGACAGGGTCCCTCGGAAATTGAGGTGGTTCTCTGTGGCAGAGATCAGAACGGCCTTTGGAGCCTGCCCAAGGGTGCGCCGCAGCCGGGCGAGGACCTGGCGGCGGCGGCTCTCCGCGAGGTGGCCGAGGAGACGGGCCTACAGGTGGCCATCGAGCGGGAGGTGGGCAGCATCAGCTACTGGTTCGTGGGCGAGGGCGTCCGCTACCACAAGACAGTCCACTTCTATCTCATGTCGGCCAGCGGCGGTAGCGTCGAGCAGCACGATTGGGAGTTTGACCGCGTGCAGTGGTTCTCGGCGGGGGAGGCCCTGGAGATCATGACCTACCCCAACGAGCGCGTCATGGTGCAGAAGGCGCTGGAGCTGCTGGCTGGCCCTCCGCCCATCGCTGCCGTCGGCGAAGGGATCTGAGGCCATGACGTCGGTTGTCAAGGGCGAGGTCGTTCGCGGCGCTAAGGTGGTGCTCCGCGAGAAGCGGCCCTCCGACGCCGCTGCCGACTATGCCTGGCGCAGCGACGCAGAGCTGGCCCGCTTCGATGCCGCCCGGCCCTTCAGCGCCTCCTTCGACGACTTCCGTGCTCTTCATGAGGAGGAACTGGCCTACCCCAGCCCTTCCCGCCGCAGCCTGGCCATCGAGGACCACGCGGCCCGGCACATCGGCAACGTCATGTACTACAACATCGACTACGCCCACGGCGAGGCGGAGCTGGGCATCACCATCGGCGTCCGCGAGTACTGGGGCCAGGGCTACGGCACCGACGCCGTGCGCGCCCTCGTGCGTCACCTCTTCACGAAGACGGCGCTGAGGCGAGTCTACCTGAAGACCCTGGACTGGAACGAGCGGGCCCGTCGTTGCTTCGAAAAGGCGGGCTTCGCGGTGTACGGCGCCACCCGCCGCGGCGGCAACGACTTCACCCTCATGGAGGTGCGCCGGGAGTGGCTGATGGCCCCTCATGAAGGGGCCGCCGGGGAGGAGACGGCTCAGGCCTGATCCGGATGCGGAGCGAGAGGCAGGAGATAAACCTCGTGGGGGCCGACCTTCAGGTCGGCCCTGGGCGGAGCTGAAGCTCCGCCCCTACTTTCGTGACGGCAGCGCGACCACCGCCTTGCCCGGCGAGGTCCTCTCCCCTTCCGGGTTCTCCGTCCAGATCTCCAGCTCGACGAGGTTCTCGCCGCCCTCCTGGCGCTTGCCGGTGACCACTCCCCGACAGATGAGGTCCTCGTTGGGGTAGTCCATGCCGCGGTACTGGCAACCGAACTTCTTGACGCGGCCCTTCTCGCCCACCCAGTCGTGAAGCATCTGGCCCAGGAAGGCGTGCTTGAGGGCGCCGTGGACGATGATCCCCTTCAGACCGGTGGACTGGGCGAAGTCCTTGTCGTAGTGGATCTGGTAGAAATCGCCGGAGCCGGCGGCCCACATCACGAGCTGCTGGCTGCTACAGTTCTTGACGAGCCTGGGTATCTCGTCGCCCTGGTCAACGTCTTCGAAGCAAACCTGTTCCGCCATCGTGCTTCTCCTCCGGAGAGGGTCGAGCATGCTCGACCGCTACGCCTAATACTGGATGCCCGTGCCGCGCAAGATAGCCACCACCTTGTCCTTCTGGTTCCGATAGGCGGTCTCGAAGCGGATGATGAGCATGGGCCCCAGGGTCCCCTGGCGCTCTGAGAGGTCGGCGATCTTGCTGGCAGAGGTGAGGACGTCGCCGGCGCAGATGTCCTCGTCGAAGTACTCCACCTCGGTGCCGCCGTTGAGGACGCGCTTGAAAGGCGACTTGAAGCTGAACGTGACCGTTCGAGACGGCTGGTTGGGGTTGAAGATCGGGGTGCCCAGGAAGGCCGGCGGGCAGGGCAGGTCGCGATAGCCCCTTCGGCGGGCCTCCTCCACGTCGTAGTAGACCGGGTCCGTGTGGCCGACGCCGCGCGCGAACATGCGGACGGCGGCGCGGTCGACCTCTACCGTCTGGGGCTCCGACTCCTGACCGATGACGGCCCGCATCTCGTCTGTGATGATGGAGGATTGGGTCACGGTGCACCTCCTTGTGGTGAGAGGAGCGGCGTGGGGTAGCGTTTGCGCCGGGTGGACGCGCGGCCACGAGAATACATCGGGCCCTCGGCAGTGTCAACGAGCTTCCTGAGAAGCGTAGGGGTCGAGCATGCTCGACCCCGGCGGGAGTGTGAGGGCGTCCCTTCTAGCGAACGCGCTCCGCGGCCAGGTCCACGGCGTGGAAGCGGCCTGCCTTCAGCTCCTCGATGAGGCCCTGGATGTCCTCTATGCGGCGCTCGAAGCAGGTGGCGCAGCGGCCGATGTCGCTGCGGGTGTGGCAGTCGCTGCCGGCGGTGCCCGCCATGCCCATCAAGTCGCAGAGACGGGCCGCGAAGGCATTCTCGTTGACCTTGCCCTTGCCGTTGATCTTCTCGAGGGCGACGCAGTACCGGTAGGCGGGGTTGCGACTGGCCCGCAGAAGCGCCTCCTCATAGTCGCGCTCGTCCTGGGCGTGCCAGGGCATGCGGCGCCGGTAGGGGTGAGCAGCCACCATGGCGCCGCCCGCCTGGGCCACGATCTCGGCCAGGACGTGGGACCGATGCATGCCGAAGACGTAGCGATCGATGCCGTAGGCCAGGATGTGGCCGTCTTCGGTGTTGATCTCGACGCCGGCGAGCACCAGGTAGTTATGGCGGCGGGCCAGGGCGCGCACCTCCTCCGGGTCCCAGAAGAAGTCGTGGTCAGTGAGGACGATGCCGTCCAGCCCGGCGGCCCGGGAGCACTCGATGAGCTCGTCCGGGGCCAGGTCGGAGTCCCAGGAGAGGGGGCGCGTGTGGGTGTGCAGGTCGATGAGCATCGCTTCTGACAGTGAGAGGGCCGGCCCGCCGGCCGACCCACGGCTGGTTCTCGGTTGGCTGATCACACTATTGCGTGAGGGTGAGGCTACGTCAACGGCTGAAGGCTGACCGAAGGCCCTGGTCATTCGTGGAAGAGCCCCCGATCTCTGATGGCGCTGCCTGAAGGCTTGACCCTCCGAACACGCGCTCGCTATTCTGGCGACACGATGCCCCCTCAGTCGGCAGATCGACCCAGTGCCCGCAAGGGGCCGCTCTACCGGGCGCCGCGCGGCACCTCCGACGTGCTCCCCGCCGAGCAGCCCTACTGGCGCCTGGTGCGGGACACGGCGGAGCGCGTCTGCCGCGCCTTTGGCTATCAGCGCATCGATACCCCCACTTTCGAGGACGCCCGCCTCTTCCTGCGCGGCGTCGGCGAGGGCACGGACATCGTCGAGAAGGAGATGTATCTCTTTGAGGACCGGGGCGGCGAGAGGATGGCCCTCCGGCCAGAGGGCACCGCCAACACCTGTCGCGCCTACCTCCAGCACGGCATGCACGTGCTCCCCCAGCCCGTCCGCCTCTACTACATCTCGCCCATCTTCCGCTACGACCGTCCCCAGGCCGGCCGCTACCGCGAGCACACCCAGCTCGGCGCTGAGATCATCGGCGACGGCGACCCCCTGACCGACGCCGAGATCATCGACTTGCTGGTGACCTTCTACAGCGCCCTGGGCCTGCGCGGCCTCACCCTGCACCTGAACAGCGCCGGCGATCCCCGCTGCCGGCCCGGCTACGTGCGCATCCTGCGGGACTACTACGCCGACAGGCTGGACCGCGTCTGCTCCGACTGCCGCGTCCGCTACGAGAAGAACCCGCTGCGCCTCCTCGACTGCAAGCAGAGGCAGTGCCAGCCGGTCATCGCCGGGGCGCCCCCCGTCACCGAGTCCCTCTGCGACGACTGCGGGGCCCACTTCAAGGCCCTGCGCGGCTACCTGCGCGGCCTGGGCATCGCCCACAAGCTCAACCCGCGCCTGGTGCGGGGCATGGACTACTACACACGCACCGTCTTCGAGTTTCAGCCCGCCCACGGCGGCGCCCAGAGCACCGTGGGCGGCGGCGGCCGCTACGATGGCCTCATGGAGCTGCTGGGAGGCCCGCCGACGCCCGGCACCGGCTTCGGCACCGGCTTCGAGCGCATCATTCTCAACCTGAAGCGCCAGGGGGTGGAGCCGCCGGGCGATTCGCGGCCCCTCGTGTACGTGGCCCACCAGTCGGAGGGGGCGCGCCGCGAGGCCCTGCGCCTGGCCAGCCTCCTGCGGCGGCGGCGCGTGCCCACCATAGTGGCCGTCGGCGAGCGCAGCCTGAAGTCGCAGATGCGCCAGGCGGACGGCCTCGGTGTCGCCTACACCGCTATCCTGGGCGAGCGTGAGACGGCGGCTGGGACTGTCCTCGTGAAGTCCATGGCCGACGGCAGTCAGCGAGAGCTGCCCCACCAGGAAGCCCTCGAGTTCCTGGCCCGAGAGATGGGCGAAAGCCCCACCTGAGACCGCCGCCATGCCCGACATGCTGGTCCGCCTCTACGACCTGCCAGACCCTGAAGGGTACTACCAGCGCGCCCGTGAGGCCGACGCCAGCATCCGCCGCGCTGAGCCCTGGGACCGGTTCGCCCTGCGCGGCTTCATCGAGGCCAACTTCATGGCAGCCTGGGCCCCCGAGGCAGACCTGGCCTTCTCCGGCCACCCCATCGCGGGCTTCGTGGCAACGATGGAAGGGCGCATCGTCGGCTTCGCCGTCTACGAGTGCAGCCGCCGCGGCTTCTTCGGCCCTACCGGCGTGCGCGAAGACCTGCGCGGCCGCGGCCTGGGCGCCGCGCTCCTCTTCCGCTGCCTGGAGGCCATGCGGGAGATGGGTTACGCCTACGCCGTCATCGGTGGCGTGGGACCCCAGGCCTTCTACGAGAAGGTCTGCGGCGCCTTCGTCATACCGGGCAGCGAGACGGGGATATACCGCTCCGCCTACGAAGAGCTGCTCCAGCGCCTGGCCGCCGAGCAAGAGACGCCGCCCTCGTGACCCGCCGTCGCCAGCCAGCGACGCATGGCTGACGTTTGGCCACGCTGCCCCTCGGATGTGACACTTTCCCCCTTGACTACCGCTGATAGCGTTGTATACTCCTGATGTTTCGGGCGCGGCTATCCCTTGAGGGAGGCGGCGGGTGCCCCGTTACGTCGGACTGGTCGTCCACGGCATTGGTGAGCAGGAGCGCGGCAGCACCCTCAAGCAGGTGGGCGCGGCTCTGGCTGACCTCGTCCGGTACAGCGGCCTGGACCCCGAGGCCACGCTCCACGTGGCACCTGCCGAGGAGTCCGGCCCGGCCTGGGCCGAGATATCGCTCCGGCAGGGCCATACCATCCGACTGGAAGAGGTCTGGTGGGCCCGCTCCTTCCAGCCTCCCTCCGTCCAAAGTGTTCTCAGCTACTGGCTCAGTGTGTGGTGGCCAAGTCCTTGGAGGTTGCTGCGGGGCACCTTTCCGCCGCTTCAGCATTGGTGGGACTTCATCTTCCTCCAGCGCTTCATCGTTGAGGCGGTGGCCTATGCCGCCCTGATTATCTTCCTGCCTCTGGTCGCCGTTATCTGGTTCCTTAGCGTCAACCCACTACGCTGTTTCCTGCCTAAGCCCGTGTCTGTCACCTACGACATGCTGGCGAACATTCTCACCCGCCATGTGGGCGACGTCAGCGCGTACCTGGACGATGGCTGGGCGGCTGCCAGTGTCGAGGAGGTGTTCGGGCGCGGCCTGGCCGCCATCGTCCATCGAGATGCTGACGAGCGCTTTGTCGTGGCGCACTCCCTGGGCGCGGCGGTGGCCTACGAGGGTTTCCTCCGCGCAGCGCGAGACGGCTCTGGGTGGCCTCCTGTGCGGTTCATCGCTGTGGGAGCGGCCCTCAACCGAGCGCGGTGCCTGGCTAGGCTCAGGTGGGCTTATCGCTTTAAGGGGCCGCTCCCCGATGCGGTGTCCCTGACCGACATCCACGCTCGCCATGACCCCGTCACCATGGGCGCCCTGGACCCGTCGGTAGAGTGGGCCGTCAACCCGCCCGACTCCCTGGAGGTGGTG
>CAZSSQ010000013.1:0-23520 GCA_964609465.1 uncultured Dehalococcoidia bacterium
GGCGATGTACATGGCCCAGATGACGGCCGCCGGCGAGTTGATGGTCATGGAGGTGGTGATCTCGCCCAGGGGTATGCCCCGGAAGAGGATCTCCATGTCGGCCAGGGAGGAGACGCCGACGCCGCAGCGGCCGAACTCGCCCGCCGCCCGCGGGTCGTCGCTGTCGTAGCCCATGAGGGTAGGCAGGTCGAAGGCAACCGAGAGGCCGGTCTCACCGTGGTCCAGCAGGTAGCGGTAGCGCTGGTTGGTCTCCTCGACGGTGCCGAAGCCGGCGAACATGCGGATGGTCCAGAGCCGGCCGCGGTGGCCCGTGGGGTGGATGCCGCGCGTGAAGGGGGGCTCGCCGGGGAAGCCGATGTCCCGCAAATAGTCGATGTCGGCTACGTCGGTGGGGTCGTAGAGGCGCCGGATGGGCCGACCGGAAGCGCTGGTGAAGAGGGCGTCCCGCTCCTGCCCCTTGCGCTCCACGCGCTCCTCCCATTGACGGCGCAGCTCTCCTAGGTCTTCCATAGCGCTTGTCCCCTGGTTTCTGACCGTGCCCGTAGCCGAGGCTAGAAAGCCTCGCCTACGGATTGGGCCTCGTCCCTCGCCTAGTACAGCTCCGTGTCCGGCGCGAAGGCCTCCATCTTGGCCTTCACCCAAACCATGAAGGCCCGGCCTGCGCCCCGTCTAGTATACGATGATCGAGCGATAAGCACAGGTTAACCACGTGCCGGATGGCGATGGCATCGTCGACCACGACACGGCGGAGGACGACGGCCTCCAGCGTCAGGATGGCCGCCCGAGGGCGGTTCCCGCGCCCGCGCTCAGGGCAGCTCTATCTGCGCCTCGTCCCCTATCTGCACGCCCTGCTCGGCAGCCAGGCCGGCCCGCACCTCCAGGACATACTGCGCAGGGCCGCTGGGCTTGTAGAGCTTCAACTGCGGGTCAGGGACGCCCGGCTCAGGTTGGGCCGTCTGGACATCAACCACCCGGCCCTCGGCCGAGATCCAGATGATGTCGATAGGGATGAGCATGTCCTTCATCCAGAAGGTAAGAAGGCCGGGCTCCGGGAAAACGAAGAGCATGCCGCGGTCGTCGGGCAGAGAGTCGCGGCCTCCCAGGCCACGGTAGAAGGCGTCGCCCTCCGGCACCTCGGCTTGCACCGCCAGCGCCCCGATGCGTACGAGCGCGAGGCCAGGCTCGCGTGTGGCGACGGCATCGTTCGAAGAGGCGCCGCAGGCGGCGCCAAGGAGAGCAGCCGCGGCCAGCACCGCTATGGCGAGAAAGCCCCTCACGCCTTGGACCTCCGGTTGCACAATATGGCTATAATATATGGTGGAGATCAAGAACAGTCATGTCCTCAAAGACCCTGACCTCTCTGGCCGATGTCCTGGACCCCAGCACCAAGGAGGGCGACCTCTACGAGAAGCTGGAGGGCGGTCGCGTGCGCTGCTACGCCTGCGGCCACCGCTGCCTGATCCTGGACGGCCTGCGCGGCATCTGCAAGGTGCGCTTCAATGAGGGCGGCGTCCTCCGGGTGCCGACGGGCTACGTGACGGCCCTGAACTGCGACCCCACAGAGAAGAAGCCCTTCTTCCACGTGCTGCCCGGGTCGCAGACGCTGACCTTCGGCATGCTGGGCTGCGACTTCCACTGCCCCTACTGTCAGAACTGGCTCAGCTCCCAGGCCCTGCGCGACCCGGCGGCAGGCACCGGCGCCATGCGCATCGGTGCTGAGGAGATGGTAGCCCTGGCCCGCCGCCACGGCGCCCGCCTCATCGGCAGCTCATACAACGAACCCCTCATCACTGCCGAGTGGGCGGTGGAGGTCTTTCGCCTCGCCCGTCCCCAGGGGCTCCGCACCCTCTTCGTCTCCAACGGCAACGCCACCCGCGAGGCCCTGGAGTACCTGCGGCCGTGGCTAGACTGCTACAAGATTGACCTCAAGTCCATGTCGCAGAAGAACTACCGGCTACTGGGGGGACGCCTGGAGAACGTCCTGGACACTATCAAGATGGTCCGGGAGATGGGGTTCTGGACAGAGGTGGTGACCCTCGTGGTCCCGGGCTGGAACGACTCGGAGGGGGAACTGAGGGAGGCGGCGCGCTTTCTGGTCTCGGTGTCGCCGGACATCCCCTGGCACGTCACCGCCTTCCACAAGAACTACAAGATGACGGGCCCCGCCAACACGTCAGCGGCCACCCTGCTTCGGGCGGCGGCCATCGGCCGCGAGGAGGGTGTGCGTTTCGTCTACGCCGGCAACCTGCCCGGCTCCGTCGGCCCCCACGAGAACACCTACTGCCCGCAGTGCGGCACCCTTTTGGTGGAGCGCTACGGCTACCACATCGCCCAGTACAAGTTGGAGCCCGGCGGTCGCTGCCCCTCTTGCTCGGCCCTCATCCCAGGGGTGTGGGACTAACACCCGCCGGGGCAGCGACGAACCCCCCGTCTTCGCGAGCGGGCACGTCGCCGGCCACGGGGCCTGAGGTGAGAGGCGCTTCCTACTTCTTGAGGCGCGCCTGGAAGACCTCGACGGGGATGGCGGGCAAGGTCATGATCTGGATAGTGCCGCGGGCGCCCAGCTCCACGGAGATGCCGGCTATGGTCTCGTTATCAGGAGCCTCCACGACGTTGACGAAGTCGTAGGGACCCAGGACCGCCCACTGGCCCACCACCTTAGCCCCCATGGATTCGATCTCCCTGTTCACCTCCTGGATACGGGATGGCTTGTCCTTGACCGTCTTCCGCCCTTCGTCGGTGAGGGTGCTGAGCAGGATGTAGGTAGCCACAAGAGTCCTCCCTTCTCTACCGAGCCTGTCTCCCACCACTGCCGGCCGGCGACAGGCACGCGCTCCTTGCCAGCGAGGCCCGCCAGCGAAGACGTGGCAGCACCCCGCCTCAGGCATGAGATAGGCGTATAATACGCCGTCGCCCCTGTCTGTCAATGGTATGGCCTGCGCTTCATCCTGTTGACGCCCGATGCCAAAGTGCATAACATTGTGCCGAAATGCGCAATTTGACCGGGGGATCCCCAGCGCCCGGAGGACCCACCGAGGGTAACCCTTAGGAGAGGGGCAATGCCTATCGACATCCCGGAGGTCGTCATCGACAGGCTTCCTGTCTACGCGCGTGCCCTGAAGCTACTGGAAAGGGACAGCCGCGAGGTGGTGAGCTCTTACGAGCTAGGGGAACAGCTAGGGGTCACGCCGGCCCAGATCCGGAAGGACCTGAGCTACTTCGGCCGCTTCGGCAAGCAGGGCCGAGGCTACAACGTGCATCGCCTTCTGAGCGAGCTGCGCCAGATCCTGGGCCTGGAACAGCAGTGGACGCTGGCGCTTGTAGGCGTGGGGAACCTGGGGCGGGCCATTCTCACCTACGGCGGCTTTGCCCCAGAAGCCTTCTCCATTGTGGAGGCCTTCGACGCCAGTCCGGAGATCGTGGGCCAGCGGGTGGGCCAGGTCGTGGTTCGCGACGTCAAGGAGTTGCCGGATGTCCTCCAACGTTCGCCGGTGGACATCGGCATCGTGGCCGTGCCTGCGGCCGCAGCCCAGGAGGTCATCGATACCCTGGTCTCCTGCGGTACCAAAGCTATTCTCAATTACGCTCCCATCGCCGCGCGCGTGCACCGCGACATCCGCATGCGCTACATCGACCCGGTGCTGGCCCTCCAGAGCATGACCTTCTACCTGAAGAGCGAGAAGGTGAGCGCCAGGTAGACAAAGCGGACGACGGCGGCAAAGCAGAAGGCCAGGCTTGCGCCTGGCCTTCCTCTTCCGTCCCTCGCCCCTACAGGCTGGCGACCAGGGACTCCTCCTCGGTGGGAAGGCTGCGCTTGATGACCTCCAGGTGCTCCAGGGCAGCGCCAGCTCCTACGGCGACGCAGTCCATGGGGTTCTCCGCCGCCTGGCAGGGCACCCCCGTCTCCTGGGTGAGAAGGAGGTCCAGGTGCCGCAGCAGCGAACCGCCGCCCGTCAGCACGATACCGCGGTCGATGACGTCCGAGGCCAGCTCAGGAGGCGTGCGTTCCAGGACAGAGCGCACCGTCTGGACAATGCTGGCCAGACAGTCCTGCACCGCCTGTGTCGCTTCCTGGGAGGAGACCACCACTGTCTTGGGCAGGCCTGAGATCTGGTCGCGACCGCGGACCTCCATGGTCAGCTCCTCTTCCAGGGGTAGGGCGCTGCCGATGGCTATCTTCACCTCCTCCGCCGTGCGGTCGCCGATGATGAGGTTGTGGCGGCGCTTGATGTAGCCGGCAATGGCGTCGTCCATGCGGTCGCCGGCCAAGCGCACCGACTCGCTGACCACGATGCCGTACATTGAGATAACGGCGGCTTCGGTGCGGCCGCCGCCGATGTCGACGATCATGTTGCCACTGGGGGAGCCCACGGGGATGCGGGCGCCGATGGCAGCGGCCAGAGGCTCCGGTATGAGATGGGCCGGCCGCCGCGCCCCCGCCTGCTCCGCCGCGTCCCGCACCGCCCGCTGCTCGACGCTGGTAACACCCGCCGGGATGCAGACCATGACCTCCGGCTTGATGAGGCTAAAGCGTCCCACCGTCTTGGTGATGAAGTAGCGCAGCATAGCCTCCGTGATCAAGTAGTCGGCTATGACGCCGTCGCGCATGGGCCTGATGACGGAGATGCTGCTGGGTGTCCGCCCGATCATGCTGCGGGCCTCTTCACCGACCGCCACCACCGTGTTGTCGCGGACAGCGAGGGCCACCACAGCCGGCTCGTTGATGATGATGCCTCGCCCCTTGACGTACACAAGGACGTTGGCTGTTCCCAGGTCTATGCCCAGCCTCTTTGCCAGCATGTTCCCTCCCAAGAAGGGCCCAGGCCCGTCTTCGGGCCCCGCCCTGCTAGACGCGCTGTATGACGGCTCCCAGAGAACGCAGCTTCTGGTCCATGGCTTCGTACCCCCGGTCCAGGTGGTAAATGTCCGAAATCTCCGTCCACCCCTGAGCTGCCAGCCCGGCCAGAACGAGGGCGGCGCCAGCCCGTATGTCCAGGGCCCGCACGCTGACCCCAATGAGGGGCGTCGGGCCGCTGACGATAGCTGTGGTGCCGGAGGTGACCACCTCAGCCCCCATCTTGCGCAGCTCACCCACATAGAGCAACCGGTTATCGAAGACGCGCTCATAGATGAAGCTGACGCCCTGAGCCTGCGTGAGGAGGACAGACATGGGGGCCTGGAGATCGGTGGGCAGGCCTGGGTAAGGGACCGCCTGAGCATTGACGGCACGCAGGGGCCCGCGGCGCCGCACCCTGAGCCCCGCCTCCGTCTCTTCCACCTCTACGCCCGACTCCCGCAGCTTCCAGACGAGGGCGTCCAGGTGCGATGCCAGGCCCTCCTCTATCTCGACCTCACCCTTGGTGATGGCGGCGGCGATGGCAAAGGTGCCGGCCTCGATGCGGTCAGGAATGAGGCGATGGCTGGTCCCGTGCAGGCCCTGCACCCCATCGATCTGTATGGTGTGACCACCCGCACCGCAGATGCGGGCACCCATGGCGTTCAGCATGTCGGCCAGGCTGGCTACCTCCGGTTCGGCGGCAGCGTTGACGATGACGGTGGCGCCTTCGGCCAGGGTAGCCGCCATCATCAGGTTCTGTGTGCCAAGGACACTGGGGTAGTCCATGAAGACACGCGATCCCCGCAAACGCGGGGCGCGGGCCACGAACTTGTCGCCCTCACGGCGGACGTCGGCGCCCAGCATGGCGAACCCCGAGAGGTGCACGTCGAGGGGCCGGAGGCCGATGACGTCGCCGCCGGGAGGACAACAGGCCGCCTCTCCAAAACGGGCCAGGAGAGGCCCCATGACCAGGAAGCTGGCCCGCAGGCTGATGGCCAGCTCGCTGGGGGCAATGAAGGTGCGCAAGTCGCCGGAGTTGAGGCGCAGGACTCCCGGCGAGATACGCTCCACCTTCGTGCCCAGCGCCTGCATTATGTCTAGCATGAAGCGGACGTCGCCGATGTCGGGCACATTCTCCAGGCAGCAGTCGTCGCTCGTCAGGAGGGTAGCAGCCAGCGTGTGGACAGCGGCATTCTTGTTGCCGCTGACCCGCACCGCGCCTTGCAGCCGGTGGCCGCCCTCGATGAGAAAGCGCTCGCTCGTCACGCCGCCACCTCAGTTATTGTCACGTGGAGAATACAGGGGGGCGAGTCGCGACGCAAGCTATCAGGGGGAGGGACCGCCGCCGACGGAGACCCTAGCCCCCGGCTGGCCCGCCAGGGCCGGGTCGCGGCGCCCCAGGACGCGGTGGGCCGCCAGGGCGTCGACGACGGCGCTCGACCACCTTCAGGCGGGCCAGGGCGCGCTCCATGGAGGCCCGCGCCACGTCCACGTCGGTACCCCGAGCCGCCAGCCGCTCTTCGGCTTGGCGGCGGGCGCGCTCCGCCCGCTCCACGTCGACCTCCTCGGCGCGCTCGGCGGCGTCGGCGAGGACCACCACGCGGTTCTCCCTGACCTCCACAAAGCCGCCGGAGATGGCCATCTCGACCTCCTCGCCGCCCTTCCGGATGACGACGACGCCGGGGACGAGCATGGTCAGGAAGGCAGCGTGGCGGGGCAGGACGGCGAACTGGCCCTCGGCGCCGGGGGCGATGATCTCGTCTACCTCCTTATCGGAGTAGACGACCCGTTCGGCGGTAACGATGTCGATGTCTAGTTTAGGCATGATCCTCTACGCCTTGGCCTCCGCCTCCAGCTTCTCGGCCTGCTCCCTCGCCTCCTCGATCTGGCCCACCATGTAGAAGGCCTGCTCCGGCAGGTCGTCGTGCTTGCCCTCCAGGATCTCCTTGAAGCCGCGCACGGTATCACGGGTAGCCACGTAGCGGCCCTCGCGGCCCGTGAAGGCCTCGGTCACGAACATGGGCTGGGAGAGGAAGCGCTGGATGCGGCGCGCCCGCGCCACGGTCAGCTTGTCCTCCTCGGACAGCTCCTCCACACCGAGGATCGCGATGATGTCCTGGAGGTCCTTGTAGCGCTGGAGGACGGCCTGCACGCCCCGGGCCACCTGGTAGTGCTCCTCCCCCACGACGCGCGGGTCCAGGATGCGGGAGAAGGAGGTCAGGGGGTCCATGGCCGGGTACAGCCCCTGCTCAGCGATGGAGCGCTCCAGGGCGATGACGGCGTCCAGGTGGCCGAAGGTGGTGGCCACCCCCGGGTCCGTGTAGTCGTCCGCGGGGACGTAGATGGCCTGGAAGGAGGTAATGGAGCCCTTCTTCGTCGAGGTGATGCGCTCTTCCAGCTCCCCCATCTCGGTGGCCAGGGTGGGCTGGTAGCCCACCGCCGAGGGCATCCGGCCCAGAAGGGCGGAGACCTCCATGCCCGCCAGCGTGTAGCGGTAGATGTTGTCGATGAAGATGAGGACGTCCTGGCCCTCCACGTCCCGGAAGTACTCGGCCATGGTGAGGGCGGTGAGGCCGACGCGCAGGCGCACCCCCGGCGGCTCGTTCATCTGGCCGAAGACCATCACTGTCTTCTCCAGGACGCCGGAGCCCTTCATCTCGTACCAGAGGTCGTTGCCCTCACGGGAGCGTTCGCCGACGCCGGCGAAGACGGAGGTGCCGCCGTGCTCCCTGGCGATGTTCCGGATGAGCTCCATGATGATGACGGTCTTGCCGACGCCGGCGCCGCCGTAGGCCCCCACCTTGCCGCCGCGCGTGAAGGGCGCTATGAGGTCGATGACCTTGAGGCCGGTCTCCAGGACCTGGGCCTGGGTCTCCTGCTCCTCCAGTGTGGGAGCGGGCCGGTGGATGGGCCAGCGATCCTTTGCCTTGACCTCGCCCAACTGGTCCAGGGGCTCCCCCAGCACGTTGAAGAGGCGGCCCAGGGTAGCCGCACCCACGGGCACGGCGATGGCCCGTCCCGTGTCCTCGACTTGGGCGCCGCGACGGAGGCCTTCGGTGCCCATCATGGCCAGGCAGCGCACCAGGTTGTTGCCCAAGTGCTGCTGCACCTCGGCCATCATGGTGCCGCCGTCCATGCTGATCTCGACGGCGTTGTAGATAGCCGGCAGCTCGTCAGGCGGGAACTCCGCGTCCACCACGGTGCCGATGACCTGTGCTACCCTACCCTTAGCCATAGGAGCCTCCCGGTTCCCGGTTCTTGGTTCTTGGTTCTCTGTTGTCTGTCCCTACGTCTCTAGCCCCACCGACCCGCCGACGATGTCCAGAAGCTCCTTGGTGATCTGCTCCTGGCGGACCTTGTTGTAGACCAGGGTGAGGTCCTGGATCATCTCGTAGGCGGCGTCGGTGGCGTTGCGCATGGCCACCATGCGGGCCGACTGCTCGCTGGCCGAGAGCTCGAGCACCGCCTGGTAGACCGTCATCTCCACGTAGCGCGGGAGCAGTTCGCCCATCACCTCCGGCCGCGCCGGCTCGTATATGTAGTCGACGAGCCTGGGGGCCTCTCGGGGCGGTAGCTCCGCGGGCAGGAGCTGCCTCACCTCGGGCCGCTGAGTGACCGTGTTGACGAAGAGCGGGTAGATGAGGAACACCTGGTCAACCTCCCTGGCCACGTAGTCGTCCATGACCAGGCGGGCGATGGGCCGCGTGTCCTCATAGGAAGGGTAGTCCCCCAGTTTCGTGAACTCGCCCAGGATGGGATAGCCCGCGTGGGCGAAGAAGTCGCGGCCCTTGCGGCCGACGCAGACCAGGCGCACACGGGCCTCGCCCTGCTCGAGGGCGAAGGCGGCGGCACGGCGGTTCAGGTTGGCGTTGAGCCCCCCGCACAGGCCTCTATCCGGCGTGATGAGGATGATGGCGATCTCCCGCACCTCACGGCGCTCCAGGAGAGGGTGCAAGGCCTCAATGCGCAGACTCTCCAGGCTCTCCGCCAGGTCGGCCAGCATCCCCCGCAGCTTGTCGGCGTAGGGGCGGGCGGCGAGGGCTCGCATCTGGGCGCGACGCATCTTCGATGCCGCCACCATCTCCATGGCCTTGGTGATCTTGGCCGTGCTGGAGACAGAGCGGATGCGACGCCGGATCTGCCGGATGGTGGCCATCAGCCGACCCTCCAGAGGCCTGCGCGCGTGTTGGTGGTCACGCCTTGGGGTCCAGCCACCTGCCCAACTCCTCCATCTTAGTACGGCACGTTCTCTTTGAACTCCCGGATGGCGGCCTTGAGGGTCTCCTCCGTCTCCGGCACGATCTCCAGCTTCTCGTCAATGCTGCCGCCGATCTCCGGGTGGTTGCTGGTCATGAACTTGTGGAAGGCGGCCTCGAAGTCCCGCACCCGTCCCACCTCAACGTCGTCCAGGTACCCGTTCACCACCGCGTAGAGGATCTCCACTTGCTGGTGGAGGGCCATGGGCTCGAACAGGGGTTGCTTGAGGATCTCGGTGATGCGCTGTCCGCGCTCCAACTGGCGGCGGGTGGCGGGGTCCAGCTCGGCGGTGCCGAACTCGGCGAAGGCCTGCAACTCCCGGTACTGGGCCAGGTCCAGGCGCAGCCGGCTCGCCACCTGGCGCATGGCCCGGCGCTGCGCCGAGCCGCCCACGCGGGAGACCGAAAGGCCCACGTTCAGAGGCGGCCGGATGCCAGCGTTGAAGAGGTCCGTCTCCAGATAGATCTGGCCGTCGGTGATGGAGATGACGTTAGTGGGAATGTAGGCGGAGATGTCACCGGCCTGGGTTTCGATGATAGGCAGGGCCGTCATGGAGCCGCCGCCGTACTCGGGGGCCAGCTTCGCCGCCCGCTCGAGGAGCCGGCTGTGCAAGTAGAAGATGTCGCCCGGGTAGGCCTCGCGACCAGGGGGCCGGCGGAGCAGCAGGGAGACCTGTCGGTAGGCCCAGGCGTGCTTGGACAGGTCGTCGTAGACGATGAGGGCGTCTTTACCCTGCTCCATGAACTCCTCACCGATGGCGCAGCCGGAGTAGGGGGCCAGGTACTGCATGGGCGCCGGGTCGGAGGCGCTGGCCGCTATCACCACAGTGTGGTCCATGGCCCCGTACTGCTCGAAGACGGCCACCGTCTGCGCTACCTTTGATGACCTCTGACCGATGGCGACGTAGATGCAGGTGAGGTCGCCGCCCTTCTGGTTGATGATGGTGTCAACGGCGATGGCGCTCTTGCCCGTCGAACGGTCGCCGATGATGAGTTCCCGCTGGCCGCGCCCGATGGGGATCATGGAGTCGATGGCCTTGATGCCGGTCTGGACGGGGGTGTCCACGCTCTTCCGCAGCACCACGTTGGGGGCAATGCGCTCCACCGGGCGCGTTTTCGTCGTATTGATGGGCCCCTTGCCATCTAGGGGCCGGCCCAGGGCGTCCACCACCCGGCCGACGAGGGCGTCGCCTACGGGCACCTCCGCGATGCGACCGGTAGAGCGGACCTCGTCGCCCTCCTTGATGTCGGCGAACTCGCCCAGGATCATGACGCCCACGGTCTCCTCTTCCAGGTTGAGGGCCAGACCCATGACGCCGTTAGGGAACTCCACCAGCTCCGCGGCCATGCAGTTGCTGAGGCCGTGGATGCGAGCGATACCGTCGCCAGCCTCGACCACGGTGCCCACGTCGACGGCGGTGACGCGGGCGCCGAACTGTTCGATCTGCTGCTTGAGGACAGAGGCTATCTCCTCCGGTCTTACCGCCATGTTCTCTCCCCTTACGTATCCCCCAGGCGCTTCCGCCACGCCAGGATGTGGTCGGTGTGCTCTTGGTAGTGGTCATGGGTGTCGAGAGCGTAGAGCTCCAGGAACGTACCGCCATCCAGGTTCAGGCTCAGCTTCTCCTCGGGCAGATCGGCCAGGGCGGCCAGAGCGCGCTGGTGGCTCTCCTCCAGCTCGTAGCGCACCTCGGCCAGGGGCCGGCCGGCGCGCAAACGCTGCTCACGGGCGTTCCAGCGGTCGAGGGCCTTCGAGGTGCCCGGCCGCACGATCCGGTCCTGGCGACCGGCCTTCACGAGCTCCGTGTTCTTGGCCGCCTCGTGGGCCCAGTAGGCCATGTGGCCCAACAGGTCCTTGACCGACCAGACCCCCACCACGCCCGCTTCGAGCATCCGCGCATCGCTGAGGCCGGCCAGGGCTGCCTCCAGGGCCAGCCACTGCTGGTTCATCCGCTGTTGTAGCTCCGCCTTCAACGGTCTCCCTCTGACCCCTATGACGCCGTCTCGCCGGCCAACCGGCGGCGCAGCTCCAGGAGTCGAGTGCGGGTGCTGCCATCAATGAGGCGGTCACCGACACGGGCCACGAGCCCGCCCAGGATCTCCGGCTCGACCCGCCTCTCCAGCACGACCTCCTTGCCGGTGAGCTCCTGCAGGCGCTGGGCCACGGCCCGCTGCTCGTCATCGGAGAGGGGCACGGCGGTGAGCACGAGAGCCTGGGCTATCCCGCGGTACTCGTCGAGCAGGCGCTGGTACTCGTCCCGGACCTGCTCTGCCAGGGCGATGCGGCCCTTCTGCACCAGGAGACGCGCCAGGTTCAGGGCGAGGGGGCTGACATCGGCCAGCCCCGAGCGCAGCAGGCGCTCCTTGACCTCGAAGGGGACGCGCGAGCTGGCGAGGAACTCCACCACGCCGGGCTGGGCCGCCAGGTCGACGATAGCGCGGATCTCCTCGACCCAGCGGTCGAGCTCATTCCTCTCGCGAGCGATGTCGAAGGCGGCCTGAGCGTAACGCTTGGCCGCTACCTCAATCCTCATGGCGCTGCGGGGTTAGCAGGCCCCGTCGTCCCCTTTGAAGCTGGACTCGGCTAGCACTTCGTCGATAAGGCGCCGGTGGGCACGCCGGTCCAGGGACTGGCCAATGACCCGTTCGGCGGCGCTGACGGTGAGGTCGGCGAACTCAGCACGCAGGCGAGCGATGGCGCCATCGCGCTCCAACTGGATCTCATTGCGGGCCCGCTCCAGGAGAGTCTCCCCCTCCTTCTGGGCCTGCTGCCGCGCCTCTTCCTGGATGCGGGCTGATATCTGCTGCGCCTGCGCTATAAGGGTCTGACCCTCTCGACGCGCCTCCTCCAGCCGCTCCTCCGCCTGTTTGGCCGTCTCGGCCTCTCGCTCCTTGATGCGCTCCGCCGTCTCCAGGCTCTCCCGCACACGGGAGGCGCGCTCGTCCAGCATGTGCATGATGGGCTTGTAAGCCACCAGGCGCAGAATGACTAGGAGGATGCCGAAGTTGATAATCTGGGCCAGGAGTCCGGGGAAATTGATCCCCAGCGCCCCGATGCCAAGCAGGGTTATACCACTCATCTAGGCCCCCAAGAGCCAGACTCCGGGCACGTCTCTCAGAAAACGAAGCCGATCATGACCGCCACCACCAGAGCGTAGATGGCGATGGCCTCGGCGAAGGCGATGCCCAGGATCATGTTGGTCTGGATGACGGGCTGCGCCTCCGGGTTGCGGCCCAGGGCCTCCATGGCCTTGCCTACCAGCAAGCCGATGGCCAGGGCGGGGGCAAAGCCGCCCACCGCCATGGCGAAGCCGGCGCCAATGAAACGCATGGCAGTGTCGGTGATCTCCAGAAGCGGAAACAGGTGAATTAGTTCCATCGCTCCTCCCTAAAGGGTATTCGCCTTTGAAGTCCTGCCGGGGCCAACTCTGCTCCCGCGCTCCTTGCGGCTAGTGCCCCTCGGCCTCACCGTGGGGCGCGGACACAGCGATGATGCCAAAGACCAGGGTAAGCATAGCGAAGATGAACGCCTGGATCGCCCCCACAAAGAGTTCCAGGAAGTACACCACCTGGAGGGCCACGAGCGGCAGCAAGAATATCACGACCAGGAATAGGATCTCTCCAGCGAAGATGTTGCCGAAGAGACGAAAGGTAAAACTGACGAGGCGCGCCGCCTCGGCAATGAACTCCAGAATGCCCACGAAGGCGTCGATGAAACCATCCAGGAGCTTCCCGCGCAGCAGCCGGCCAAAGTTGAAGAACTTGCTGCCGTAGCGGAAGAAGCCGTAGGTGCTGATGCCCCAGAACTCGACGAAGATAGCCGACCAGACGGCCAGGGCCAAGGGAGAATTGAGGTCGGTGTTGACGCTACGAAGGAAGGGGACAAGGACGCCTATCTTCGCATCCTCGCTCACGCCCGCTTCCTTCTTCGCCTCGTCAATAGCGAGCTGCTTCACCTCGGCCGGCGAGTCGGCGTTCACGTCCTCTACCTTGCCGTCAGGCAGGGTCACCGTCTTCGGCAACTCCACATCGTCGGCCGCGGGCATGATCACGTTCAGCCCCGCCTTCTCCTGGATCACCACACCCTTCTCGTGGAAAGCCTGGCCCTGGGCGCCGATCTCCTCAACCTTGCCGACGGTAGCAAAGAGGGGCAGGAGCCCAAACCAGTTGCAGATGGCCACGTAGAGGAAGATAGTAGCGACCGCCGGGAAGAAGCGCCGTCCGTGCTTCTCGCCGGCGGTATTGATGACCAAGTTGTAGATGGCCTCGATGATGGCCTCAAACAGGTTCTGGATGCCGCGGGGCACCACGCTCATGCGTCGTGTAGCCGCGTAGGCGAAGAGAGAGATGAAGATGATGACGACCCAGGAGGTGATGTAGGTGTTGGTGACGTTGAAGGGCCCGATCGAGAAGATGGTCTCGGCCTTGAGTTCAATGATCGGTTTAGGGGAGCGCAGGAAAAGAAAGCCGGCCAGGACAAGGACCAGCACCGCCAGGCCGATGGCGAGTCCCTTGAATCTACGCAACTAGCGTCCTCCGCTTCCCCTGTCCCTGTCGCCGCCTAAGGTCTCAACGAGCATATGGTAGCCGCCGACAAAGGCGGCTATCAGACCTAGGCAGAGGCCCAAAAGACTGAACAGGGGAGAGACGCCGAGTTGACTGTCCAGCCAGACGCCTCCGCCTATGCCGAGGGCAATGCAGAGGGCAAAATACCAGCCGATGCCCAGCAGCCTCAGGGCCGGTGAGAAACGGCCCATTCGTCACCTCGCGGTGGCCGGTCTTCCGCGTTGAGAACCGTATCACAGAGACGAATTCAGGATCAACCCGAATTTGCGATCAACTCCGTTTACGCCTCGCCGGCTCGCGCCGGGCGACCAGGCGCAAGAAAGAAGCGGGGGACATCAGAAGATGCCCCCCGGACTGCGCTAACCAAGCTGGCTTAGGACTTACGCTTGTCGAAGTCCTCCAGGTCCAGGCTCTCGATGAACTCGCGGAAGGGCGAGAGCTTCTCCAGCTCCTCGGCATTCGGCTTTGTCAGGGGCTCGCTCGTCCCTTCGCCCGCGGGCGTGGCCTCGCCCTCCTTGTCCAGCATGACCCCCGCCTTCTCGAGAACCGACTCCTCGGCGTAGATGGGAACCTGGGCCCTGACCGCCAGGGCGATGGCGTCGCTGGGGCGAGAGTCGATTTCCAGTGACTTGCCGTCCACGTCAAGGATTATGCGCGCGTAGAAGGTGTCGTTGGAGAGGTCATTGACGATTATGCAGTTCACGCGGGCTCCCAGGGCGTCGATGACTGAGCGAAGCAAGTCGTGCGTGAGGGGACGGGCCACCGAGACTTCCTGAAGCCTTACAGCGATGGCATCGGCCTCCGCCGGCCCGATCCAGATGGGCAGATACCGGTCAGCGGCCTTCTCCTTGAGGATGACCACCCGCTGGTAGTTCATCAGGCTCACCCGGATGCTCTCGATGGTCATCTCAATCACGCAGCCACCTCCTCACGGCCCCAGGGAAAGCAAATCAAGTCTAACCCAGGCCCCTGGTCGTGTCAACGGAACGGCCGTCACCCAAGGGCGGGTGAGGTGCCCCTCCGAAGGAGAGCGGCTCACCGCCACCGCCACCCGATGACGCCTCGGCCAGGCGCCTGGCCGCCCGCTCACGGCCTTCATGGAACACGCTGACCGCGGCCGCCAGCATAACCACGGCAGCGATGCTCAGCAGCACTGGGCTCACACCATATAGATCGGCCACGCCGCCCACAAGGATGAGGGGTCCAATGGACACCAGGTTGGCCAGCACCAGTTGCGATGCGAAGACGCGGCCCCGCATCTCTGCGGGCGCCCGCTCGTGGAGGATGGTCTGGGCTGGGGCGTTCACCAATGCGTAGGCGAAGCCCAAGGGGCCGGTAAGCGCCATCGTCAGCGCCACCAGAAGGGAGAGGCCGGCCACACGCCCGTTGCTGGCGAAGGGATTCAGGCTCTCGGTGCCCTCCATGAAATCGGCGATGCGCTCCACGAAGCCGAGCGCCAGCAGGCAGAGGGCGATGCCCACCAGGCCCGCTACCACCACCGGTCCCTTTCCCAGCCGGTGGGCGAACCAGGGCAGGGCGCGCAGGCCCAGGAGGGCCCCCACACCCGTGGGCGCGAAGATGAAGACGGCGTCCGACGGGGCCACCTGGAGCACAGACTGCATGTAGCGCGGCACCAGGACGGCGAAGAGGAGCACCAGGGAGCTGCTCACCGTCATCTGGAGGAGGGCGATGTTGGAGGCCACGTCGTTGCGGAGGAGGCGCAGGGTGCGCCACATCTCGGTCGCTGCGCCGCGGAGGAGAGGCTGCTCTCCATTGACGGCCTCCAGCCCTTCCTCGGCCTCGATCTCCGGCAGCCGGTAGGCGAGGACGGTAGCCACCAGGAAGAAAAGGGCAGCCATGATGAAGAGGGCGTCGTAGCCAAAGCTCTTGATAACCACCGGAGCCAGCATCACCATGCCGCCAAACTGAGAGCCCGTGACGGCCAGGTTGAAGAGGCTGTTGGCCGACATGAGCTGGTTCCGGGGCACCAGAGCGGGGATGCTGGCCGCATCGGCGGTGGTGAAGAACTGGCCCAGGGTGGAGAAGCCCAGGTTGATCGCATAGATGAGCCACACGTGCGGGCTTACCAGAATAAAGGCCAGGCAAGCCCCCATACGCAGGAGGCTGGTGATCAGGAGCACCGTTCGTTTGCGCCAGCGGTCCACCAGTAGCCCCGCCACCAGCCCGAAGAGGACAGAGGGGAAAACATAGGACAGCACCAGGAAGGAGCCGTGGATGCTGGAGCCCGTCTCCGCTATGACCAGCACCAGGAGGGTGAACAGGGTGGCGTTCTGAGCGGTGTGGGCGAAGATCTGGGCCAGCCAGAGGAGCCGGAAGCGCCGGATGCCGAGAACTGGGGCATCGGCACGCTTGAGGCCGCCAGCCAGACCCGGACCTGCACGCTTAGCGCGTTCCATATTCCCCTCGGGCCGGGGGCCCTGAGCGCATCGTCTGGAAGGCCCCCCATAGCGCTCCCACCAGGATAGCAACCGCCACCGCAATGAGGACAGGGCTCACGCCCCACCAGTCGGCCAGAGCCCCGGCCAGCAGCAACGGAACGATGGACGCCAGATTCGACAGGACGGTCTGGGCGGCGAAGACGCGCCCCTGCATGGAAACGGGCACACGCTCGTTGAGCAGGGAGCGACCCGCCACGTTGACCACGGAGTAGGCGAAACCGGTCATCCCGGCGAAGAGGAGGGTCACCATGACGCGGGCAGCCGTCGCGCCGAACGGTCCGGGGGAGAACAGCCCCAGGGGATTCTGGTTCTCCAGAAGACGGGCGCTCTGGGGCACCATGGCCATGGCCACCATGGAGAGAACCACCAGGATGAAGCCCAACGTCACTACCCACGACTTGCTCACCTGGTGCGTGAGCCAGTCCACCATCCGCAACCCCAGCACGACACCGGCGACGGCGGGAGCAAAGACGTAGACGGCATTCTCGGTGGAGATGCCCAGGACCTGGTCAGCGAAGCGCGGCGCCAGAGACGCCGTCACCAGCAGCGAGGTGCTTCCCAGCACCAGCAGAATCATGCCCATGTAGGCCGCGCGGTCGCGGCGCAAGGTCTGCCACCCCTCGGCGAACTCGGCTCGAACGCCGCCGAAGGTGGTGTGAACCGAGTGGCGCTGAACCTCGCTCAACTCCCGGAAGCCCAGATTGGGCACGGTCAGCAGGAAGGCCGCTGCCACCACGTAGAGCATGGCGATAACGGTGAAGAGGGAATCGGCGCCCGCTGTCTTGAGGAATAGGGGCGCCAGGATGAGCACGCCCAGAGTCTGTCCCACCGCTCCGCCCAGGTTGAACATGGAATTTGCAGTCGTCAACCGCTCCCGCTGCACGATGTGCGGCAGCAGCGCCAACTCCACCGGCCCCGAGAACTGGCCGACAACGCCAAAGCCTAGAGCGATGCCGTAGATGATCCAGACGTCGCCGCTGGACACCACGAAGGCCACGGCCAGGAGCGCTCGCAGGACGTGCCCGAGAAAGAGGATAAGACCTCTCGGCAGACGGTCCGTCACCACCCCCGAGACGGAGGCCAGAGTGGCCGGCGGGATGATGAGGGAGAGGATGAGAAGGCTGGTATGGATGCTGGAGCCGGTCTCTCGCACAACCAGGATCAGGAACCCGTAGAGCATCGCGTTGTAGGCCGTGGACGAGAGGGCGCGGGAGATCCAGTAGTGCCGGAACCCCAGGTCTTGGAGGAGGGCGCTCCGCCCGGCGAGGGACCACAGGTTCAGCTTCGAAGCCCAAGCTTGCGCCAAGGTGCCTGTCCCTCCGCCGCTCCTACGGCCGATCTTTCTGCTCCCAGAGGAGGCGATCCAGGAGAGGATCGGGGGCCTCTCCCCGCTCCACGAAGGTCTTCAGCCGCTTCTCGAGAGTGCGCCGCTCCAGGAGGACTCTCCGGCCGCAGGTGAGGCAGCGCAGACCGATGTCCGCCCCCAGGCGCGTTACCCGCCACTCGTAGCCACCGCAGGGGTGGACCTTCCGCAGCCTGACGACGTCGCCGAGGCGAAACTCCACCACCATGGCTAGGGTCGCCCGGACAGGACTGCCTCCCGCAACCGGCGGATCTCGTCTCGCAGGGCCAGTGCGACCTGCCGGGCGGCCACCGCGAAGTCTTCCCCCTGTGAGGCGTACAGCACCTGCCGCGAGACGTTGATGATGAGCCCGCCACCTTCGGCGTCCAGCCCTCGGCGCAGCGACGCCTCCAGGTCCCCGCCCTGGGCGCCCACTCCGGGCACCAGGAAGGTCATCTGGGGGCAGATCTCTCGCAGGCGTCCCAGCTCCTCAGGATAGGTAGCGCCCACCACCAGGCCCACGTTGCCGCGCGTGTTCCACTCCATCGCCCGCTCCGCCACCACCTCGAACAGGGGCCGGGCCGGCAGGCCCTCGCCGAAGAGGACAGGCAGGTCCTGGAGGTCGCGAGCGCCGGGATTGGAGGTGCGGCAGAGGAGGAACACGCCCCGGTCCTCCCTTTCCAGAAAGGGCTCCAGGGAATCGCCGCCCAGGTAGGGGTTCACCGTCACGGCGTCGAAGCCCCAACCGTCGAAAAGGGCGCGGGCATAAGCACGGGCGGTGTGGCCCACGTCGCTGCGCTTGGCGTCGCCGATGACGGGCACGTCGTCGGGGACGGCGGCCAGGGTAGCGCGCAGCGCCTCGAGGCCGGGCTCGCCCAGGGCTTCGTAGAAGGCCAGGTTGGGCTTGTAGGCGCACACGAGGTCGGACGTGGCCTCGATGATGGCGCGCTGGAAGGCGGCCACGTCCCTCGCCCCTGCCTGTCCGGCCCGCCTGTCCGGCAGGCAGGCAGGCAGGCCTGCCGGCAGCCGGTCGGGGTCCGGGTCCAGCCCCACGCAGAGGACGCTTTCGTTCCTCTCGACGGCCCCTGCCAGCTTCTGGAAGAAGCCCATCCCCTGATTCCACAAAGGGGCGGCTCCAGGCGCCGCCCCAGAAAAGCATCAGTATTCGCCGGTGGCCGCCAGAGCGACCCGCTTCTGCCAGGGAGATGGTATCCTTGCTACGACAGGCCGTCAAGCGAAGGAGGACGGGCCCGCGGCCCGGCATAACCACCATGCGGGTAGAGGTGACCTTCGTGCCCCGCCTGGCCTCCGACGTGGAGGCCAAGGTCTGCGTCGTCATCGACGCCTTGCGCGCTACGTCCACCCTGGTTGTGTTGATCGAGCGGGGTGTGAGGGAGGTAGTGGTCTGCGGCACGCTGGCCGAGGCCCGCCGCGTCGCCCGTCGCACGGGCTACCTGCTCTGCGGCGAGGTGAACAGCCTGCCTCCGCCCGATTTCGACTACGGCAACTCGCCCACGGAGTTCGCCGCCCTCGACCTCAGCGGGCGGAGCGCCGTCCTATTCACCACTAACGGCACCCGCGCCCTGCGGCAGGTGGCCGACGCCCAGGCCGTCGTCGCCGCGGCGCTCCTCAACTGCCGAGCCGCGGCCGGCGCCGCCCTGGCCGAGGCCGTCCAGACGGGCGGCAGTCTGGCCGCTGGCGCCGACCGCACCATCGCCATCGTCTGCGCTGGCCGCGGCCACGGCCAGTACTTCGGCCTGGAGGACGCCTACGTCGCCGGCGCCCTGGTGGACTCGCTGCTGGCGCAGGCCAGGCCCGCCGGCCTGCGACCCCGACTCTGGAACGACGCCCTGGCCGCCCAGCGTCTCTACCGCTCCTATCGCGGCCGGGCCCTGGCCTGCTTCCGCCAGGCCGACCACGGCCGCTCCTTGATCGACCTGGGGCTGGGGCACGACCTGGAGTTCTGCGCCCGCACCGACGTCTCAACCGCCGTGCCCCGCCTCCGGCGCGGTCAGGACGGCCTGCTGCGCGTCGTGGCCGGCTAGACGGTCGGGGCAGGAGGGTCGCCGGGCTCCTCTCGCGGGGAGGTGAGGAGAGCACCGGCGGCCATGGCCGACCAGAAGGCGATCTCGGCGGTCTCCGTCCAGGGCTGGCGGCGCAGCAGCGCCCCCCAAAGGTGCACGGCGGCGAGCAGGGCCCCGGTCAGGAACCCCATTTCGAAGATGATGCGATGCTCCTCCGGGCGGCGAGCGGCGCGCAGAGCGCCAACGCTGAGCGCCACCGCCACGGCGCCCAGGGAGCGCCCCAAATAGACGGTCAGGTCCGTGTCGTCTGGAACGCGCCAGCGGAGGGCACGCGCCCAGCGCAGTGGGGAAAGAAGGAGAGGCATCGCAAAGACCATTAGGCCCGTGGACCCTGCTCCGAGCAGAAACGCGCTCGACTTGCTGCTGCTTTTGGTCGCCATTTGAATCGCCTCCTCTCATTGACACGCCTAAGCGTACCATGTCGCTTCCTTGACTCGCCCCTCCGTCCGGCCCTATGCTCGCCTTCGACATGAAGGCAGAGATCATCTCCATCGGCACCGAGATCCTGCTCGGCGAGATCCTAGACACCAACACCCAGTACATCGCCTCCCGCCTGCCCGCGTTGGGCATCGACCTCTACCATACCTCGGTGGTGGGCGATAACCTGGGGCGGCTGGTGGAGGTCATCGGGCGGGCCTGGGAGCGCTCCGACCTGGTCCTCGCCACCGGCGGCCTCGGCCCCACCGAAGACGACCTGACGCGGGAGGCCATCGCCCAGGTGCTGGGCGAGGAGATCACTACAGATCCGGAGCTCGAGCGGGGGCTGCGGGAGATCTTCACCCGTCTTGGCATCCCGATGCCGGAGCGCAACGTCAAGCAGGCGGCGCTCATCCCCTCGACGCGGGCGATTCCCAATCCTCGCGGCACGGCGCCCGGCTGGTGGGTGGAGCGCGACGGGCGCGTCATCGTCGCCATGCCCGGCCCGCCCGCGGAGATGCAGCGCATGTGGGAGGCGGAGGTGGCCCCCGAGCTGGAGCGACGCAGCCCCGGGGCCGTCCTCGCCGTCCGCACCCTGAAGACCACAGGCATCGGCGAGGCCGCGGTTGACGAGATGGTGAGCCCCCTCCTCAAGTCCAGTAACCCCTCAATCGGCGTCTATTCCCGCGCCGACGGCATCCAACTGCGCATCGCCGCCAAGGCAGCGAGCGTGGAGGAGGCCCGCCGCCTCATCGAGCCGGTCGAAGAGGAGGCCCGGCGCATCCTGGGGCGCGCCGTCTGGGGCGCCGACGACGACACCCTGGAGGCGGCCGTGGGCGCCATGCTGCGCGAGCGCGGCCTCACCCTGGCCACCATGGAGTCCTGCACCGGCGGCCTCCTGGCCAGCACCATCACCGACGTGCCCGGCAGCTCCGACTACTACAAAGGCGGGCTGGTCTCCTACGCCACGGAGATGAAGGTCGCCTGGGGCGTCGACCGGCAGGTCATCGCCGAGCACGGCGTCATCAGCGCCGAGTGCGCCCAGGCGATGGCGCGCGCCGTCCGCGAACGGCTGGGCGCCGATGTCGGCATCGGCGTCACGGGGGTGGCGGGCCCCGACCCGCAGGAGGACAAGCCAGTCGGCACCGTCCACATCGCGGTGGCGCTGGGGGAAAAGCCGCCCCGGACCACCAGCTACGCCATGCCCCAGGGGCGGGAGGCCGTCAAGCGGCGGGCTGTGACGACGGCGCTGGCCCTGCTCAGGCGGGAACTGCTGGAGGGAAGGGAAGCGGACCATGTCTAGGGTATCGCTCGTTCGCGCGGCCCTGTCGTTTTGCGCGGTCGCCGCCCTCGCACTTCTAGCCTGCGGTGGAGAGAACCAGCCCCGGTTGCTCTTCTCTTCGTACAATTGGGGCCACAAGCCCGGCCTCTACTCCGTCAGGGCCGATGGCAGCGAACTGACACAAGTGGCCTCTCTGGAGGTCGAAGGGCTGGCCTTCCCCCGCGTTCCCTCTCCCGACGGTACGCGGCTCGCCTTCCCCTGCCGCCCGGATCGGGTCCAAGCTCTTCCGCAGACCGACCTCTGCCTGAGCGCACCCGACGGCTCCGACGCTCAGGTGGTGACCCAAGGCAAGCTGCCTAAATCGAGTGAGGTTGGCAGTGGCATCGCGTGGGCTCCGGATTCGCGGCTGGTGGCCTTCTGTACCTCAGACGTGTACGTTCTCGCCGTCGATAGTGGCGAGCTTAGGCGCCTGGTTACTGGCACGCCGGGCCTCCCGATCGGCGGCCCTCAGTGGTCGCCCGACGGCCGCCGCCTGGCGATCTTGGCCGCCGACATAGCGCTGGAGGTTATCGACCTGAACGATGAGACGGTGGTGAACGTGGCTGAGCCATTGGCAGGGCAGACTGCCATCGACCAGTTCGCCTGGTCTCCCGATGGCTCTACCCTCGCCTTCGTTCGCAATACCTTCCCGGGCCCTGACGGCAGCGTCAAGCTGTACACCGTCGCCCCTGACGGCTCCAACCTCCGCGAGCTCCCCGGCATCCCCGACTTGCCGATAAGGCCCGTCTGGTCGCCCGACGGCCGCAGCCTGGCGGTGCCGGTGGCCCCGGCACAAGGCGGCTTCGCTCGTATCTACCTCGCACCCGTGAGTGGCGGCGAACCGCTACTGCTGGCTCCCAGCCTGGTTTTGAGCGATTACCCGGCCTGGTCTTCCGACAGCCGCCAGCTCGCCTTCGAGGGGGCGGCGACGGCCCCCCATCCGAACAGGTTTCCTCCCTTTGCGCTGTACGTAGCTGATGTTGAGAGCAGAGAACTCAGACAGGTAGCCGAGGATCTTCAGAAGCCCTTCCCTCTCATCACCTGGTCCCCCGATGGCCGACGGCTGTTCTTCACCAGCCAGGGCGGCCCCTGTGTTGCGGGGTGCCCACCGGGACTCTTGTTCTCGGTCCCCGCCGACGGCAGCGCCTCGCCCGTACAACTGACAGATTACGGCGTCGACACGTTTGTGGGCTGGCAGTCATGAGGCGTGCCTTCCTTCCGGCCCTGGCGGCCGTTCTAGCCCTGGTGCTGCTCCTGGCCGCCTGCGGCATAGCCATCGAAGAGGAGGAGGGCACGCCGGAGCCCGGTCAGCCCGTCGAGGTCGTCCGGCCGACGCCCGGCACGCCTGCCGGCGTGGTACCCGCCACCCCCTCCTCGGCCGAGACTCCCACCTGCTATCAGCCCACCCCGCAGGAGCCCGCCGTCGAGGGCACCCCTGTCGAGCCGAGTGAGCGCATCACCAGCCCCGGCCCCGTAGCCACGCCCTCCAGCTACGAGCCGCTCCCCCTCCAAGAGGACGCGGCCCTGGAGGCGCGGCTGCGCGAAGTCCTGGGCGACGAGGTCGATTCGTACGGCGTCGTGGTCAAGAGCCTCGACGACGGCCGCGGCGCTCTCATCAATCCGGACAAGGTGTTCTACGCCGCCTCCCTCTTCAAGGTCGCCGTCATGTACGAGGTCTTCCACCAGCGATCCCTGGGCCTCCTCAGCTTCGATGAGCGATTGCTGGTCACCCCCTACTACGCCGGCTTCGACCTGGGCACCCTGCCCGTCGAGGTGTGCCAGACCCTGAGCGTCGGCGAGGCCCTGGCCTACATGATGTCCGTCAGCGACAACACCAGCGCCGTCCTCCTCCAGGACCGCGTCGGGGCCGGCAACATCAACCGCTCGCTGGAGGCGTTGGGCCTGACGACGACCCGCTTCCTGTCCGATGACCTGCCGACCACGGCCGCCGACATGGCCCTGCTCATGGAGATGATCGCCCTGGGGAAGGCGGTGGACGCCGGGGCCAGCCAGGAGATGGCGAACCTGCTGGCCAGCGAGGAGATCGACAACGGCCTGCGGGCGGGGGTGGCCTCCGCGGAATCCGCCAGAGGCGGATCTGGCGGAGAGGGGACCGTGGTCGCCCACAAGACGGGCAACTGGTCCAACGCCACCCACGACGCCGGCATCGTGTATTCGCCGGGCGCCACCTACGTCATCGCCGTCCTCTCGGAGAAGGCGTACGAGACGGAGCTGACG
>CAZSSQ010000013.1:23620-25044 GCA_964609465.1 uncultured Dehalococcoidia bacterium
CGCCACCTACGTCATCGCCGTCCTCTCGGAGAAGGCGTACGAGACGGAGCTGACGGCGGAAGTGTCAAGAGTGGCGTGGGAGTACTACAATGGAACGACTGACGGCGAGGAAGGAGAATAGAATGCGACGCCTACTCATGGCACTGGCGGCCCTGGCCCTCGTCTCGGCATCCGCCTGCGGTGGCGGCGGCCAGGCCGACCTGACCGACCGCGAGATCACGGACGAAGAGCTGAGCCTGATGGTCCTGCCGCTCCCGGACCTGGGACCGCAGTACGCAGACTTCGAGCTGGACGACACGTCAGGGCCTCAGAGCAACGAGCAGGTGATTAGCGACGCCTTCGACGAAGAGGACGAAGCGCAGGACGTGGAGCGGTTTGGTCGCGCCAGCGGCTACGAGGAGTCCTATACCTTCTCCGCAGCCCAGCCGGACGAGAAAGGCCCGATTCACGTCGCGACGGGGGTGATACTGCACGAAGACGCCGACGGCGCCTCTGCCAACCTGAAAGACGGCGCAGAGGACGCGCAGCGCGCGGTGGGCATGACTAAAGAGGACGTGACAATACAGGGCGTCGAGACTTTCGAGGTGGGCGATATCGGGCAGGAGGCGGTCGGGCTGATCCAGAAGGCGTCTGTCAAGGTAAATGAAGAGGAGCTGAGCCTCAACCAGACCATCGTGGGGTTCCAGGAGGGGAGGCTAATCGGCTCGGTCGCCATCACCAGCCTCGAGGGCGAAGGCGCGCAAGAGGAGGCCACCGCCCTCGCGCGCAAGCTCGATGAGCGCATCCTGGCGGTGCTGCGAGGCGAGGTGGAGCCGAGCTCAGCGCCTACGTCCCAGGCAGTGCCGGCGCCCACGTCCGCAGCGACGCCAGAGCCCACGTCCGAAGCAACGCCCGGCCCGAGCGCCGCCGTGTCGCCCTCCGACGTGCTGGAGAGCTTCCGATTCAGCGCCAGGATGTCCGTGGAGCTAGACGGCGGACTGGTCCTGACTTCGGAAGGTGAGTTTGAGGCGCCCGACCGGCTGGGATGCACGATCAGCGGCTCCCTCGACGGCTCCGCGGTAGGCAAAGACGAGCTGGTGGTGATCGGCGACGACGGCTGGCTCGATTCGGGCGCAGGATTCGACACCTACAGCGCAGACGACGCCGACGTAGTGCAAGACCTGGCTCTTTGCCCAGGGTCGGCGGCCTTCTGGGAGGGTTTCGACTTCCTCCAGGAGCCCGGCGCGCTCCGCGGCCAGCCCGACACGATGAACGGGGTAAACGCGACACGGTACTCGCTGGGCGAGGCCGTTGAGACCCTGAAGTCCATCGGCTTTCTGCCGACTCAACTGGAAGGCATGACGATCAACACGTTCGACGTGTGGGTGGCAGAGGACGGAGGCTGGGCGGTAGCACTTGACGTGGATATCCTGGCCGACGCACAG
>CAZSSQ010000014.1:0-22934 GCA_964609465.1 uncultured Dehalococcoidia bacterium
GCCTCGAGGATGCGCCGGTGGTACTCGGCGATGTCCTCGCCGGGCACCTTCTCCCAGCGGGTGATGGCGATGCGGGGCCGGTAGGGCACGGTCAGGCTCCTGGTGGAAGGATAGCGGCGCCAGTCTATCGGCTGGTCTGGAGAATCTCAGAAAATGAGTGGCGTAGGCACTCTTGACAAAATGTATGCCGGTCGATACTATTCTATAGTCAAGGCCTGAGCAACGGCGGAGGTGTCCACTGCGCGCTCCGCGTGCAACATGTGGATTACCAGTGATGTCGTAGCGCTCAGGTCTTCAACTATCCTGGCTTCCAATACCATACCCCAAACTTGGGGTGCAGCAATTCGGCCCGCCACTTCGTGAGTCTCTGCCAGTAGCCTGGCCCAAGCGATGGCAAGGTCAGTGCTCTTGTCACGTGGTTGCGGAGGCGCGTCTTGTATTGATTAGTGGTGGGCTTCAGCGCATTCAGAATGACCCCTGTGAGAATATCCCCGATTTGGCCGACCTGGTAGGCAGGAAGAGCAGTATCGACCTCTTGGATGTGCTTGAATGTTGGGTGCGCTTTCCCCACGGAAAAACCCACCCCCGCCTGGGAGAAGTTCTCCCGCATGAGTTCCAGGAACAAGTCTCCCTTCGTTCGAGTCAGCCTGTCTGTCAACAGCACCCCGTTCTCGATATTCGCGCAATTGCGGGAGAGCAATAATTCCGCGAATTTCTTGTAGGCCCTCGCCCATCTGATTGCATCGCCTTCAAACGCGCGGCCAAAGTAGCTCAGGTCGAACTTGCCAGGGCTTGTCTCTATCACAATGGCTCTGAACCATGAGGGACTCTTCACGAAGCCATCGACACAGTCGCGCGCCACGCGATATCGCTCCCGGTTGTTGGACGTGGCGTACTTGATCTCCAGCGGCTCCCCACAGCCATCTACGTAGCCCAGCTTCCGCTTGGCGCTGAGCATCCGAGCCCCGATCAGTCCGGGCTTCGGATTGAAAAGGGCACCCAGCAAGAGAAAGTCCTTGTTGGAGTCGTAGGATTCATCGAAATAGACAAGCACGGCAATGCCATGCTACCGATCCTCGTCGAGTTTCGCAACGGCCTCCTTGTTCCCTATCGGATGAGCCTTCTCCGCATGAGGAAGATGGCGAGCCGGAAGAAGACGGCCGACACCACCAGTACCCAGACGAGGTCGCCCAGGTGGCTCCAGTGGAGGTTGCCCTCCACCAGGGCCCGGTCGATGGCCGCCACGTGGGAGACAGGGAGGAACCAGGCCAGCACCTGAAAGCCTCGGGGCAGGCTGTCAAGGGGGAAGAAGACGCCCCCCAGCCAGAACATGGGCGTCACCACCAGGCTGAAGAAATAGTTCAGGGAGGTCACGGACACGGCGGTGGATGTGTAGGACATGGAGATCGATGCGAACATGATCCCCTGAAGGAGCGCCACGATGGGGACCAGGATGACCAGGGGGGAGTTCACCAGACCATAGGAGGGTGTGAAGGCCAGGGCGACGAGGAGGATGTAGAAGGTGCTGATGAGGCCCCGTGTAGTGCCCCACAGGATCTCAGCGGCGATGACATCCTCCAAGTTCACCGGCGTGGCTATGATGGCGTCGAAGGTGTGCTGCATGGACATCCGCACGTAGGAGCCCCAGCCGCACTCGCCCACGGCCGCCCACATGGGGTAAACAGCCAGGATGCCGGGCGTCAGGAACTGCATATAGGTCTGGTCGCCGCCCAGTTCCACGAAGGTACCCAGTCCCAAGCCCAGGGCCAGGATGATGAGGATGGGCTCGACGACGGGCCAGACGAGTTCGGCGTGCCACAGGCGCAGGAAGACATCGCCGTTGCGCTGCCATACGCGGAAGGCCCGGTAGGAGACTCCGCCAAAGGTCATTCCGTGAGCCCCCTTCCGGTCAGCCGCAAGAAGACGTCCTCCAGGGTGGCGCGGCGCAGGCGTGCCTGCTGGCCCTGACGGAGCAGCTCGGCGGCGACGTGAGGGCCGTGCGGGCCCAGCCCTAGCACGAAGACAACGTCCTCCACGTCCTCGACAGTGACATCGCCCAGGCGGGCCAGGTGCTCCAGGACCTGCGTCTTCTCCTCCTGGCCGGCGGCCTGGAGTTCGAGCACTTCCTCGCCCACATGGCGAGTGATCAGGTCGGCCGGCGGCCCCTGGGCCAGGATGCGGCCCACGTGCATGATCACGATGCGGTCGCAGAGGTGAGCAGCCTCCTCCATGTTATGCGTGCTGAGGAGCATGGTGACGCCCTGGCCCTTCATGAGGCGAAGCTTCTGCCAGACGAGGTGGCGCGCCTGAGGGTCCAGGCCGGTTGTAGGCTCATCGAGCACCAGAATCTTGGGCTGGCTGACCAGGGCTCTGGCGATGCTGAGGCGGCGCTTCATGCCGCCGGACAGGTTGTCCACTACCTCATTCGCCCGCTCCTGGAGCTGGAAGAGGTCCAGCACCTCATCGATGCGCTGGCGGGCTACGGGGGCCGGAATGTCGAAGTAGCGTGAGTAGACGAAGAGGCTCTGCCTCACCGGCAGGTCAGGGTCCAGGTTGTCCTCCTGAGGCACCACGCCCAGACGGGCCTTGATGCGGCGCCCGTCGCGCCGCACGTCGAGGCCGTCCACCAGCAGCTCGCCGTCGGTGATGGGGGAGACGCAAGTGATCATGCGGATGGTGCTGGTCTTGCCGGCGCCGTTGGGCCCCAGGAAGCCGAAGCACTCGCCGGCGAGGACATCGAAGTCGATGCCGTCGACGGCGGTGAGGGCGCCGAAGCGCTTGACCAGCCTCCGTGCGCTGATGACGGCCGCTGCGTCGCTGTCCATGAGCCTACCGTGGCAGAAGAATTAGGGCGGAGGCTTGCCTCCGCCCTGGGTTGCCGTTGCTAGGGGGAGGACTACTCCTCGTACTCCTGGTCGTCGTTGTCGCCTTCGGTGGCCTGCTGGTAGTCAGAGAGGCGGACATCGCCTTCTTGGGCTTCGGTTTCGCCTTCCCACTCCTCGCCGGCTGCTTCAGCCTCCTCACTGGGCTCCTCTTCCTCCTCCGCTCCGTGCTTGAGGATGCTCTCCCTGATGTAGGGGCGGACAACCTCAGGGCCGGTGGCGGGGAAGGAGGGTCTGCCGGCCTGGCTGGGATGCTGATAGACCTCCTTGATGATAACGCGTCCCGTAGCGTTGGCCAGGCTGGTGAGGGCGGCGGCATACTGATTACCGCCCTGCATGAGCTTGAGGAGGCGCAGTCCCAGCTTCGGCTCCACCTCACCCAGGTACTCGCCGCGGGTGTTCTCTACCAGCAGGACGTTGCCTTCCGGACGCAGCTCCACCCGGTCGCCGGCCGTCATGCGGGCCAGGATCTCCCGATTCACCCGGTGGAGGGTGGTGATGCCCGTCTTGCCCGTCTCCTCAATGAAGATCTGGGGGTCGAGCTGCTGTCTGGGTTCGGCGCGGGCGGGCGCCACCTCACCGAGGACCGCCAAGCGTGCCAGGTTCTTGCGGGCGATGGTGTTGGTGGAGTCGATTTCCAGGGTCTTGGCATAGGCCTCGCGGGACTCCTGATAGCGCCCGAGTTCAGCCAGCGCTTTGCCCAGCCGGTTCCAGGCATCCACGTCCGACGGGTAGAGTGACAGGATGTCCCGGTTCACAGCTACGGCTTCTTCCCAGCGGCTCTGCAAGGCCAGTTGAATAGCCAGGTCGGCCTTCTTACGGCGAACCCTGGCCCGTTCCGCGGTTTGATACGTCACTTCCCTCACCTCTTCTCCAGAGACATGCTCCAGAGACCGTAGGATTTTAGCGTTTCAAGCGAAGTCCTTCAAGATGGGCTGGCCCCTTTTCTGGCGAACTCTGGCTCCCTATTTCTCGATTCTGACGTTCTCGTGTACTATTCCTGAGGGCCAGCGCCTCAAGCCGCCTGATAGGCGGGCGTCCGGCTCCTCATCAAGGGCATGATCGACAGGCCGCCGTCCAGCAATAGTCCCCGGCCCAATATCTGTACGAAGGTTGTGTCCGGACGGATGGGGTGAAGGGCCCCTGGGTCGCTCTTGGAGGGGGCAGGAGGGGGATGGTCGGGGTGGGCAGATTTGAACTGCCGACCTCACGGTCCCGAACCGTGCGCTCTAGCCAGGCTGAGCTACACCCCGACGGATGAGGCCGCCTGATCATAGCAAAAGGCACCCTCGCTGTCGAGGCGGCTGCGCCTGCCTGCCGGCAGGCAGGTTTGACCGGCTCTCAGGCCCGGCGCTACACTGGGCCGCGACCTCCCCGCAGGTGGCGCAGCATCGAGATGAACATCCTGATGGTCTGTGCCCTGGACCTCTGGTCGCTTTCGGAGGGCCGGGGCGCCCCCACTCTCTATCGGACGCTGGAGGCCTACGGCCGGCGGGGGCACCGCGTCTACTGTGTGACGCCGACCATTGGCGCTAACCACTCCTACGAGCCCCTGGCGAGCGCCACTCCAGTCGAGCCCCCGGCCATCGCCAACGTGAGCTTCAGCCGCTTCCACATGCCCAGCCTGAGTGAGGGGCGATGGCCCCTGCCCGGCCTGGTGGCCAAGGCCGACCAGAAGCTTCGTTTTGCTCTCCTGTTCCCCTGGCTGGCCGCTCGCTGCGCCGAGGGCATCCTGCGCAGCCGCCCCGTTGATGTCCTCTACGGCTACGAGGTTCACGGCGTCCTGGCGGGCCGCTCGCTCCGTCGGCGCTGGAATCTGCCCACCGTCTCCCGTTTCCAGGGCACCGTCATGTACCCGGCGCTGTCCAGTCGCCTCGCTTATCTCCGCAAGTACGAGGAGGTCCTGGCCCTGCGCGCCCCCGCCAGCCTGTATATCATGACGGACGACGGCACGCGCGGCGACGAGGTGCTGGCCCGCTGGAACCCCGACTCGCGGGGCCGGGTGCGCTTCTGGCGCAACGGCCTCGACCTGGAGCGGCTGGTGCCCGCATCGGGCGAGACGGTGCACGAGGAGCGACAGGCCCTGGGTATTGCAGAGGATGCGTTCGTGCTGGTGATGACCACCCGCCTGGCGCGCTGGAAGCGGGTCGACCGCGCTCTCTGCGCTATGCCGCTGGTACAGGCAGTCCTGCCGCAGGCCCTCCTGCTGGTGCTTGGCGACGGCGAGGAGCGAGCTGCCCTGGAGGCGCTGGCCCGTCACCTTTCCCTGGGCGAGGCGGTGCGCTTCCTGGGAGCGGTGCCTCAGAGCGAGGTGGCACGCTACATGCGGGCGGCTGACCTCTTCCTGAGCCTGAACGACCTCTCGAACGCTGGGAACCCGCTCCTGGAAGCTATGGCCTGTGGCAAGGCCATAGTCACCCTGGACACGGGCGATACCCGCGACCTGATCCGGGACGGCGGGACTGGCCGCCTCCTGTCGTCGGGCGACGCCGAGGCGGTGGCGACAGCGGTAGTGGACCTGGCCCGCGACCCCTCGCTCCGGCGGCGACTGGAGGAGGGGGCGCGACAGTATGCCCGGGAGCACTTCTGGACCTGGGAGGAGCGCATGGCCGCCGAGGTGGCGGAAGTGGAGCGGCTGGCGGCCGCCGTCGAGCGGTGAGCTTCGTCTTCAACGTCAACCTGGTCTTCCTCACCTACGTCGCCAGCTATCTGCTGGCCTTCCTGATGCGGGTGCTGGTGACGCGGGCCGTCGGCGCCGACGGTCTGGGCTCTTACACCCTGTTCCTGCTGGCGGTCTCCCTCGCGGCGGCTGTCCTGGGCCTGGGTCTCAACGTATCCAGCATCTACCATATCGGGAAGCGGACCTTCGGCCTGCGCGACATCGTCTCCAACAGCCAGTGCGTGGTGCTGGGCTCGCTGGTGGTGAGCGGTGCGCTGGTGGGGCTCACTGCCCTCACCTTCGGCGACCGGCTGAATAGGGAGGGAGTGCCCTACTGGCTCTTCGTGTTCGCTGTGCCCCTTTTCGTCAACTTCAACATCCTCACCGCCATCCTCCAGGGTGCCAACCGCTTTCTGGCCATGAACCTGGTGATACTTTTGCGACCCCTGGCCGTGGTCATTCTACTGGTGGCCGGCATGGCTGCGGGCGGCCTGGACTTGACAGGGGTCCTGGTCTTCTGGACGATCTCCAGCTTTCTCACCATGGCCGTCGGTCTGGCCCTAGTGGGCCTTCGGCACCTGCACCTGCCAACAGCCTTGCGGCCCCGCTGGCCCATCCTCAAGGAGCAGGTGCGCTTCGGCTTGCAGGGGCAGGTCGGCAACCTGCTTCAGTTGCTCAACTACCGGCTGGACTCGTTCCTGGTGCTGGCGTTCGTCAACACCGCCGGGGTCGGCCTCTACGCCGTGGGAGTGGCGGTGAGCGAGAGCGTGTGGTTCGTCGCCAACGCGGTGGCGGTAGTGCTCCTGCCTCGCCTGACCCACGCCGAGGCCGAGGACGCCGCCCGCCTCACGCCTGTGGTCTGCCGGAACACCTTGCTGGTGAGCCTGGCGGCGGCGACGGGCGTGGGGGTCCTCTCGCCGGTGCTGGTGGAGCCCATCTTCGGCGCCGAGTTCGGGCCGTCCGTGACAGCGGTCTACTGGCTTCTGCCGGGCACCGTCGCCCTCGCCGGCACGAAGATCTTGGCCAGCTACATCTTCAGCCGTGGGAAGCCCCTCATCAACAGCTACATCACTCTGGTCATTGTGGCTGCGACGGTCCTGTTTGACCTGGCCCTGATCCCGGCCTTCGGCGTGGCGGGCGCGGCGGCCGCCTCCTCAGTCGCCTACAGCCTATCGCTGGTATCCAGCCTGGCCGTGTACAGCCGCATGTCGGGACGGGGCGTCTGGGAGGCGGTGCTGGTGCGGGGCAGCGACCTCCAGATGTATTTGGACGCTGCCCGCACCCTTCGCGCTCGCTACGCCATGTCAGGCGGGCCGTCCGGCCTGAGCGGCCCGGGGCCCTCGCCTGGGGTCTGAGGTGGCGATGCCCTCTCCTCTCCGCATCTGCGTGGTCGGCGACCTGGACGGGCTGCACACGCATCGCTGGGTCCGGTGGTTCGTGGAGCGCGGTCACGAAGTCCACGCCGTCTCCTACTATCCGCCGCAACGGCCGCCCCCGGGGGTGACGGTGCACATCCTGGCGGACGGCGGCGCGGCGGCACTGGGCCGCCCCGGACGGGCAAGCGGGCGGACGGCGGCGCGCCGCCTGGCCGAGGCGGTGTCGCCCTCGCTCTGGCGCCTGGTCAGCGGCCTCCGCTACCAGCGCCGGGGCCTGGGGACGGCCATCGACAGCGTGGGGCCGGACGTGATCCATGCTCACTACGTCGTCGAGCACGGCTTCTACGCCGCCCTGGCCGGTCGCTGGCCGCTGGTGGTGACGGCCTGGGGCTCCGACGTGCTGGTGGCGCCGCGTCGCTCGCCGCTGGCCCGGGCCATCGCCCGCTACGCTCTGCGACGGGCGGACCTGGTGACGTCCAGCAACGAGTACATCGCCCAACGCCTGGTGGAGCTGGGTGCGCCGCCTGGGCGGGTGGCGCTGGTCGTCCTGGGGGCCGACGCCTTCTTTCTTCAAGCGCCGGGGGCCTCCGTCAACCTCCGGCCCGCTGGCGAGACGCCGCCCACTGTCATCAGCGTTCGTTCCCTGGACTCACGCTTGTACAACGTGGACGTCATCCTGCGGGCGATGGCCCTCGTACGTAGGCGCGTCCCCGACGCCCGGCTGCTGGTGGCCGGCGAGGGTCGTTTGCGGGCCCGGCTGGAAAGGCTGGCCCTTCGCCTGGGCCTGGAGGGAGCGGTGACCTTCCTCGGCTACCTGGACCGTGAGGCCCTGCGCGACGCCTTGGCCTCGGCTCATGTGTACGTCTCGGTGCCGCGCTCCGACGGCACTGCCGTGAGCACCCTGGAGGCCATGGCCGTGGGCTGCTTCCCCATCGTCTCCGACCTGCCGAGCCAGGAGGAGCTGGTGCAGGACGGCGAGAACGGCTTTCGCGTCCCGGTGGGGGACGGCGGCGCCCTGGCGGATCGCATCGTGGAGGCCCTGGAGCGGCCGGACCTGCGCCGCCGAGCGCTGGAGCCGAATCGAGACCTGGTGAGGCGAAGGGGTCTGCTGGAGGAGAACATGGCCCGCATGGAGGAGCTGTACCGAAGCCTGGCGGGCCGGAGCGGGGCCACATCCGGTTGACGCCTGCCGTCGGGCTGGATATGATGCCCGCTGCGGGACTCCCTACTGGCAGGCAGGCCCGCCTGTCCAGCAGGCAGGCATTCAGAATTCACTGGTTGGCGGGGGTTAGGGGAGGCGGATGCTCGTAGGTATCCTGTCTGGCTTCTCTCGGGGACTGCGTCGCCCGTGGAAGGCGTACTTCGGTGTCGCAGTCCTTTTCTTGGCCCTGGTGGGCGGAGCGGGCGGCTCCCGGCGCGTCGAGGCCGCCTATACCTTCGGCGTCGAGAACTCCTGGATCCGGGTCCAGAACATCGGCCAGGCTTACGCCACCGTCGAGGTGGACTACTACGACGAGAACGGGGCCTTCGTCGCCCGCGATGTCTGCCCCACGCCGGGTGTCTGCCCGTTGCTGGCGCCGGGGAGCGGCTGGACCTTCTTCGCCCAAGACAACCCCGCGCTGCCGTCGGGCTTCAGGGGCTCTGCTGTCATCACCACCGACCAGCCTATCGCTGCCATCCTGGCGAAGGACGTCATCCGGACGGACAAGTTCCTTATCGCGGGCGACTCGGTGACAGTGGGGGCGGGCTCCCACCGCCTCTACCTGCCTCTGGTGAGCAGTCAGGACGGACCTTTGAGAGACTGGAACGGGCGCTTCGTCATCCAGAACCTCAGCGAAACGACGACCGCCTGCGTCACCATCACCTACCTGAGCAACTACACGGACTCGGAGGTCTACTGGGACCCCTATCGGCCCACCGATTCCACGGCGGCGCGCCTGCCCGGCTGCCCCCAGGGCGGGATGCCGCTGCCGCCGCGGGGCAGCATCTTCCGCGACCCCGAGAACATGGGTGTCGGGCCTGGCTTCACGGGCTCGGTCCGCATTGACCTTCACACCAACGGCGAGGGGGTACCCGCCAGCCGCCAGTTCATCGCCGCCAGCGCCGAGACCTGGAACCGGCTATTCAACCCCTTCTCTTCCTACCGGGGCCTGGACGAGAGTGAGCTTGACGCGACCATCCTCCTGCCCCTGGTGGATCGGGAGGTGGGGCCTCAGAACCAGTGGAGCACCTACTTCCAGATCGAGAACAAGGATCCCTCGCGGCCGGCGGATGTGACCTTGCGCTTTGAGGGGTGGGACCTGGGGAAGCCTGTCCCTGAGCTGGTGGTCAAGCAGAACACGCTGCACATCGTCGGGGCGCGCATGTGCTTCCAGAACAGGGACGACTTCGCCAACTGCCTAGCGCCGGGCGACCGTCTGCCGCGCAACTTCGTTGGCACGGCGCGCCTCACCTCTACGCAGCCCATCGGGGTCATCGTCAACCGTAGCTCGAACCTCATCGACGTCTTTACTAGCTACCGGGGCGTGCGGCCCGGCGACTCTGCTCAGAAGGTGCTGCTGCCCGTGCTCAACAGGAACTACGGGCCCTACAATGGCAGCAATGGCTGGAATTCCTGGTTCCGGGTGCTGGTGGCCGATGGCGGCCAGGCCAACGTGACGGTGCATTACTATGGGCTGGACCTGCCCAACGGCAGCATCGCCTATACGAGGACAGTGTTCCGCGAATTCACCGTTTTCCAGCAGCAGGAAGGGTTGCTGCCCGACGGTTTCGCAGGCTCGGCTATCCTGGAGTCGGACCGGCCCATCGTCGCCCTGGCCAACCTTACCACCGACGTCTTCGTGGGCGACACGGACCTCCTCTACAACGGCATCCCGCTGCCCTGACGCCAGGCCGCTGGCGGGCCTGCCTGCCGGCAGGCGGGCCTGCCTGCCGGCAGGCAGGGAGAAGACGTTGCGCCTCTGTTACCTGGCCGACGCGCCCTACATACATACCCGTCGCTGGGTGCGCCACTTCGTCGACCGCGGCTGGGACGTGCACGTCGTGTCCTTCCGCCCGGCCGAGATCGAAGGAGCCAGCGTACACTACGTGTCGGGCTGCGAGTGGCTGGGCAAGCTCCGCTACCTGCTGCGTGTCCCCCGCGTGCGACGGCTGGTCCGCGACCTGCGGCCGGACCTCCTGCATGCCCTCCACCTGACGAGCTACGGCTTCCTCGCGGTCCTCTGCGACGTACACCCGACCCTGGTCTCGGTCTGGGGGACCGACGTACTGGAGGCGCCTCGCCTCAGCCCCTTCCACTGCCTAATCACTCGCCACGCCCTAAGCCGGGCCGACCACATCACGGCCACCGGCCTCCGCCTCGCCGAGGCCGCCGCTCGCTATGCGCCCGTCGGCAAGCCGGTGACGGTCGTGCCCTATGGCGTAGACCTGCGGCAGTTCCGGCCCCGGCCTTCCGCCAGAGGCGGACCCGCCTTGGGCGGGAGGCAGGCGCGCCCCGAGGTGGTGGTGGGAGCGGTGGCCCGCCTCTCGAAGGAGAAGGGGCTCCATTATCTGCTGGAGGCCTTCGCGGTGGTGGCCGGGCGTCACCCGGAGGCTCGCCTGGTGCTGGCCGGGGAGGGCCCCGAACGCCAGCGGCTGGAGCGGCTGGCGGCGCGGCTGGGCTTGGGAGAGCGGGTGCGGTTCCTGGGCGAGGTGCCTCACGAGCGGGTGCCGGAGGTGCTCGAGCAGCTCGACATCTTCGCCATGCCGTCCACCTACGAGGGCTTTGGGGTGGCGGCCTTGGAGGCGGAGGCCATGGAGGTGCCGGTGGTCGCCTCCTGCGTGCACGGCATCCCGGACGTGGTGCTGGACGGCGAGACGGGCCTGCTGGTGCCGGCCCGCGACCGGCAGGCCCTGGCAGCGGCCCTGGACCGCCTGGTCAGCGACGGCGACCTCCGCCGCCGGCTGGGGCAGGCGGGACGGGCTTTTGTCGCCGGGCACTTCTCCTGGGAGGAAAACACGGCGCAAATGGAGGCGTTGTACGAAGCGGCGCTGGGGAGATCGTCTTGTTGATGAGCGGGAGCTCGGCAGGATGCCAGGGAACCTGAAGGCCAGGCTTCAGCCTGGCGTGAGCCGCCCTGAAGGGCGGCCTTCAGATCCAAGCCTCTTCCCACTCAGATGGAGGCCCTGTACGAGGCGGCGCTGGGGAAGAGGGGGCCGCAGGCTGGGTGACGGCTCGATGAGCGCCCTCTTCAGGGGCTGCTTCTCGGTTTACACAAGGCGGGCCCCGTGCTAACTTTCTAGGCGCTTGCCACACTATGGAAAGTACCGTGACGGAGGGAGACTTGGGACGACGGGCGCCCCTGCCCTTTATGTCGGTCATCGTGCCCATGCGCAACGAGGAGCGGTCCATTGGGGGCTGCCTGCGCAGCCTCGCTGCCCAGGACTACCCCAGGGACCGCTTCGAGGTGCTGGTGGTGGACGGCGGTTCGACGGACGGCTCCCGTCGGGTGGCGGAGGACGTGGCCCGCGAGACAGGTCTTCCCCTGCGGCTCCTCTCCAACCCGAGGCGGAGCACACCTTCCGGCCTCAACGTCGGCATTGCGCAGGCCCGGGGCGAGGTTATCGCCCGCGTGGATGCCCACGCCGAGGTCGATGCCCGCTTCCTGTCTGAGAGCGTCTCCGCCCTCCTGAAGAGCGACGCCGACGCCGTGGGCGGGCCCATCTACAGCGTCGGCGACGGGCTTGTGGGGGGCGCCATCGCCCTGGCCATGTCGTCGCCCTTCGGCGTGGGGAACGCCGCCTTCCGCTACAGCCAGGAGGAGCAGTACACGGATACGGTGGCCTTCCCTACCTATCGCCGCGGCGTCTTCGAACGCCTCGGCCTCTTCGCCGAGGACCTGGAGTGGGGCGAGGACGACGAGTTCCACTATCGTCTGGGCGACGCTGGGGGCCGCATCCTGCTGACGCCCCGCATCGCTTCCACCTATTTCACGCGCTCCTCGCTGGGGGCTCTGGCGCGCCAGTACTTCCGCTACGGGCGGGTGAAGGTGGGGGTCCTGCGCCGGCACCCGGGCCGGACGCGGGTCCGGCAGTTGGTGCCGGGCGCCTTTGTGCTGGGGCTCGCTGTGACTGGCGCCCTGGCGACGTTGCGGGGGCCCTTCGTGCTGCCGCTGGCGGCGCTGGCCAGCGCCTACGGGGCGGCCTCGCTGGCCGCCTCGCTGCGGGCGGCGGGCCGCGGAAACCGGCGCTATCTGCCGGTCCTGCCAGTCGCCTTCGCCTGCCTCCACCTCAGCTATGGCCTGGGCTTCCTGGTCGGTCTGGCACGCGCGACCGCGGCGGCTGCGACGCCGCTGGCTCGCCGGAGCCGGGAGGCGCGGGCGTGAGGGAGGCGGAACGCATCCGTGCTGCCTATGTCCGCCGCGAGGAGCGGGGGCTGGAGGGCCGTTACTCGTACTGGGAGCCGGCCAACCTCTACCTCTACCAGGGCCGTGAGCGGGCTCTCGTCTCTCTCCTGGCCGGTGCCGGCCTGCTGCCCATGACAGACCTGCGGGTGCTCGACGTGGGCTGCGGCGAGGGCGCTGTCCTCCGCGACCTGCTGCGGTTGGGCGCCCGACCGGAGAGCCTGGTCGGCGTCGACCTGCTGGCGAGCCGGCTGGCCAGCGCGGGCGCCTTGAATGCCGGCATGGCCTTCTCGGTGGCCGACGCCGCCGACCTGCCCCTTCCCAACGCCAGCTTCGACCTGCTCCTGGCCTTTACCCTTCTCAGCTCCATCGTCGATGTCGAGGCGCGGGGCGCCGCCGCCTCCGAGATGCTGCGCGTCCTCCGGCCCGGCGGCGTGCTCATCGTCTACGACTTTTGGGTGAATCCGCGGAACCCGGATGTGCGGCCCCTGGGTCGCGCTGAGGTCCGGCGGCTGTTCCCCGGCTGCACGTTCAACTGGCGGCGGGTGACGCTGGCGCCGCCACTGCTGCGACTGCTGGCGGCGTCCCCCGGCGGATGGATGGCCAGCTACCTGCTGGAGAAGCTGCCCTTCCTGTGCACGCATTTCCTGGTGGCGGCAACGAAGGGGCACGCCTGAGATGAGCGAGACCTTTCTTCCCTACTGCCGGCCGGACCTGGGGCCTGAAGAGATCGAGGAGGTGGTGGAGACGCTGCGCTCTGGCTGGCTGGCCACCGGGCCGCGCTGCAAGCAGTTCGAGGAGCGCTTTCGGGAGTATGTGGGCGCCAGCCACGCCGTCGCCGTTTCCTCCTGCACGGCGGGGATGCACCTGGCGCTGGCCGCCGCCGGCATCGGCCCCGGCGACGAGGTAATCACCACGCCCCTCACCTTCTGCTCTACCGTCAACGTCGTCATTCACCGGGGGGCCACCCCTGTTCTGGCCGATATCTGCCTGGACGACTACAACCTGGACCCGGAGGAAGTCGAGCGCCGGATCACGCCCCGGACGCGGGCCCTCATGCCCGTGCACTATGGGGGCCAGCCCTGCCGCATGGACGAGCTGCTGGACATCGCCCGCCGCCACAAGCTGCTGGTCATAGAGGACGCTGCCCACGCCGTGGGCGGCCGCTATCGCGACCGGCCTGTCGGCTCGCTGGGAGACATGACCGTCTTCAGCTTCTACGTCACCAAGAACATGACCACGGGCCAGGGCGGCATGGTGACTACCGAAGACGGCGATCTGGCGGCTCAGGTGCGCCTGCTCAGCCTGCACGGCATGAGCCACGACGCCTGGCGCCGCTACGAGGCGCTGGGCTCCTGGTACTACGAGGTTACTGCTCCCGGCTTCAACTTCGCCATGACGGACGTTCAGGCTGCTCTGGGGCTGGGGCAGCTCTCTCGCCTGGAGTGCTTTCAGGAGCTGAGGGCGCGCTACGCCGCCGAGTACCACCGCCTCCTGGGCGATCTGGAGGAGGTGATTCTGCCGTCGGCGCGTCCGGAGGTGCGCCACGTGTGGCATCTCTACCCGGTGCGCCTGCGCAGTGAGCGCCTGACCATCGGGAGGGCCGAGTTCATCGAGGCCCTGCGTGAGCGGGGCATCGGCACCTCGGTGCACTTTATTCCCATCCACTACCACCCCTACTACCGAGAGGGCTTCGGATTCCGCAAGGGCGACTACCCGCGCTGCGAGCAGGTCTTCGAGGGGTTGCTCTCTTTGCCCCTCTATCCTTTGATGTCGATGGATGACGTAGCCCGGGTGGCCGAGGCCGTGCGGGAGATCGTCAACGCGCACCGGCGATGAAACAGCAGTTGAGCATACGCCTCTTCGAGACGACGGTGGCGGTACTGATGGTGGCCGTCTTCGGCCCTCTGCTGCTCCTGCTCGGCATCCTCATCAAGCTGAGCTCTCCGGGGCCGGTCCTCTTTCGCCAGAAGCGGATCGGCTTCGCGGAGAAGCCTTTTCTCATGTACAAGTTCCGGACCATGAAGACGGGGTCGGAGAACGAGAAGGGGCACCCGCAGCGGGTGAAGGACATCGCCTCCTTCGTGTTCAACCCGCCGCAGCGCGACTACCGGGTGACGCCCATCGGGCTGGTGCTGCGCGGAACCAGCCTGGACGAGTGGCCCAACCTGCTGAACGTCATCAAGGGGGACATGCGGCTCGTGGGACCCCGCCCCGACGAGCCGGAGCTGGTGGAGCAATACCTGCCTCTCTATCACCTGCGCCACTGGGTGAAGCCAGGCATAACCGGGCTGGCCCAGGTGAACGGCCGCTCCAATTTGACGTACCATCAAATGATGACTTACGATCTGGACTACGTAAGGAATCACCCCTGGCGCCGGGACCTGGCCATCTTGGGCCAAACCCTGCTCGTGGTACTGAAGAAGGAAGGAGCGCGCTAGCGGCCGGAGGAGTGGCCGCCGTCGCCCCATGATGGGTGGCGGGTGCACCCTCGACCGTGGGCCGTCCATGCCTAGCCTGACTGGGCAGATCCTTCGCCGACTACCCGCAATCGGCACGGACGCTGCTATCGTCCTGGGCAGCTATGCCCTGGCCCTGGCCCTGCGCTTCGATGGCAACGTCCCCAGCGAGTCCTGGGCCTGGTTCTCCTGGGCTGTCCCCATCATCGCTCTCGGCTACATCTTCGCCAATACGGTCTTCGGGGTTTACCGCACCGCCTGGCAGTACGGCGGCACCCTGGACGCCGTCTACCTGGGGCTGGCGGTGAGCCTGGTGACGGTCATCGCCTTGGGCGTCAATCGGACGCTGGAGCACCGGCCCATTCCCCTCAGCGTCAACCTCATCAGCGGCGTTCTCATCTTCCTGTTCATGGGCGTGGTGAAGCTTTCGCCCCGGCTCATGGTCAGGGGCGGCCTCCCCTTCGTGGGCTGGATGGAGGAAGGCGCGCAGAGGGTGCTCATCGTGGGGGCCGGGAACACCGGCCAGCTCCTGGCGCGGGAGATGCGCCAGAACCGGGAGTGGAACTACCGGCCTGTCTGCTTCGTCGACGACGACGCCCGTAAGAAAGGGATGCGCATCCACGGTGTGCCGGTCATGGGCACCCGACACGAGATACCCTCCCTGGTCGAGAAGAGGGGCGTGGACCTGGTGGCGCTGGCCATACCTTCGGCCCGCGCCAGCACCATCGAGGAGATCCTGGCCCTCTGCGAGGCGACGGGGGCGCGGGTGCGCATCGTGCCGGGCGTGCCGGAGATCGTCAGCGGCCGTGCCCGCGTGGGCGAACTGCGGGAGGTGACCACGGACGACCTTGTGGCCCGCGACGCGGTAGAGGTGGACCTGGAGGCCTGCCGCCAGGCGCTACAGGGCCGCTCGGTGCTCATCACGGGGGCGGCTGGCTCCATCGGGTCGGATCTGGCCCGGCGGGTGCTCGACTTCGGGCCCTCTGCCGTCCACCTCTTCGATGCCAGTGAGGGCGGCCTGCACGAGCTGCGCCTGCGCCTGATGCAACTGAACCAGGAGTGCCAGGTGCGGCCCTGGCTGGGCAGCATCGCCGACCGATCCAAGGTGTCGCAGGTGTTCGCGTCGGCCCGACCCCAGGTGGTCTTCCACTGCGCCGCCTACAAGCATGTGCCTCTCGTGGAGGAGCACCCGGACCAGGCCTTCCAGGTCAACGTGCTGGGTGCCCTGCATGTCTTCCAGGCTGCCCAGCGCTGGGGAGCTGAGAAGGGGGTGTTCCTCTCCAGCCACACGGCCGTGAACCCCTCCAGCGTCATGGGCGCCAGCAAGCGGGTCGGGGAGCTGATGGTGAGGGCCATGGGGCAGGAAGGGAAGACGGCCCTGGCCGCCATCCGCCTGACCAACGTCATCGACAGCCGGGGAGGCGTGGTGAGCATCTTCGCCCGCCAGATCCAGAAGGGTGGGCCGCTGTCGGTGACGCACCCGGAGGTGGCCCGCTACTTCCTCACCCTCCATGAGGTGGCCACCCTCATCATCCAGGTGGCGGCCCAGGCCCGGGGCGGCGAGATCTTCATACTGGACGTGGGCGACGAGATCCGCATCGTCGAGCTTGCGGAGCGGATGATCCGCTCCCAGGGGATGGAGCCGGGCCGGGACGTGGAGATCGTCTACACCGGCCTGCGCCCGGGCGAGAAGCTGCGGGAGAACCTGGTGGCCCCAGACGAGGTTCTGCTGCCGACGGCGCACCCCAAGGTGTTCGAGGTCCAGGGCGGTGGGCTGGCGCCTTCGGCGGAGCTGCTGGCGGAGATCGGCGCGCTGGAAACCCACCTTCCCGAGAGCGGCGAGGAGATGGCCGCCCGCATTCACGCCCTGGCCCGCCTGGACCAGCGCTGGGCCCCCGCTCCCACGACCTCTGAGCCGCTTGCCTAGGGTCTCCGCTGTGAAGGTTGTCTCCATCGTGGGGGCGCGCCCCCAGTTCATCAAGGCAGCGGTTCTCAGTCCTGCCCTCCGCCGGGAGCACCACGAGGTGCTGGTCCACACCGGCCAGCACTATGACGAGCCCATGTCCCAGGCTTTCTTTCAGGAGCTGGGCCTGCCCGAGCCCGACTACCACCTGGGGGTCGGCTCCGGCAGCCACGGCGAGCAGACAGGCCGCATGCTGGAGCGCATCGAGGAGGTGCTGCTGCGGGAGCAGCCTGACTGGGCCCTGGTCTACGGCGACACCAACTCTACCCTGGCCGGGGCCCTGGCCGCCGTCAAGCTGGGCGTCCGCCTGGGACACGTGGAGGCCGGCCTGCGCAGCGGCAACCGCCGCCTGCCCGAGGAGATCAATCGCATAGTGGCCGACCACTGCTCGGACCTGCTCTTCTGCCCGACGATGACGGCGGTCAACAACCTGGGCCGCGAGGGGATCACGGCGGGCGTGCATCCGGTGGGCGACGTCATGTATGATTCGCTCCTCCAGTACCTGCCTGTGGCCGAGGAGAAGAGCAGTGTGCTGGAGCGCTTGGGGGTATCGCCCGGCGCCTACTACCTGGCTACTGTTCACCGCGCGGCGAACACCGATGACGCGGCGCGGCTGGCGGACATTCTGGAGGGCCTCCGGCGCCTCGATGGGCCGGTGGTCTTCCCCATCCACCCACGCACCCGCAAGGCGGCGGAGGCGGCCTCCCTGGCGACAAGCGATGGTATGCTGGCGGTGGACCCGGTGGGCTACGGCGACATGCTGGTGCTTCAGAAGAACGCTCGCTGCGTGCTCACCGACTCCGGGGGTGTGCAGAAGGAAGCCTATCTCCTGGCCGTGCCCTGCGTCACCCTGCGCGAGGAGACGGAGTGGCCGGAGACCCTGGAGGGCGGCTGGAACGTCCTGGCGGGGACGGACCCGGAGCGCATCGTCAGCGCTGCTACGCGGCCCGCTCCGAAAGGGCGGCCCAGCTCCTGTTTCGGGGACGGCCGGGCGGCAGAGCGTATCGTGAGGGCCCTGGAAGATGATTCATCCCACGGCTGAGGTCTCGCCGGAGGCCCGCATTGGGCGGGGGACGCGCATCTGGCACGAAGCGCAAGTATGCGAAGGGGCCGTCGTGGGCGCCGACTGCCAGATCGGCAAGGGCGTCTACATCGGCGCCGGCGTGGTCGTTGGGGAGCGGGTCAAGATCCAGAACCGGGCCTCGCTGTATCCAAGACTGACCGTCGAGGACGGCGTCTTCATCGGCCCCCACGCTGTCTTCACCAACGACCGCTACCCCCGCTCTATCGCCCCCGAGGGCCGTCTTCTCACCGATGCCGAGTGGAAGGTGGGAACCACGCTGGTGCGGCACGGCGCCTCCGTCGGCGCCGGCGCCGTTGTCATCTGCGGCCTGACCATCGGCCGCTGGGCCCTCGTGGGCGCGGCTGCCCTGGTAACTCATGACGTGCCCGACCACGGCCTGGTGATGGGAGTGCCGGCTCGCCTGGTGGGCTACGTCTGCGAGTGCGCCCGCAGGCTGGAGCCCGAAGGTGAGCCGGGGCCTGCCGGCCGGACAGGCGGGCGCTGGCGCTGTCCGGCCTGCGGCAGGACGTTCGAGCTGGCGCCCCTGCCTGGGCGCGTCCAGCGGAGGCGGGCAGGGTTGACAGCGAGGGGCGCATGATCCGCATTGCGCAGCCTCTCCTGGGTGAGGAGGAGGAGCAGGCCGTTCTCGCCGCGCTGCGGTCGGGCCGGCTGGCCCAGGGCCCGCTGGTGCGGCGCTTCGAAGAGGCCTTCGCCCGCTACATAGGCGTGCGGGAGGCGGTGGCCGTCTCATCGGGGACGGCGGCCCTGCACGTCGCTCTCCTGGCTCACGGCGTCGGCCCCGGCGACGAGGTCGTCACCAGCCCCTTCACCTTCGTCGCCACCGCCAACGCCGTCCTGGCGACGGGCGCGCGGCCCGTCTTCGCCGACGTGTCGGAGGAAGACTTCAACCTCGACCCGGCCCGGGCCGGGGAGTGCATCAACGAGCGGACGCGGGCCCTGTTGCCGGTGCATCTCTACGGCCAGGCGGCGGACATGGAGGCGCTTTCGGCGCTGGCGCTTCGTCACGGCCTGGCCCTCGTCGAGGACGCCTGCCAGGCGGTGGGGGCTTCGTTCGGCGGGCGCAAGGTCGGTTCCTTCGGCACAGGCTGCTTCTCTTTCTATGCCACCAAGAACATGACGACCGGCGAAGGGGGCATGATCACCACCGACGACCCCGAGCTGGCAGCGCGCGCGCGCCTCCTGCGCGACCACGGCCAGCGGCGCCGCTACGTGAGCGAGGCGCTGGGCTACAACCTGCGCATGACGGAGGTGGCTGCCGCCCTGGGCCTGACCCAGCTCCAGAAGCTGGACGCCCTCAACGAGCGTCGGCGCGCCAACGCCCGTTACCTGACGGAGCATCTGCCTGGTGCAACGACGCCGCGAGAGCTCCCCGGCCGGCACCACGTCTATCACCAGTACACGATACGGGCGGGCCGGGGCCGCGACGCGCTGCTAGGATACCTGCGCGATAGGGATGTCGAGGCTGCGGTGTTCTACCCTCTGCCTGTGAATAAGCAACCACTCTATCGGGGCCTGGGCTATCGACAGCGGTTGCCGGTGGCGGAGCGGCTGAGCCGGGAGGTGCTGTCGCTGCCGGTGCACCCCGGGTTGAGCTGGGAGGAGCTAGACGCCGTGGCGTCGGCCGTGCGAGAGGGCTTGGCGGTAGGCCGAGCAGGCCGCGTGGCCATGAGGGGCGCCGGTGGCTAGCCAGGGCGGGAGACTTCTCGCCGCCGGCGTCATCGGCCTGGGGGCCATGGGCATCAACCACGCCCGCGTCTACGGCGAGATGGAGGGCGTGGAGCTGGTGGCCGCGGCCGACCCGGCGCCTGAGAGGCGGCGCCCGGCCAACCGTCCGCCCTTGGCGGGCAGCTTGCGGACCTACGCTGACTACCGGGAGATGCTGACCCGCGAGCGGCTGGACCTGGTGTCGGTGGCGGTGCCCACCCGCCTGCACCGACAGGTGGCGCAGGCCGCTCTGGAACGCCGGGTGGCCACCCTGGTCGAGAAGCCCATCGCCGCCGAACTGGAGGAGGGACAGGCGATACTGGCCGCCGCCGAGGAGGCCGGCTGCCAGCTCATGGTCGGCCACGTCGAGCGCTTCAACCCGGCGGTGCAGGAGCTGAAGCGGCGTCTGGAGGCGGGTGAGCTGGGCCGTGTCTTCCTGGCCCGGGCCGAGCGGGTAGGCCCCTTCCCTCAGCGCATCCGCGACGTGGGTGTGGTGCAGGACCTGGCCACCCATGACATCGACGTCATGCGTTTCCTGCTGGCCTCGGAGGTGGAGCGCGTCTATGCCGAAACGGAGGCGGGCCTCCGCACCGAGCACGAAGACCTGCTTTCGGCGGTGATGCGCTTCCGTAGCGGCGTCGTGGGGCTTCTGGAGGTGAACTGGCTCACCCCCACCAAGGTGCGGCGCCTGGCGTTGGTGGGCGAAGCGGGCATGTTCGTGGTGGACTACCTGACCCAGGAGCTCCTGTTCTACGAGAGGGAATCGGTAGGGGCGGTGTGCCTGCCCGGCCAGGGGCCCAGCCCCGCCCTCACAGGCGGAGGTGAGGGGGCCATTACCCGCATCCCTATCGAGAAGAAGGAGCCCCTGCGGGCGGAGCTGGAGGCCTTCGTGGAGTCGGTGGCCCAAGGGTCGCCTTCCCCCGTGCCGGCGCAGGACGCCCTGGCCGCCGTGGAGGTGGCGACTCGCCTGGTGGAGTCGGGCCGGACGGGGCGCGTGGTGCAGGTGGGTGCCCAGCCCATCGGCAGGAGCGAGGTCTGAGCGCCGTGAGGGTGTGCGTTGTCGGTCTGGGCAAGATCGGGCTTCCCCTGGCGGCCCAGTATGCCTCGAAGGGGCTCTCGGTGGTCGGCTGCGACCCGGACGCCGCGCTGGTAGCGGAGGTACGGGAAGGCCGCTGCCCCCTGCCCGGCGAGAAGGGGTTGGCGCGATCGATCCGCAAAGCGGTGGCCGCCGGGCGCCTGGAGGCCACCACTGACACAGCAGCGGCCGTCCGAGAGGCCCAGGTGGTGGTGGTCATCGTCCCCGTGGGCCTGACACCGGACCGGCGGCCGGACTTCTCCCGCCTCGATGAGGCGGCGGCGGCCGTGGCCCGCGGCCTGCGGCCCGAGACGCTGGTCATCCTGGAGACGACGGTGCCCGTTGGCACCACGCGCGGCCGGCTGGGGCCGGCGCTGGAGGCTTCGGGGTTGCGCATGGGGGCGGACTTCCGCCTCGCCTACAGCCCTGAGCGGGTGTCGGTGGGGCGCATCTTCGCCGACCTGAAGCGATACCCGAAGGTCGTGGGCGGCATCGACGAGGCGAGCCGGGACGCCGCTGTCGCCTTCTACCGTCGGGCGCTGGATGCCAGGGTGATGGCGGTGCGGGATGCCGAGACGGCGGAGTTCGTCAAGCTGGCCGAGACCACCTATCGCGATGTGAACATCGCCCTGGCCAACGAGCTGGCCGTCTACGCCGACCGCCGCGGCCTGGACGCTGTCGAGGCCTTCGCTGCCGCCAACAGCCAGCCCTACTCGCACCTGCACCAGCCCGGCGTCGGTGTCGGCGGCCACTGCATCCCCGTCAACCCGCACCTGCTGATGGAGGAGGGCTTTCCCCTGCGCCTGCCGGCGATGGCCCGTCAAATCAACGACAGCATGGCGGCCTACGGCGTCGAGAGGCTGGAGGAGGCGCTGGGCGGCCTGCGAGGGCGTACCGTGCTCATCCTGGGCCTGGCCTACCGGCCCAACGTGAAGGAAGCCGCTGGGTCCAGCGCCTTCGCCCTCGCCCGGGAGCTGGAGGCGCGCGGTGCTACGGCGCTGGTGCACGACCCGCTCTTCAGCGCCCGCGAGGTGGAGGCGGCGGGCCTGCGGTCGGCACAGCCTTTCCCGCCGCGTCAGGTGGACGCCGTGGTGATCCAGGCCCTGCACGACCAGTACCGGGACCTGGACCTGGGCGCCTTCGCGGGCTGCCGGGCGGTGCTGGACGGACGCAACGCCCTGTCGTGGTCTGAGGTGGAGGCGAAGGGGATGCTCTACCTGGGAATCGGCAGGTAGGCACAGGGGCGCGGCCGGTTCGGCGCGCGTCGGCCAGTCGCCGGCTATCGGAGGGGAAAGCAGCCGCCTCGGCGAGGCGGTTGCATGCTATCTGGCGGGGGGTCCGAGCGCCCTAGCGGTAACGGGGACTGTGCAGGGCGCCGCTGGTGATGGGCTCGTCGATGTAGAGGTCGCCGTTGCGGATCTTGATGTTGAAGCCGCACTCTGGATTCGTGCAGGCCCAGGCCTTGAAGTGAATCGCTGCCCCCTGGCTGCCGAAATCTGAAAGGGGAACCAGGTCGCCGATCTTACACTTCTGACACTTGGGAAAGTTACCTATCTCCACTAGCCACCTCCCCGGCCATCAATCGGCAGGAGTATAGCAGAGGCCCCGCCCACTGACAACACGATGTAGCGCCAGGCGCGCCGCTGCGACGTATATTCTTTGGAGGCGAGGCGGCGCGTCGTTGCCGGCTTCGTCCTGCCTTCCGGCGCTGGATGAGGCATGCTATCTTTGACTTGGCGGGCGGAAGAGGAGGTGTGTCTTGAGGAAAGAGTTGTTACTGCCCCTGGCCGTGCTGGCCCTGGGGCTGGCCGCGGCCGGCGGCTTCTTCGCTGCCTCGGCCGCCCTCAGCGAGGGCCATGTGAAGAAGAGCGTCCGTGTCGAGGCTGTCCCTCGTGAACCTGAAATCGAGGCGCCGGGGCTCGGGCGAGCCTTCGTCGGTCTGTTGCTGAGCGAGGAGCCCGATGGCGGCGGAGTGCGTATCACGCAGGTGATATCCGGAAGCCCTGCCGACGACGCCGGCCTGAAGAAGGGCGATGTCATCACGGCCGTTGACGGGCTGCCTGTTTTCGCGCTGGAAAGCGTGGTGCCGTGGCCTCCCTTTTTCCCGGACGTGCTGGCCGGCAAGGAGCCCGGCGACGAGGTGACCTTCAGCGTGCGTCGGGACGGCCAGGAGGAGGAGATAGCTGTTACCCTTGGCCGGCGCGCCGAGGCGCTGCCGGTGCAGCCGCTGCTCCCTGGACAGATGGCTCAGCCCTACCTGGGAGTGCGCCTGGCGGACATCACACCGGAGATACAAAAGGAGCTGGGCCTGGCCCGCGACCATGGCGTGGCCATCGTCGAAGTGGACACGG
>CAZSSQ010000014.1:23034-25038 GCA_964609465.1 uncultured Dehalococcoidia bacterium
AAGGAGCTGGGCCTGGCCCGCGACCATGGCGTGGCCATCGTCGAAGTGGACACGGAGGGGCCGGCGCAGAAGGCGGGCCTGCGGCGCGGTGACGTCATCCTGATGATCGGGTCTCAGGAGGTCTCGAGCGCGACGGAGGCCAGAGACGCCATCCTCGACCACGAGCCTGGGGGGGCGGTGTCGGTGCGGGTCCAGCGGGGCGGCGATGAGCTGAGCATACAGGTGGAGCTGGGCACCCGCCCGGGCATCGGTTCGCTGATGCCGGTGGTGCCAGGGCAGGGCCCGTTCCGGCAACAGCCCGGAGTTCCTCAGCCAATCATCCCCTTCGCCAACGGGTATTAGACGGCTGGGGTGCAGAACCATCGGGGTGCCCTCTTGAGAGGGCACCCCTTTTGTCGCGTTCAGCAATCGATGGCCCCGGTCGCGTAGGGGCAGGGCTCGCCCCTACCCGGCTTTCTCGTCGAGCCGCTGGATGATGCGCCGCAGGTAGCGGTAGCAGCGCTCCAGCGAGGCGCCGTCGATGTTCTCCGGCGTGTCGCTAAGCCAGTGGTAGTGCGGGGAACGGCCGTCGGCGGCCAGGGACATGATGGTGATGGCCGGGAAGCCGTGGTGGTGGGCCACCAGGGCATCGGTGGTGACCGGATTTGTGTTGCCTTCGACGCCCTCGAACTCGGGCTCAAGGGCCACTTCTGCGGCCAGGGAGACGGCCTCGGGGTCGAAGGGGAAGCGAGTCACCAGGCCCTCGGCCTCCGTGTAGACCGGCTTCCCCGAGCCCAGCATCTCCAGGTTCAGGACGAAGGGGCGGCGGCCCTCCACCTCGGCGTGGTGTCGCTCCAGGAAGGCGTACATGCCGCCCAGGATACCCTCTTCGCAGCCCGTAACCAGAAACCAGACCTCTAGGTTGGTGGGAGGGCTGGCGGCCAGCTCCTGGGCGAGGGCGAGGACGGTGCCGACGGCGGAGGCGTCGTCGTTGGCGCCGGGCACCACGGGGTTGCGGCGGATGTCGGCCAGGAAACCTGCCGTGACCGTGGAGAGGACGGCGCCGGGCATGGCGACCATCTTTGCCAGGGCCCGCGGCAGGCCGATGGCTCGGAGGGTGGAGGCGCCGGCCAGGGAGAGGAGTGCCCAGAAGGACACGGTAAGCATCGGCGGCATCTCGCCGGCGGTGTAGCGGCGGCGGCCCCAAATCTGAAGGGCAGGATGGAAGACGAAGCCGGAATGGGCGGCGTCGACATGGGCGGAGACGATGAGCAGGCGCTGCGCCTGCGGGTTGCGCAATCGCGCCAGGACGTTGATGGACGGTCGGGCCGGGAAGAGGCGGCGCAGCCAGTGATAGCGGGCGGCGGCGTCGCCCCAGAAGGAGGCGGCCAGGAAGGAGGTGGCGGCGGCCCCCAGGAGACGCCGGCGGCGGCCGCCCCGGCCCAGGAGCAGCCAGGCGCCCAGGGCGCCCAGCATGTGGGCGCCCCAGACGTTCCAGTACTCCGGGTAGAAGTGGAAGGTCTCCAGCTCGGGCTCCAGGCCGATCTCCTGGAAGCGGGAGGCTACCCAGCGGGCCGCCTCTCGTTCCCCCTCTGATGCGGAGCCGCGCTCGAAGCGGCAGAGCGCCTCGATGTCGGACTGGATGCGGGCTTGTGGTTCGGCGGGTGCAGCCATGATATGCCTCCTCAGAGATCCGGAGCGGTCAGATCAGGCCTTGGGCTCCTTGCGGCTGGCGACAGACCTGTTATGGGGCTCGCGGTGCATGACCCACCACTCCAGGCTGTCGGCCAGGGCCAGCCACGAGGCTTCGATGATGTCCGTGGAGCTGCCCACGGTGCGCCAGAACTCCTCGCCGTCTGTGGACTCGATGAGGACGCGCACGGAGGCGCCGGTGCCGGCGGCGCTGTCGATGATGCGCACCTTGTAGTCCACGAGCTTGATGGCGGTCAGGCTGGGGTAGAACTCCAGCAGCGCCTTGCGCACGGCGGCGTCCAGGGCGTTGACGGGGCCGTTGCCGTCGGCGGC
>CAZSSQ010000015.1:0-24393 GCA_964609465.1 uncultured Dehalococcoidia bacterium
GTCAAGCCGGCCTGCCGGCAGGCATGGCTACATGACCGCCGTGGTGGAGCCGCCGTCCACCTGGATGGTGGTGCCAGTGATGTGTCGGGCCGGCTCCGAGGCCAGGAAGACCACCAGGGCAGCGATGTCCTCCGGCTGGCCCAGATGCCCCACGGGCACACGCCGGCCCTCCTCCTCGATGACATCCTCAAGCGGCCGGCCCTCGGCGGTGGCCCGGTTCTGGAGCACCTGGCGCATGCGCTCGGTGAGGGTAAGGCCGGGGCAGACGTTGTTCACCAGGATCTGCTCCGGGCCCAGCTCGCGAGACAGGGTCTTGGCCAGGCCCACCACGCCGAGGCGGGCGGCGTTGGAGAGAATGAGCCCGTCCAAGGGCTGCTTCACGGCCATGGAGGTGATGTTGATGATGCGGCCGCCGCCTCGCCGCCGCAGGTGGGGGAGAGCCTCGCGCACCGTTCGCGCCACGCTGAGAAAGTTCTGCTCCAGCGCGGCCTGCCAGACCTCGTCTGAGTGCGCGTCGAAGGTGCCAAGCGGCGGGCCGCCGGCGTTGTTCACTACGATGTCCAGCCCGCCGAACCGGGAGACGGTCTCCGCCACGAAGCGCCGTATGTCCTCGTAGCGCGACATGTCACAGACGACGGGGAGCACCTGGCTGCCCGTGGCGCCGGCGATCTCGGCCGCCGCCGCCTCCAGACCTTCGCGGCCGCGAGCGCCAATGGCCACCCGGCAGCCCTCCCGCGCCAGGGCCATAGCCACCGCCTTGCCGATGCCGCGGCTCGCCCCGCCCACCAGCGCGACCTTGCCCGCCAGTCCCAGCTCCATGATGCACCCCCGTCTTGCCGCTCCAGCGCGTGTATGGCTAGGCGGATCGTAGCCGGGCAGCCGCTACGGTCAACGTCCGGCATCTGCGCGTTTATGCCCTTAGACCATTCAGGTTGCCACAGATCTTCACAGATGCAGCACAGATTCCAGATCATCCAAATCTGGTTCGCCATCAGTGCCAGTCTGTGTCAATCTGTGGCAGGCAACCTATTCCGTTGATGGCCCGTCCCGCAGAGTCCCATGGAGCAGCCGCCAACCCCGGGCCACTCAGCGCTGCCCGTCTGCGTTGACACTGCCGTGTCGTGCTGCTATAGTGCCACCGTCGCCCGGGCGACAACGACAACTGAATATCGCGCGTCGTTGTGGGGGTGCCCTTCGGGGCTCAAATGGGCAAGTCCGGTGCAAGGCCGGCGCTGTCCCGCAACTGTGTGGTCCGCCCCTCGGGCTGAGCCAGAAAACCTGCCCCCACAGCATGCCATTAGCCTTCGAGGATAAGGCGCGGGCACACCTTACGGCGTAGTCCAGCCCTTGCCCCAGGCAAGGGCTTTTCTTCCCGAAAGGCCCCCGATCTTCTCAAGGCGGGGGACTTTTGTTGCCCGTTGTCCCGGTCGCTGGAACGGAGGTACGCGATGCGACGCTTTCCCATGCTCGGGATCTTGCTGGCTCTTTCCATAGCCCTCACGCTGGCCATGGCCGCCTGCGGCGAGGAGGAACAGCCCGCCGCCGGCCCTGGATCTGCGACCCCGGCCGCCGACTTCCCCGTCACCGTGACGCGCAGCGACGGCCGCAACCTGACGATAGCGGAGGCGCCCCAGCGCATCGCCTCCCTGTCGCCGGCGGCGACGGAGGTGTTGTACGCCGTGGGGGCCGGGCCCCAGATCGTAGCTACCGACCTGCAATCGGACTACCCGGCCGAGGCCGGGAACACCACCAAGCTGGACGCCTTCCAGCCCAACCTGGAGGCCATTGCTGGCGTCGAAGCCGACCTGATCATAATCGCCTCCAACCAGGACGACATTGTCGAAGCTCTCGACCGCCTGGGCGAGACGGTCCTCTTCCTGGAGGTGCCGGACAACATCGACGGCGTAACGGGGCAGGTGTGGCTCCTGGCCCGCGCCAGCGGCCACGCCGAGGAGGGCGCGCGTCTGGCTCAGGAGATGAAAGTTCGCATGAGGGCGGTCACCGACAAACTGGAGGACGTCGAGGAGGGGCCGCGCGTCTACCACGAACTGGACAACACTTTTTTCACGGTGGCCCCCAACTCCTTCGTTGGTGACTTCTATAACCTGCTTAAGGCCCGCAACATCGCCGAGGGCGCCCCCACGGCCTATCCCCAGTTCAGCCAGGAGGAGATCCTGGACCGCGACCCGGAGGTCATCATCCTGGCCGACGCGGACGCCGGCGAGTCGCCGCAGACGGTGAAGGCGAGGCCCGGCTGGGGCGTCATCAGCGCTGTCAAGAACGACCGCATCTACGTCATCGACCCGGACATCGTCAGCCGGCCCAGCCCGCGCGTGGTGGACGGCCTCGAAGAACTGGCGCGCGTCCTCTACCCGGAGAAGTTCCCTTGAGACGAGCCCGCACCCTGCCCGTTCCAGGCCCCCACGCCGACGCCTTCGCCGGCGAGGAAGCCTTCACCCTGCCGGGCGTGCGGCCGCTGCGCATCTCTCTGTTGCTGGCCCTGGCGACCGTCCTGGCCGCCGTCCTCGTGGGGGCGAGCCAGGGCTCCGTGGACATCCCGTTCACTACCGTGGTGCGCATCCTGGCCTCCAAGGTGCTGGGGCTGGGAAGCGTGACCTGGCCCGAGACCTGGGAGGAGATCGTCTGGCAGATCCGCCTGCCGCGGGTGATCCTGGCCGGCCTGGTGGGGGCTACTCTGGCCTTCTCCGGGGCCGCTTACCAGGGCATCCTGCGCAACCCTCTCGCCGACCCCTACCTCATCGGGGTGGCGGCCGGCGCCGGCCTGGGGGCAACCATCGTCCTCGTTTCGCCGGTGCCCTACGCCTTCGGCACCCTGAGCCTGCTGCCGCTGGCCGCCTTCGTGGGGGCGCTGCTCGCCGTCTCCATCAGCTACGGGCTGGCTCGTAGCGGCGGCGTGGCGCCCAACGTCACCCTCATCCTGGCCGGCGTAGCCGTCTCCGCGGCGGCCACCTCTGCCATGACCTTCCTCATCATGGCTAACCACGAGCGTGCGGTGACGGTGCTCTCGTGGCTCCTGGGGGGCTTCAACACCGCCACCTGGCAGAAGGTGGGCATGGTGCTGCCCTACAGCCTCGTGGGCGGGGCCGCTGTCCTGGCTAGCGCCCGTTTCCTCAACGTCCTCCAGCTAGATGAGGAAGAGGCGCAGCAACTGGGGGTGCCCGTCGAGCGGGTGAAGTTGCTGGTCATCGTCACCGCCTCCCTGGCGACGGCGGCGGCCGTGTCAGTGAGCGGGCTTATCGGCTTCGTGGGGCTCATCGTGCCCCACACGGTGCGCCTCCTCTGGGGGTTCGACTACCGGCGCCTGGTGCCCATGTCGATGGCGGCCGGCGCCGTCTTCCTCATACTGGCCGACCTGGCGGCCCGCTCCGTCCTTTCGCCTTCGGAAGTACCGGTCGGGGTCATCACCGCCCTCTGCGGGGCGCCTTTCTTCCTCTGGCTGCTGCGCCGCCACCAGCGCGCCGTCTTCTGAGGAGAGCGATGCTGGAGATAAGGGACCTCTGGGCTGACTACGGCGGCGCCCCCGTCCTGCGCGGGGTGAGCCTGGACGTGGCCTCCGGCGAGGTGGTGGGCCTGGTGGGCCCCAACGGCTCTGGGAAGACCACCCTCGTGCGCGCGGTCACACGGGTGATGCCGCTCCGCTCGGGCGAGGTGCGCCTCATAGGCCAAGACTGCGGGACGCTGACAAGGGCGGCGCTGGCCCGTCGAGTGGCTGTGGTCCCCCAGAGCCCGGCCCTGCCCGAAGGCTTCACCGTCCTGGAGATCGTCCTCATGGGTCGCACCCCCCACCTGCGACTGCTACAATCCGAGGGGCCATCGGACCTGGCGGCGGCCCGCCGGGCCCTGACCCAGACGGGCGCTACCGCCCTCGCCTCTCGCTTCGCCCACCAGCTCTCGGGGGGCGAGCGGCAGCAGGTGGTTATTGCCCGCGCCCTGGCCCAGGAGGCGCCCGTGCTGCTCCTGGATGAGCCGACCTCCCACCTGGACGTGGGCCATCAGATGACCGTCATGGGCCTGGTGCGACGCCTCTGTCAGGAGCGCAGCCTGGCCGTGCTCGCCACCATCCACGACCTGACGCTGGCTGCCCTCTACTGCGACCGGCTGGTGCTCCTGGACCGGGGCGCCGTCGCCGCCGAGGGGCCGCCGGAGTCAGTGCTGCGGCCGGAGCTCATCGCCAGCGCCTACGGGGCGGACGTGACAGTGCTGCGGCACCCTGCCAGTGGCCGGCCGGTGGTGGTGCCCATGGGTGCCGCCCCGACGTCGGGGCCAGCCGGCGGCCTGCCGCCGTCGGGGGACGGCCGTACGGACGGAGGAGAGACGTGAACGCTGCTCCCAACGCCAAACGCAAGCCGCTGGTCGTGGTGTACACCGGCCACGGCAAGGGGAAGACCACCGCCGCCCTGGGGATCCTCTTCCGGGCCTGGGGACGAGACATGAAGGTGGCCATGCTCTCCTTCATCAAGACCAAGACCAGCAACTACGGTGAGGAGCGGGCTGGGAAGCGCCTGGGGATAGAGGTCATCCCCCTCGGCGGCGGCTACACCTGGCTCTCTCAGGACATCGAGAAGGACAAGGCCCTGGCCCGCGAGCTATGGGCAATGGCCCAGGAGAAGATAGGCTCCGGCCAGTACGACATCATCATCCTGGACGAGTTCACCTACCCCCTCAAGTACGAGTGGCTGCCCATGGACGAGGTGCTGGAGGTGCTCCGCCGCCGGCCCGACAGCCTGCACGTAGTCATCACGGGCCGCGACGCCCCCCAGGCGCTCATCGACTTCGCCGACCTGGTCACGGAGATGCGGGAGGTGAAGCACCCCCTCCAGCGCGGTATCAAGGCCCAGCCCGGCCTCGATTTCTGAACATGTCGCGTCCAGCCGCCCTGGCCGCCGCCATTGCAGCCATCGGCCCGCTGGATGAAGGGGCGATGGCCCAGGCCAGGGCCCGCCAGGACCAGTTGACGAAACCCCGCGGCAGCCTGGGCCGTCTGGAGGAGCTGGCGATCTGGGCGGCGGGCGTGACCGGCCAGGCCACACCTGTGCTGCGCCGCAAGATCATCGTCACCGCGGCCGCCGACCACGGCATCGCCCGGCGTGGGGTCAGCGCCTACCCACCGCAGGTGACGGCTCAGATGGTCCGCAACTTCCTGGCTGGCGGCGCCGCCGTGAGCGTCCTGGCGCGGTGCGTGGGCGCCCGGGTCTTGGTGGTCGATGCTGGAGCAGCGGTTGACCTGCCGCCAGCCCGGCGCCTGCTTGCGCGCCGGGCTGGGCCGGGTACGTCCGACTTCTCCCTCGGCCCCGCCATGGGCCGGGAGCAGGCCCTGTTCTGCCTGACCTCAGGGGTGAGGGCGGCGGCCGCCTGGACCCGGCGCGGCACCGGTGCCCTGGCCACGGGCGACATGGGCATCGGCAACACGACGGCAGGTGCCGCCGTCATCGCCGCCCTCACGGGCGTGCCGCCCTCCGCTGTGACCGGCCGGGGGACCGGCATCGACGACACAACATGGGGTCACAAGGTGCGTCTCATCGAGCGGGCTCTGGAGGTCAACGTTCCGGACCCTGCGGATCCCGTGGACGCGCTAGCGAAGGTAGGAGGGTTCGAGCTGGGGTTCCTGGCCGGGGCGATGCTGGGCGCGGCGTCCCGGCGCTGGCCGGTGGTGCTCGATGGCCTGGCGTCGGGGGCAAGCGCCCTGCTGGCCTGGCGCCTGGCCCCTCGGGTGCGTGACTACCTGATGGCGTCCCACCTTTCGACCGAGCCCGGCCATCGGGTGGCCCTGGAGCACCTGGGCCTGACGCCCTTGCTGGACCTGAAGATGCGCCTGGGTGAGGGCACGGGGGCTGCCCTGGGACTTTTCCTGCTGGACGCGGCCTGCCGCCTGCAACTGGAGATGGCCACCTTCGCCTCGGCCGGGGTCAGTCGGCGGCAGACACGCCGGTCCTCCTGACCTGCCTTGGATCTGATAGCCGCCATCCGGTTCCTGACCATCATCCCCATCCCCTGGGGCCGCCCCGAGTCGCCGCAGGCGGTGGGGCGCTCGCAGGCCTACTTTCCGCTTGTCGGCCTTGGTCTGGGCCTGGCGCTGGTGGGGCTGGACCAGGGACTGGGGCGGGTGCTGGCGGATGCCCCTCGGGCCTGGCTCCTCGTGCTTGCCCTGGCTGTACTCACCGGCGGCATGCACCTGGACGGCCTGGCTGATAGTGCCGACGGGCTCCTGGGCGCTCAGGGCCGGACCCGCGAGAGACGCCTGGCCATCATGCACGACGCACAGGTGGGCGCTTATGGGGTGGTGGCCCTCATCGCCGTCCTGTCTCTCAAGTGGTCGGCAGTGCTTTCCCTTCCCGGCGGCGTGCGGGCCGAGGCGCTGCTCCTGACTCCCTGTCTGGGACGGGCCACGGTTGTTGTCGGCACCATAGCCTTCCCCTATGCGCGCCCTTCTGGCCTGGGGCTGCCTCTGCACCAGGCGGCCCGCGGGTCAACCCTGGCCGTGGCTGGTGCCATTGCTCTGGGAGCGGCCGGCGCGCTGCTGGGCTGGGGCGGTCTCGTGATAGCGATAGTGGTGACGGCGACCTCTCTGGCCATCGGCGCCTGGGCGGCGCGCCGCCTCGGAGGACTAACCGGCGACGTCTACGGCGCGCTGGTGGAGATCACGGAGGTCATGACCCTCCTCTTGGTGGCTGCGGGCGGCGGCCGTGGATGGTTGCACGCCCTCCTTCTCGGCTAGAGGAATGAAGCCAGTGCCCAAGGAGCTGACCCTCATCACCGGCGGTGTACGCAGCGGCAAGAGCGCTTTCGCCGTGCAGCTCGCCGAGCGCAGCGGCGGTCGCGTGCTCTTCCTGGCTACCATGGCCCCGAACGACGACGAGGACCGCCGGCGTCTCAGGCGGCACCGAGAGGACCGGCCAACGCACTGGCAGACTGTGGAAGAGCCCCTGGCCGTGCCCGAGGCGCTCACTGGGTGGGGGCGCCACTTCGACACCGTCATCTTGGACTGCCTGACCCTCTGGGTGGCCAGGCTTATGGAAGCCGCCGGCCCGCCGGTGACAGCATCCGATACCCTCTTGTCGTCGGAGCTAGATCGCGTCGAAAAGGAGGTAGCAGGCCGAGTGGGGGACCTGCTAGCAGCCTACCGCGAGCAGCCTCCTTCCTTGATCGTCGTGACCAACGAGGTGGGGGCAGGGCTGGTGCCCGCTTATCCCTCGGGGCGCCTCTTCCGGGACCTCCTGGGCCTGGCAAACCAGCGCCTGGCCGCCCACGCCGATACCGTCTACTACCTGTTGGCCGGCCTCCCTCTGAAGGTGAAGGGACCCGGTGGCATGATGAGGTTGGAGGGCCCATGACGGAGACGCCGACCCGTAGTCCGCGTGGGCGCGACCGCCGGCTGAGGTCGGCTTCCGCCTCCGCCGGTTGGGGCCGCAGGCCTCGAATCCCCACGAGTGGCGCCCGCCACTTGCGGACCCGCTAAAGGCCGCCTCGCTTGCCCTGGTGGGCGTCCGCGTTCTACTATCGGCTGTCAGCGCCTGAGGACGGCGCCGCCTGATAGCTCCGGGGCTCCGCCGCCGATGATTCCTGTTGGCGACCGCCTGAGCACGCGCACCCTACCCTACGTCAACATCGGCATCATCGTTGTCAACTTCCTGGTCTTCTTCTACGAGCTAACCCTCAACGCGCAAGCCCCCTTCCGGGGCCTCTCCGAGCTCGACCGCTGGTTCTACGACTGGGGCGCCATCCCTGCCTGCGTCAGCGACTCGCTGGGCCTGAATCCGAACGTGAACCCTCGTGACCTGACCGCCTTCTGCGGGGGCCAGCATCCGCTCCTCACTGTGTTCACGTCCATGTTCATGCACGCCGGGTGGCTTCACATCCTGGGCAACATGCTCTTCCTGTGGGTCTTCGGCGACAATGTTGAGGACGCCCTGGGGCACGTGCGCTACCTGGTGTTCTACCTTGTCGTCGGCCTGGTGGCCACGGCGACCCAGATAGCGTTGAGCATGAATGATCTGGTTCCAGGGATCGGGGCCAGCGGCGCCATCGCCGGTGTGATGGGGGCTTACCTGGTGATGTACCCGCGGGCCCGCATCGCCGTCTTCATGCCCTTGTTCTTCTTCCTCGGCGCCCCCTATGTCCCTGCCGCCGCTCTCATAGGCATCTGGTTCCTGATGCAGCTCTTCACCGGCGTGGCGTCCCTGGGCCAGACCGCCGGTAGCGGCGTCGCCTGGTGGGCGCACGTCGGTGGCTTCCTGGCCGGCGTTGTCCTGGTTAACCTCTTCCGCGCGGGGCGACGGCCCCGCCGGCGCTACTACTAGCGCGGCCGCTTCTGGGAGGGGTGAGCAGACCGGCCACGCTGCGGCTCACCACGGGTTAGACCGTATCCAGCGGAGCGAAAGAGACGGGTTTCCTGGGAACGTGGACAATCTGCGGGCGGAGGGGGACTCCTTCAGCGGAGCCGGTAGTCGATGCGGCCGCGGAGCCCTTGCTCCACCGCCGCCGCTATCTCTTCCACGAAGGCGCTGGCCATGCGCTGGAAGAGGATGGTGCGCAGCCCACGCCGCGGCCGCACGTAGGCCAGGCGTCGCGGCACCTTCCCCAGCTCCATCGCTATCTCGATGGCCCTCTCCAGGTCGCCCAGCTCGTCGACCAGCGAGGCCTCCTTGGCTTGAGCGGCGCTGAAGACCTCGCCGGTGGCCAGGGTCCGCGCTTTCTCCGGGTCGAGGTTGCGGGCCTCCGCAACCGTGGAGACGAAGCGCTCGTAGAACTCGTCCAGAAGCGCCTGTTCCTTCTGCTTCTCCTCCTCGGTGGGCTCCCGGAAGGGGTACCACATGTCCTTCAGGCGGCCGCTCTTCGTAACGGAGACGCCGACGCCGTACCGACGCATGAACTCATAGACGAGGGGCCGGATGCTGATGACGCCTATGGACCCGACCAGGGCGCTGGGGATGGCCACGATCCTGGTGGCGGCGCAGCTCAGCAGGTAGGCGCCCGAGGCACCCATGCCTCGAACGAAGGCCACCACGGGCTTGCGGGCGCTGACCCGGGCTAGGGCCCGGTGCAGGTAATCGGAGGCGGAGGCCGAGCCCCCCGGCGAATCGATGTCTACTACCACCGCCCGCACGCGGGCGTTCTCCTCCAGGGAGCGGAAGATACGCACGAACTCGGCCGTGCGCACGGCGGAGCCCAGGGCCCCGGAGACCTCCACCACGGCGATTCGCTCCGGATTCAACCAGCGGAAGACCATGAGTTTACCTCAACTGCGTCGGCCGGCCCCGCCTCAGCGCCAGCCCATGGCCCCTTCGATGGCGGCCAGGTCGGCGGGCAGGTGGTGGAGCTCCGGCGGCGTGGCCATGGCGGTGTCCGGGTCCTTGAGGCCGCTGCCAGTGATGATGCAGACGACGGTCCGCCCTCGCAGGTCCAGCCCGCCGGCCGCCGTCTTCAAGAGGCCGGCCACGGCCGCGCCCGACGCCGGTTCGGAGAAGATGCCCTCCTCTTGGGCCAGCCGGTGATAGGCGTCCAGTATCTGGTCGTCGCTGACGGCATCGATGACGCCGCCGGACTCATCGCGGGCGGCCACGGCCCCCTTCCAGCTAGCCGGGTTGCCTATGCGGATGGCCGAGGCCACGGTCTGCGGGTCCTCCACCGGCCTGCCGAGGACGATGGGAGCAGCGCCGGCAGCCTGGAACCCCATCATGCGCGGGCGCTGCCCCGCCTTTCCCAGCCGGTGGTACTCAACGAACCCCTTCCAGTAGGCGGTGATGTTGCCGGCGTTGCCCACCGGGATGAAGAGATAGTCTGGCGCCTCGCCCAGTACGTCCACGATCTCGAAGGCGGCGGTCTTCTGGCCTTCGATGCGGAAGGGGTTGACTGAGTTCACCAGGGCGATGGCGTGCTTCTCGGTGATGGCGCGGGCCAGCCCCAAAGCCTGATCGAAGCTGCCGTCGATGTCGATGATGCGGGCGCCGTGGGCTACGGCCTGCGCCAGCTTTCCCAGGGCGATGCGTCCGTGGGGGACCACCACGTAGGCCGCCAGGCCGCAGTGAGCGGCGTAGGCGGCCGCCGAGGCGCTGGTGTTGCCGGTGGAGGCGCACATGACGGCCCGCATACCCGCCTCGAGCGCCTTGGCCACCGCCACCACCATGCCCCGGTCCTTGAAGGAGCCGGTGGGGTTGCAGGATTCCAGCTTGAAGTAGAGGGCCTCGCAGCCGACCTCGGCCTCCAGGTGGCGCGAGCGCACCAGGGGCGTATCGCCCTCACCCAGGTTCAGCAGTGGCGTCGCTTCCGTGACCGGCAGGTGCTGGCGGTAGTGCCGGAGGACGCCCGGTTTGGGGCTATCAAGGGCAGGCTCACTCCTCTGTGAGGCCGACAGCATGCTGCTTTAGCTCCTTGATCTCGCGTTCCAGCTCTTCGATCTGGCGTCGCTTCAGGCGCTCCTGGCCGCTGCTCAGCTTGAGCAGATGCTCGACGAACTGCTGGCGGTGGCGCATGATCTCCTCACGCAATGCCTCCAGCCGGCCCAGATAGCCCTGGGTGCGCCCATCCAGGACGCTGAGGAGTTGCTCCTCGTGAGCCAGGAGGCCTCGCAGCTCGTTGACGCTTTCCTCGACCTGCGCCAGACGGTCCTCCAGGCGCTGCCTCTCTACCTTGAGCAGCTCCATCCTCTCCGAGAGCTCAGTGAGGGCCCGGAGGTCCCGCCTCTCCGACTCCACCTCTGCCTCCACACGGCGCGCCGCCTCCAAGGCTACGCGGGCCCTCTCCGCCTGAAGGTCATCCTCACGCTCCAGACCCTGGATGGCAGCGTCGATGCGCGAGATGTCCTGGTCGATGCGATTCGTGGCTTCCAGGTTGCGGGATGCGCGGCCCTCCAGGGCCTCCAAGCGCTGCTCCATGGTTTCGGCCCGCGCACTGGCCAGGGCGATGCCCTCCTGATAGCGCCGGGCGGCGTCCTCAATGCCGCTCTGGCGATCCAGCCACTCCTCGACCTGGCGCTCAAGGCCCTCCAGTCGACGGTGCAGGTCCGCCACCTCCACGCGTCCGCGCTCCGCCTCCGACATGCGCTGGCGGATGGTCTCTTCTAACTGGCCGCGGCCCTGCACCTGCTGCTCCTGGAGACGGGCCAACACATCCTTGAGCTGGCGCATCTCCTCCTGGAGGGGCACAATCGCGCTCCCCTGGCTGGCCAGGTCGGCGATGGTCGCCTCCTGCTGACGCATCTTGTCAGAGACGTCCAGAGCCATGGCCTGGGTCTGGTCTGTCTGATGCTGGACCTTGCCAAGCTGGGCTTTCAGCAGGTGAAACTGGTCCTGGAGCCAGGCCAGCGTGCTGATGCTCTGGGAGGGGTCTTCCCTGGGTCGAGCCACCACCGACCTCCTTTACCCTTCCACGCGCAGGAAGTTGCCGATCTCCGCCACCACCGGCAGCCGCGCTACCTCCTGGAGGGCCTGCTGCACAGCCTCCTCCTGGGCCTCGTGCGTCATGATGACGATCTCCGCCGTCTGCGCCTGCGGGTCGGCCTCCTTCTGGATAACGGACGCGATGCTGATCTGGTGGACGCCCAGGACGTGAGCGATCCTGGCCAGCACGCCGGGACTATCCACGATCATCATCCGCATGTAGTAGCGGGTGCGCAGCTCGCTCATGGGCCGCACGGAGACGGTCTGTTGCGGGGGCGGCGACGGTCTCTCAGGGGGGCCACTGACGATGCTCCGGGCAGCGTCCAGGACATCGGCGACGACGGCGCTGGAGGTCGGCAGTGAGCCAGCGCCCTGTCCCTGGAAGAGCACACGACCCACCAGGTCGCCCTCCACCTGGACGGCGTTGAGGACGCCATCGACCTTGGCCAGGAGCTCTTCCTCATGCAGGAGAGCGGGGTGAACGCGGACCTGCAACTGGGAATCGTGCTTGCGGGCCAGGGCCAGCAGCTTGATGGCATAGCCCAGCTCGCGGGCATAGCGAAAGTCGCGAGCACTGAGACGAGTGATGCCCTCCCGGTGGACATCGTCTGGATGGACGTCGGTGTGGAAGGCCAGGCTGGCCAGGATGGCCAGCTTGTAGACCGCATCCACCCCCTCGATGTCGTTGGCAGGGTTCGCCTCGGCGTAGCCCAGCTCCTGGGCGCGACGCAGCACCGGCTCGAAGTCGCTCCCCTCCCGGCTCATGCTGGTCAGAATGTAGTTGGTGGTGCCGTTGATGATGGCGCTAATGGCGGTGATCTCGTTGGCCAGGAGGTCGCGCTTCAACGGGGCGATGATGGGGATGCCACCGCCCACGCTGGCCTCGAATAGGATGTCAACCCCGCGCTGGTGGGCCAGGGCGCGCAGCTCTGCCCCGTGCTTGGCGATGACCTCCTTGTTGGCCGTGACCACGTACTTGCCGGCCTCCAGGGCCTGCCGCTGGTACTCATAGGCTGGGTGCTCGCCCCCCAGCACCTCGATGACGATGTCAATCGCGGCGTTGTCGACGATGTCTCGCACATCCTGGGTGAACAGGGCGCGATCGACCCGCACCGGCCTTTCCCTATCCGGCTCCCGCTCCAGGATGCGTACCAGCCGCAGGGGACATCCGACCTGTTGTCCGTAGGCGTCGCCCCGCTCCAGGAGAGCGCGGGCCACGCCGCTGCCCACGACCCCCAGGCCCATGAGCCCCACGCCTACCTCAGAACGGCTTCCGACCACGCTATTGCCCCTCCCCAGCCTCGCTCTGCACCACTTTCAGGAGGCTGTTGGTCTGCGCGTCGCTCAGCGAGATGGCCGCTCCCAAGCGCTCCTCAAGCTGGCTGAGCCATTCCTGTTGCGCCTTGTTCGCCAGAATGGGCCGCTGGCTGTCCGTCGTCTCCCGCTGGTCCTGCCTCTCCAGCACCTGGACGATGAAGAGCGCGCTCTGGCCGGTGATGATGTCGCTGATCTGGCCGATTTCCAGCGAGAATAGGACCTCGTCCAGGGCCGGGTCGACGAGGCCGCGGGGAGTCCAGTCCACCTCGCCCCCGTTCGCGCGGGATGCCGTATCCAGGGAAACCTCGCCCGCCACCGCCGCGAAGTCCTCCCCGTTCCGAAGCCGCTCCAGAGCTGCCTTCGCGTCATCCTCGGTGGTGAGGACGATCGCGCGAAAGCGAACCTGGTCTGCCGTCTTGGGGACTTCCTCCACGAATTTGGACTGGATAGCGGTTGCCGCCATGCCGGCGGCGATGACGTCCCGGTAGGCCTCCGTGGAGAGGCCGCTGTCGCGGACCGCCTTTCGGTAGGCGGTGGCGAACGTCTTCTGATCGGCGTCGTCGGGCACGCTTTCCTGGCGCCGGATCTCAGCGTCGATGGCTTCGTCGCTGAGATCAACTCCCTTCTCGGGTGCGCCCTGTCGCATCAACTCCTCCTGACCAATCTCGTTCAGGAGGAGCGACGTAGCCTGGGAAAGGCTTGCTGCGTACGTGGTGTTGCCTTCGCGGATGTCGTAGCGGAGGCGTCGCTCCAGGTAGTCCAAGCTGAAGGAGCGGTCCCCCACCCGAAGGACGGTCTCTCCCTTCGGGCGGATTTGAGTCTGGTAGTAGCCAAAGACGGCGATGATTGCCACGGCGATGAGAACCGCAGCGCCCAGAGCCATGACTAGGCGCTGACTACGCCGCTCCTCGTCCCACCGGGTCGTCGGCTTGCGGGAGCCGGGGCGGATTACAGGGGGGACACGCCTTCTCTTCGGCAAGACTCGCTCCGCCGAGCTCTCGGTCCGGGCAACAAGCTTGCCCCAGGCCGAGGCCGGGACATGGTGAAGGGGCGGGAATCGAGATCATTTTCCCCGTCCCCCGTCGAACGATCAACTGCGGGGCGCGAAGGCTCCCGCGAGCCGGATGTGCTCCGCGGTGTAGGGCAGGAGAGCCAGGTGCCGGGCCCTCTTCAGGGCGATGGTGAGACGGCGCTGGTGCTTGGCGCAGGTGCCCGTCTTGCGGCGAGGCTCGATCTTCCCCCGGTCCGATAGGTAGCGGCGGAGCTTCGCAACGTCCTTGTAGCCGATCTCGTCGACGTGGTCGACGCAGAAGGAGCAGACCTTCCGCCTGGGGACGTAACGGCCGTGTCTCTTCCTCTCGGGCCTGGCGGCAACTGCCGGGGCTGGCTGTCCGGCAGGCGGGCCCGCCTCGACCAAGGGAGCAGCGCCTTCGCTGGTGAGAACAGGTTCTTCGGTCGGGGCCGGCTCCTCCTCAGGGGCTGCTTCTGCCTTGGCTTCGGCAACCGCTTCCGTTTTCTTCTCGACGGCAGCCGCGGCCCTCTTCCTGGTCGCGCTCCGGGGCTTCTCCTCGGCTACGTCTGCCGATTCGGCAGGCGGGCTCTCGGCCGTCTCGTCCCTCTCAGTCGCCTGGTCCATGCAAACACTTCTCCTCAGGTAAGTGACTTACTCGAAGGGCAGGTCATTGGGGTCCACCCGGTTCTCGGCCTCGGCTACTGGGGCGGCCTCCTCCGTCATAGGCGCCGCCTGCACCCGATCGAGGAAGAGGACGCTGTTGGCTACCACCTCAGTGCGGAAGCGCCTCTGGCCGTCTCCACCCTCCCAGCTACGGGTTTGCAGGCGTCCCTCCACGTAGGCGCGGCGCCCCTTTTGAAGGAACTGACTGCAGGTTTCGGCCAGCTTGCTCCAGGTGACGACGTTGAACCACTCGGTCTCTTCCTTCCGCTCGCCGTCGGGGGTAGTGTAGTTGCGGCTACAGGCGAGACGGAAGGTGGTCACTGCGTTGCCGTTGGCCGTATAGCGCATCTCTGGGTCTGTGCCTACATTGCCGATGAGCATCACCTTGTTGAGGCCCGCCATCTCCTCAAACTCCTTCCGCCGAGCACCGCGGCTGGTCAGCCCTAGTCGCCCACGCGTATCAACAGGTGACGCAGCACCTCTTCCGAAATACGCAATCCCGCTTCCACACCGGACGTGCGGTCAGGCTCCAGCCTGACCTGGGTGACTAGGTAGTTCCCCTCCAGGTGTTTGTTGATAGGGTAGGCCAGCTTCCTGCGGCCCCAGCGATCAACGTCCTTTACCTCACCGCCACGGTCTACAATCAACTGGCTTAACCTGTCGATTGCAGCGGGAATATCTTCCTCGGCCAACTCTGGACTCAGGATGACCACTAGCTCGTAGTCGCGCAATCGACCACCCCCAGTATTCGCCCTCTTAACGGGCGAAAGAAAACATGCCCGGCTCTCTACCCCGATACCGAGGGCCGGGCTCGCTCTCGCTTCTCGGTGCGGCCCATTATAGTAGGGGGCCTCCGGTCAAGTCAATCTAGCATTGTGCGGGGACCAAGACACACTGTCACCCGTGTCAAGACCGCCTGCGTGGAACTGCTCGAATCGCTGCCGTTATTGCGCAGGGTGACGGTGTTCTGGCTGTCTCTACCCCTCTGGACGACCGCTGGAGGACGCGGATGCCTGCAGCATCGAGCTCAGGCCTGCCGGCGAGCGGTTCCCCCTCGGCCGGCGCCCGACGTTCAGCTCGGAGGGGCTCAGCGAGCGGGCCAGTTGAGATCGTAGGCCGTGAGGGGGTACTCTTCTGGCACCATGGCTAGCGGGACATGGACCCCCCGCTCAGGTACTGGCAATCTGGGTTACGTAGCGTGCAGGAAAGGTCGCTGCCATGAGGATGGCTCTGGAAGGGATCAAGGTCATTGAGGTGTCCACGTGGGTGGCCGCGCCGGTCTGCGGCGTTATGCTGGCCGAATTTGGGGCTGACGTGATCAGAGTCGAACCCCTGGTGGGGGATCCGGTCCGCGGCCTGGTTCCAAGGGGTTCGTCAACCAGCTCTGGGTTCAACTGGTGGTGGGAGATGTGGAACCGCAGCAAGAGGGGGATGGCCCTGGACCTCGGTATGCCTGAGGGGCGTGAGATCATCTACAAGCTGGCAACGCAAAGTGACATCTTCCTGACAAACCTCCGGCCCGGCGTGCTGAAGAGGGCAGAGATGGAGTATGAGAAGATACGTGACCTGAACCCGAGGATCATCTATGCCCACATCACCGGATATGGACCCAAGGGCCCGGAGACGGAGCGGCCTTCCTTTGACTCACTTGCCTTCTGGACCAGGGGAGGCTTCCCTTCGGTGTTGGGTGAGCCCGATGCTCCTCCTGTTGCGATCGAGGGGGCCATGGGAGACCATCCCACGGGCGGCCTGGCGCTGGCCGGTATCACGCTGGCCCTGTACGCCCGCGAACGGACCGGCGCAGGCCAGAAGGTGGACGTGTCCCTCCTCGGGAGCGGATGCTGGGTAAATGGCGTTGACCTCCAGTTTGCCCTGGCTTTTGGGAGAGACCACGACAGGACCTCCCGACGGCAGGTTCCCAACCCCCTGTCGAACTCCTATCAAGCCCGATGCGGCCGCTGGCTCCGGCTCTGCATGATGGAGAGCGTCCGCTACTGGCCCACATTCTGCAAGGCATTGGGAAGGCCAGACATCGAGCACGATCCCAGGTTTGAGTCGGACATTCAGAGGGCCGCAAACCGTGAGGAACTCATCTCGCTGCTTGAGGAGATCATCGGCACCAAGACCCGCGATGAGTGGTCGCCGCTGTTCGACCAGTACAAGCTGCCGTGGGACCCCGTCCAGACCATGACCGAAGTGGCGCAAGATGCCAGCGTCCTGGCCAATGACTACGTCACTGAGTACGACCACTTCTCCGGCGAGAGAGTAAGAGCTGTAGCGTCTCCGATTCAGTTGAGCGAAACGCCGGCAAAAGTTCGGTACGGTGCTCCCGAGCACGGTCAGCACAACGAGGAGATCCTGCTTGAGCTGGGCTTCGGTTGGGACGACATTGAGCGCCTGAAGGAGAGGAAGGCGATACTGTGACGGATAGCTGTTGGCCAGGTGAAACCGTTCCGCTCGATCTCCCGTCCCGATTCCAAATAGGGTGAGGAGGTATGCGGCAGATGTCACGGGTCATAGATCTGGAGCTCGACCTGCCCCCCACCAACGAGGACGAGATCGTCGGAGTGCTCCGAGTGCTCATGCAGCACCGCGGAGAAAAAGGCCTGGCCAACTATCTGAACATCTTCGGCCCAAGAAGGGCGCGCGCTTTGGGGCTGACACTGCCAGAGGTCGAGAGCATGTGGGACGAGCTCTCCCCTCAGGAGTTCGAGGCCGCCCTCCTGGAAAGGGCAAGAGGGCTGGCGACATCCCTCTCGGAGTTCATCAGCGAGCTGGATGAAGCCGGAGTGGAGTGGGGCCTCATCGAAGCCGGAAGCAACGACAAGACCGCGGAGATCGTGTCTCAGTTCCCTCACAGGTTCATTGGCCAGGCGACAGCCAACCCCCACGATGGCGTGAAGGCAGTCAGAGAGCTGGAAAGAGCTGTCAAGGAACTCGGCTTGAGGTCCTTCTACGCCTCCCCCTTCAGATACGGGATTCGACCCAACGACAGGAAGTTCTACCCTCTGTATGCCAAAGCTGTAGAGCTGGGCATCCCCGTGTTCGTCTATTGCACCATGAACTACCGCACCGACTTTCCCATGGATCTGGCACATCCGATCTCTCTCGACGAGGTGGCCAGGGACTTCCCCGAGATGACGCTCGTCGCCGATTGCGGGGGCTGGCCCTGGGTGCCAGACATGGTCGCAGTCGCTCGCAGACACCGGAGTGTCTACATCGACACGGCAGCCCACCGGCCCAAGTACTTCGCCACCCCGGGCTCGGGGTGGGAGATGTTGATGCACTTCGGCAACACCCTGCTCCAGGACAGGATCGTCTTTGCTTCCGGGTGGGCAAACTACCAGATGCCCATAAAGGAAGTGGTCGAGGAGATGAGGGCCCTTCCCCTGAAGGAAGATGTCAAGGAGAAGTGGCTCTACGGGAACGCGGCCAGGATCTTTCACCGTTGAGGCCCTCGCCTCGGCCGAGATGCTCGGCGTAAGCGAATACGCCGGTCTGTCTACTCGTTAGTCAACCTCTTGACATATCTTTCGGTGGCTGCTATAGTGCCGCTCACCTGGATACAGGTATCGGCTGCGAACAGGACTAGTACGCCATCTGGCGGGGTTCCAGAGAGCCGGGGCAGGTGAGAGCCCGGTGCCTGCGCGATGGCAGAATGGGCCTGGGAGCTGCAAACCAAACGGGAGGAACCGGGAACCAGGAACTGGGAACCAGATGCGGCGTGGGCCAGTTCCTAATTCGGAGTTGCTCTCCAGTAGGCTTTGCCGGAGGGGCACCGTTATCAGAGCCCAGGGTATCTGCCGCTGAAGGCGGCACGTACCTGAAAGAGATGGTCCGCCTGTGGCGGACCAACCAGGGTGGCACCGCGAGGCAGCCCTCGCCCCTAGGGGCGAGGGCTTTTGATTTGCGCGGCAACGCAACCCTTCGGCCGATCTTGGCAAGAGCGAGGCAGCACAGCGCAGGAGGAAAGCATGGAAACCAAGTTCATCCTCTCGGAGAAGGATTTGCCGGGGCAGTGGTACAACATCCAGGCTGACCTGGGCGCCATTGGGGGCCCGCCGCCCCCGCCCCTGCACCCCGTCACCAAGCAGCCCATTGGGCCCCAGGACCTGGCACCCCTCTTCCCCATGGCCCTCATCGCCCAGGAGGTGAGCCAGGACCGCTACATCGATATCCCGGAGGAGGTGCAGCAGATCTACCGTCTGTGGCGGCCGACGCCGCTGCAACGGGCCTACCGCCTGGAGAAGGTGCTGGATACGCCGGCTCACATCTACTACAAGTACGAGGGCGTCAGCCCCGCCGGCTCCCACAAGCCGAACACCGCCGTTGCCCAGGCCTACTACAACAAGCAGGAAGGGGTGAAGCGCATCACCACCGAGACGGGGGCGGGACAGTGGGGCAGCGCCCTGGCCATGGCCTGCAACTTCTTCGGGCTGGAGTGCAAGGTCTACATGGTGAAGGTGAGCTACCAGCAGAAGCCCTACCGTCGCTCCATGATCGAGACCTGGGGGGCCACGGTGGTGCCGAGCCCCAGCCAGGACACCAACGCCGGGCGCTCCATCCTGGCCCAGGACCCGGATTCGCCGGGGAGCCTGGGCATCGCCATCAGCGAGGCGGTGGAGGACGCCGTCACCCGCGACGACACCAAGTACTCGCTGGGCAGCGTTCTCAACCACGTCCTCCTCCACCAGACCGTCGTCGGCGAGGAGGCCTTGAAGCAGATGGAGATGGCCGGCGAGTACCCGGACGTGGTCATCGGCTGCGTCGGCGGCGGCTCCAACTACGCTGGGCTGGCCTTCCCCTTTGTGCGCGATCGGCTGGTCGGGGGCAAGAAGACGCGCTTTATCCCTACGGAGCCCGAAGCCTGCCCCAGCGTCAGCCGCGGCGAGTACATCTACGACTTTGGGGACACCGCGGGCACTACGCCCCTGGTCATGATGTACACCCTGGGTCACACCTTCGTGCCGCCGGGGATCCATGCCGGCGGGCTGCGTTACCACGGCATGGCGCCCCTCATGTCCTACCTGTGCAAGCGGGGCATCATGGACATCAAGGCCTACCACCAGACCAAGGTGTTTGACGCCGCCGTGCAGTTTGCGCGGGCCGAGGGGATCATCCCGGCGCCGGAGACGGCCCACGCCATCCAGGCTGTCGTCGACGAGGCGCTGGCCGCGAGGGAGTCGGGTGAGCGGCGCGTCATACTGTTCAACTTCAGCGGCCACGGCCTGCTGGACCTGGGGGCCTACGACAATTACTTCGCCGGTAAGCTCGAGGATTACGCCTACCCGGCGGAGAAGGTGAAGGAGGCTCTGGCAGCGGTGCCGGTCGTGTGAGAGTCGCGCAAACGCGCGAACGGGCAAGCGGGTAATGTCAAACACCCCTGAGCTGAGTGGCTGCGTGGAAGTGCAGAAGCTGCTGACCTTGAGAATGAAGTCATTGGAAAAAGCCACGGCCTACGCCGTCCGCGAGGAGGAATACGAGCATGAACTCTAGCTTCCTTGCTCGTCTGCACCTTTTGCCCGTTTGCCAGTCAAAAGCAGGACAGTGGCCATGACCAGCTCAGTTCAGCGCAAGCGCATCCTTACCGGCGACCGGCCCACGGCCGAGGGCTTTCACCTCGGCAACTACGTGGGTAGCCTGGCCAACCGCGTCAAGCTGCAGCACGAGTACGACACGTTCATCCTCCAGGCGGACCTACACCTGCTCACCACCCGCACGAGCAACCTGGAGGAGATCCAGCGCAACATCCGGGGCATGGCCCTCGACTACCTGGCCGTGGGTCTTGATCCTGAGAAGTGCACCTTCTACGTGCAGTCGCTGGTGCCCGAGGTGCTGGAGCTGCTCTGGTTGTTCATGGCCCTGGTCAGTGTGCCCCGGGCCCAGCGCATCCCCACCCTGAAGGAGCAGGTGCGAGACCTGAAGCTGGAGTCGGCCTCCATGGCGTTGCTGGCCTACCCCGTCCTCCAGGCGGCCGACATCCTGATGGTGAAGGGCGACTGCGTGCCTGTGGGGAAGGATCAGCTCTCGCACATAGAGCTGACCCGGGAGATAGCGCGGCGCTTCAACGACAGCTTCGGGCCCGTCTTCCCGGTGCCCGAGGGCCTCATTGGCGACGTGCCGACGCTGCCCGGCATCGACGGCAGGGCCAAGATGGGCAAGTCGCTGGGCAACGCCATCTTCCTGACGGACGACGCTGAGACGGTGACCGGGAAGGTCATGCGCATGTACACGGACCCGACCCGCATCCACGCCACTGACCCGGGCCACCTCAGAGGCAACCCGGTCTTCATCTACCACGACATCTTCAACACCGACAGGGAGGAGGTGGAGGACCTGAAGCGCCGCTACCGGCGCGGGAAGGTGGGCGACGTCGAGGTGAAGCAGAGGCTGGCCCGCGCCCTCAACGCCTTCCTGGACCCCATCCGCGAGCGGCGCGCCTCCTACGAAGCGCGCAAGGGCTTCGTGGAGGAGATGCTGCTCCAGGGGACCAAGCGCGCCCGCGCCGAGTGCCAGCGTACCCTGGAGGAAGCCCGCGAGGCCATGGGGCTGACCTACTTTCGGCAGCTGCGCTTGCCGGCCTAGCCATGTACACTCCCACGCTCGAGGAAGCGCGCGCTCTGGCCGACCGGGGCAACCTCTGCCCTGTCTACCGGGAGGTGACCGCCGACCTGGAGACGCCGGTCTCGGCCTACCTGAAGGTGGCCCGGGGTCGCCATTCCTTCCTCCTAGAGAGCGTGGAGGGCGGCGAGCGCCTGGCCCGCTACAGCTTCATCGGTACCGAGCCCTACCGGGTGCTGCGCACAGGCGTCAGTCCCGCCTTCAATCACTGGCGCAGCGACCCCCTCGTGCCGATCGAGGATGAGCTGCGGCGCTTCCAGGTGGTGCCGGTGCCCGGACTGCCCCGCTTCCACGGCGGCGCCGTCGGCTACCTCTCCTACGAGGTGGCCCGCTACTTCGAGCCCCGGCTGCCGGTCCCCGAGGCCGACCCCCTGGGGCTGCCCGAGGCCATCTTCCTTTTCGTTGATACCCTCCTCGTCTTCGACCACCTCCAGCACCGGATCAAGGTGGTCAGCCACTGCCGCCTGGACGGCGACATCGACGCCGCCTACCGGCAGGCCGCGTGGCGCATCGAGGAGCTGGTCGGGCGCCTGGCGCGCCCCCTGACGGCCCTCCCGTACCGACAGGAGGCGCCCGCGGGCGCAGCGCCGGAGGCCGTGACCTCCAATGTCACCAAAGAGGACTACCTGGCCAAGGTGGAGCGCTGCCGGGAGTACATCGTCGCCGGGGACATCTACCAGGTGCAGATCTCCCAGCGCTTCCAGCGGCCTACCTTCGCCCATCCCTTCGAGGTCTACCGCGCCCTGCGGACCATCAACCCCTCGCCCTACATGTACTACCTGGATCTGGGCGACGCTCAGATCGTCGGTGCCTCGCCGGAGATGCTGGTGCGTGTAGAGGACGGTCTGGTGGAGACCCACCCCATCGCCGGCACGCGCCGTCGCGGCCGTGACTTCGAGGACGAACGGCGCATGGAGGAGGAGCTGCGCACCGACGAGAAGGAGCGGGCGGAGCACATCATGCTCGTGGACCTGGCCCGCAACGACGTCGGCCGCATCAGCCAGGCGGGCACCGTCCAGGTCAGCCAGCTCATGGAGGTGGAGCGCTACTCCCACGTCATGCACCTCGTATCGCACGTCGTGGGGCGCCTGCGACCGGAGATGACCTCCTATGATGCCCTGCGGGCCTGCTTCCCGGCCGGCACTGTCTCTGGCGCCCCCAAGATCCGGGCCATGGAGATCATCGCCGAGATGGAGCCGGACCGCCGCGGGCCCTACGCCGGCGCCGTTGGCTACTTCGACCTCTCGGGCAATCTGGACACCGCCATCACCATCCGCACCATCGTCATGAAGGACGGCGTCGCCTACGCCCAGGCCGCCGGCGGCATCGTCTTCGACAGCGTGCCCGAGCTGGAGTACATGGAGACGCAGAACAAGGCGCGAGCCCTGCTGCGCGCCATCGAGCAGGCGGAGGCGACGGCGGAGGCGGCGCCGCGGGGCAGCCCGGGGTACTAGACCCAGCCACGGGACCAGCAGCCATGCCCACCATCACCGTCTTTGCCCTCCTCACGACCGACCAGCAGGTGCTGCTCGCCCAGCGACGCCTCGGCAGCCCGCCCTTCGCCGGGCGCTGGACGCTGCCGGTGGCCATTCTCCGGCCCCAGGAGACGGCCGAGGAGTGCCTGGAGCGCCTGGCCAAGGCCGAGCTGGATGTGGAGCCGGTCGAGTATGAATTCGCCGACACCCTCTACCTGGACGACCCGGCCGGCGGCGGGCGCTACGTCGGCAACGTCTTCCTGGTGCTGCGCTGGGAGGGAAAGCTGCGCTACCGCAGCCACGGCGAGTTCCAGGATGTGCGCTGGATGCCGCTGGAGGAGCTGCCCGGCCTTCCCATGCCGGAGCCCATGCGTCGCTGGCTCCAGGCTCGCATGGCCGGCGAGGAGTTCCCCCAGGAGCCGCCGGACAACCGCGCGGCCTGGAACGCCATCGCTGCCGCCTATCGGGAGCGCCACCCCCTCCCGACCGACCGCCTTCTCTACGGCGTGCGCTGCCCCTCGGAGGAAGAGTTGGGGCTGCTCGGTGAGGTGCAGGGCCGTCGTGTCCTCGTCCTCGGCTGCGGCGGCGGAGAGGACGCCATCGCCCTGGCCCGTCGCGGGGCGCAGGTGGTGGGCATCGACCTCTCGGACGAGCGGGTCCGCTTCGCCCGCGAGCTCGCCCAGAAGGAGGGGCTGGTGGTGCCTTTCGTTCAGGGCAACATCGAGGAGCTGCCGGACGTGGACACCGAGAGCCAGGACGTCGTGGTGTCGTCCCACGCGCTGAACTACGTCGAGCACGCCGATCGCTGCTTTGCGGAGGCGTTCCGGGTGCTGAAGCCGGGCGGGTTCTTCGTCTTCAGCGTCCAGCACCCGATGGATGCCTGCCTGGGCGACGGCCCGCCCTACGCCCTGGAGAAGGGCTACTGGGAGGCGCAGCACGACTGGGAGTGGGAGTTCATGGAAGCGGGCCTGAAGGAGCGCTTCCGGTCCTGGTATCGCACGGTGGCCGACTGGTTTGCCTTGCTCCAGGAAGCGGGCTTCCAGATGGAGCGGCTGCTGGAGCCTCAACCGCCGTCGGAGCCGCCGACGGAGACGGACCTTTCCTGGGGCGACGCGGCGGTCGAGAAGACATCCCGGGTGCCGGCGACCCTCATCTTCAGGGCGCGCCGGCCGGCCTAGCGAGAGGGAGAGAGATGCTCCTCCTCATCGACAACTACGACAGCTTCACCTACAACCTCTACCAGTACCTGTCGGAGCTGGGGGCGGAGGTGCAGGTCGTGCGCAACGACGCCATCACGCTGGCCGAGGTCGAGTCTATGGCGCCGGAGCGCATCGTCGTCTCGCCCGGCCCCGGCACGCCGCGAGACGCCGGCATCAGCATCGAGCTCATCCGCTGCTTCGCGGGGCAGGTGCCCATCCTGGGCGTGTGCCTGGGCCACCAGTCTATCGGCGAGGCCTTCGGGGGCGTGGTAGCGGGCGCCGGCGAGATCAAACACGGCAAGACATCGATCGTCACGCACCAGGGTAAGGGCGTCCTGCGCGGCCTGCCCAACCCCTTCGAGGCCATCCGCTATCACTCGCTGGCCATCCAGCGGGAGGGCTTCCCGGAGTGCCTGGAGGTGACGGCGGAGAGCGAGTCGGGGGTGATCATGGCGGTGCGGCACCGGGAGCTGGCGGTGGAGGGCGTGCAGTTCCACCCGGAGTCTATACTGACGCCGGTGGGCCACGACATCCTGCGCAACTTCCTGGAGATAAGGGGGATGCCATGATCCGTGAAGCTATCGCTGCGCTGGTGGACGGGCGCTCCCTGACGGAGGCGGAGGCCGCCGCCGTCATGGAGGAGATCATGTCGGAGGAGGCGACGCCGGCCCAGTTCGGCGCCTTCGTCACCGCCCTCCGCCTCAAGGGCG
>CAZSSQ010000016.1:0-23283 GCA_964609465.1 uncultured Dehalococcoidia bacterium
CTGCTTCTGCGCCACCGCCCTCGACGACGCGCTGGTGACCCCCTTGCGCCTCGTGCCTGACAAGACGAAGAGAGCTCTGGCACCCATCATCGGCCGTTTCCTGGCGGGCGCCGGTGGCGGGCCCCGGTGAGAGAGGCAAACGTGGAGAGAGAGATGGCCAGGGCCGAAGCCCTTCCCCGGACGGCGGAGACCTACATCGTGCGCCGCCTGAGGGACCGGGAGGCCATCCGCCGCCTTCTGGAGTCGCGTCCAGTCTATGCCGCCTATGCCCTGGGCCAGTTGGAGCCGCATCTCTTCCCCCTCTCCGAGTGGTGGCTGGCCGAAGGCGACGGCGGGACGGCCCCCCCGGGCGGCCGGGCCCTACTCCTCCACTCCCGGGGCGGCCTGGGCAACGCCCTGTTCGCCCTGGGCAAGGCTGCTCCCCTGACGGCCCTCCTTTACCTGCACCCGGGACCGCGCAATGCCTTCGCCACCTGCCAGGCAGAGCACATCGGAGTTTTGCGCCGCTTCTTCCACCTGTCCCAGGAGCGACCTATGCTGCGCATGAAGGTGATGGCAGACACCTTCCGCCCGCCTGAGGGCGAAGCGCGACGCCTGCGCGGCCGCGAGGTCCGTCTCGTGAACCGGCTGTACAACGCCGAGGGCGCCGTCGCCTCCTACACGGCCCACCAGATCGAAGAGGGGATGTACTTTGGGGCCTACGTCGGCGAGCGGCTGGTCGCCGTGGCTGGCACCCACGCCGTGTCGCCCGCGCACGGGGTCGCTGTGGTGGGCAACGTCTATACGCATCCCCGCTACCGTGGCCGGGGCCTGGGCGCCCTGGTGACCGGCGCCGTGACGGCGGCCGTCATTGAGGCCTGCCCGCTGGTCGTGCTGAGCGTGGACCCACGCAATCGGGCCGCCGTGCGCGCCTACCAGCGCCTGGGCTACGAGGGCGAGTGCCGCCTCATCGAAGCGGCGGCCACACGCAAGGACAAGTTGGGGCTAAGCAGCCTGGTTCATCGCCTGCTCGCCGCCCGCCGTGGCGGACGGGGAAGAGGTGCGGGCGACGCCCTGGTTCGTCTCTAAAGGAGCAAACATTGGCTAAGAAAGAACACTACAAGACCATCGACGACCGGGTCGGCCGCCTCATCTTGGCGGCCGCCCATCGGTACCCTACCCTGGGGCGTAAGAGGCTCTGGGCACTCCTCCTGGAGGACAGCGTCGACGTTGACCCGCTGGAGCTGAAGCGCTTCCTGCGCGAGCGGGGCATCGGTCGGGCGCAGCCGGGTCCCGCGCCGCACCGGGCGGCGGCGAACCCGCTGACGGGTTTGATGCCCCGCTTCCCGAGCTTCGGCGGCGGCGGGCGGGAGCGACGAGGGAAGGAGCGATAGATGACGACGAGTTCGTCGGCGCCAGGAGACGTGAGGGACCTCTCGCTGGCCGATGAGGGGGTGCGGCGTATCGAGTGGGCGGCCCGCGAGATGCCGGTCATTGGCCTCATCAGGCGTCGGTTCGCCACCGAGAAGCCCCTGCGGGACATCAGGATCTCCGGCTGCCTGCACATCACTACCGAGACGGCCAACCTGGCCCTGGCCCTGCGCGACGGCGGCGCCCAGGTCGCCCTCTGCGCCAGCAACCCCCTCAGCACCCAGGACGACGTTGCTGCCGCCCTGGTGGGGCACTACGGCATCCCGGTCTTCGCTATCTGCGGCGAGGACAGCGACACCTACTACCGGCACATCCACAGCGCCCTCAGCCAGCGGCCCCAGGTCACGCTGGACGACGGCGCCGACCTGGTGGCCACCATCCACAAGGAGCGCCGCGACCTCATCCCCGGCGTTCTCGGCGGCACAGAGGAGACGACGACCGGCGTCATCCGTCTGCGCAGCATGGCCCAGGACGGCGCCCTCGCCTACCCCATCATCGCCGTCAACGAGGCCGACACCAAGCACCTCTTCGACAACCGCTACGGTACGGGCCAGAGCACCATCGACGGCATCACCCGCGCCACCAACGTCCTCTGGGCGGGCAAGACGGTAGTGGTCTGTGGCTACGGCTGGTGCGGCCGCGGCGTCGCCTCTCGGGCCCACGGCCTGGGCGCCCACATCATCGTCACCGAGGTGCAGCCGGTGCGCGCCCTGGAAGCGGTCATGGACGGCTTCCGCGTCATGTCCCTGGCCCAGGCCGCCCCGCTGGGCGATATCTTCGTTACCATCACCGGCGACGTGAACGTCGTCGACCGCCGGCACCTGGAGGCGATGAAGGACGGCGCCATCCTGGCCAACTCAGGCCACTTCAACATAGAGCTGAACCTGGAGGCCCTGGAGTCCATGGCCGAGGGCCGTCGCCAGATACGGCCGTCCGTGGAGGAGTTCCGCCTCCGCGACGGCCGCCGCCTCTTTCTGCTGGCCGAGGGCCGCCTCATCAACCTGGCCGCCGCCGAGGGCCACCCGGCCAGCGTCATGGACATGAGCTTCGCTAACCAGGCCCTCAGCGCCGAGTACCTGGTTCTCCAGGAACAGCGCCTCCCTGTTGCTGTCCACACGGTGCCCCGGGAGATCGACCAGGAGGTGGCGCGCCTGAAGCTGGCGGCCATGAACATCACCATCGACACGCTGACGGAGGAGCAGGAGCGCTATCTGTCGAGCTGGGAGGAAGGAACGTAGGCGAACAGGTGATGCTCGATTACGGTGCGCAACAGCGCCTGAAGGAGCGATTCTACCCCCAAGCGCGGGCAGACGCCCTCGGCGCCCTGTGGCAGGCCCTGGACCGACACTTGCCTCCCTGCACCCTGCTTCTGGACGCAGGCTGCGGCCATGGCACCTGGGTACTGGAGCGTCACCGCAGCCGAATACCGCGCTGGGTAGGCCTGGATGCGGCGCCGCCGAGGGACTCTCACCTTATGGATGACTTCCTGCTGGGCGACGTGGCTCATATCCCTCTTGAGGACAGCTCCTGCGACATCGTCTTCTGTTGGGACGTAATAGAGCACGTGCTACAGCCGGCGGCAGCGTTCGTGGAGTTCCACCGGGTCTTGCGAGACGTGGGTGTCCTCATCGTCAAGACGCCATGCCTTACCTCGCCCGTGATGCTTGCCTCCAGAGTCTCGCCAACGTTCGTTCATTCGAGGTTGAAGACCCGTCTGCTGGACTACGAGGAGGAAGACGTCTTCCCCACCTTCTACAGATGCAATACCGTCGCCTGCCTTCACCGCCAGCTAACAGCCGCGGGATTCCGGCGCGAAGTGCTCACCCGCTTCGACGACAGCTACCAGTATCTCGCCTTCAGCCGAATAGCCTTCATCCTGGGCCTGTTTTATAGTCGAGCCTTGAAGATGCTGCCCTGGGGCCAACAGTTGATGGCACAGATCTTCGCCGTCTACAGAAAAACGGTGACGGCACCTAGTGCCGCAGGCATCGAAGAAGGGATGAGCAGTATCAAGGGGCTCTAGGAAAAGAGGACAGCCACAATGACCATGACTCTTATGAGTTCCCCCTCCCTCTTTCTCACCTCGGAATCGGTGACGGAAGGGCACCCCGACAAGCTATGCGACCAGATCTCGGACGCCGTTCTGGACGCCATCCTGGAGGACGATCCGGTGGCGCGGGTAGCCTGCGAAACGGCCGTGACCACCGGCCTGGTCGTGGTCATGGGCGAGATCACCACAAGCTGCTACGTGGAGATCCCGGAGATCGTGCGCAGCACGGTGCGCGAGGTCGGCTACACGCGTGCCAAGTACGGCTTTGACTATGAGACCTGCGGCGTCATGGTCTCCATAAAGGAGCAGTCCAAGGACATCGCCGTGGGGGTGGACCGCTCCCTGGAGGCCCGCCTGGGCAAGGGCGAAGAGGACGAGCTGGAGAAGGGGGCCGGTGACCAGGGGATGATGATCGGCTTCGCTTGCACGGAGACACCCGAGTACATGCCCCTCACCATCTCCCTGGCCCACAAGCTCTGCCGCCGCCTGGCCGAGGTGCGCAAGGACGGCACTCTGGGCTACCTGCGCCCCGACGGCAAGTCCCAGGTGACCGTCGAGTACGCCTTCGGCGTGCCTCGCCGGGTGGAGGCCGTAATCCTCGCCGCCCAGCACGACGCCGTGGTCAGCCACGATGTCCTGGAGCAGGACCTGCTGGCGCAGGTGATACGCCACGTGATACCGGCCCATCTCCTCGACGAACGGACGAAGTACCTCATCAATGCCACGGGCCGCTTCGTCGTTGGCGGCCCCATGGGCGATGCCGGCCTCACCGGGCGCAAGATCATCGTTGACACCTACGGAGGTATCGCCCGCCACGGTGGCGGCGCCTTCTCCGGCAAGGACCCCTCCAAGGTGGACCGTTCCGCCTCCTATGCCGCCCGCTACGTGGCCAAGAACATTGTCGCTGCCGGTCTTGCCGACCGCGTGGAGTTCATGGTCTCCTACGTCATCGGCGTCGCGCGGCCCACGTCCATAGCCATCGAGACCTTCGGCACCAGCCGGGTGGACGAGGACGTCATCCTCTCCCTGGTGCGCAAGCACTTCGACCTGCGCCCGGCTGCCATCATCCGCGACCTGAACCTGCAGCGCCCCATCTACCGGGCGACGGCGGTCTACGGCCACTTCGGCCGCGAGGACATCGACGCCCCCTGGGAGCGCACCGACAAGGCGGAGGTCCTGCGACGGGAGGCGGGCCTGGAGGGTGGCGCCCACGAGAAAGCCGTCGCCGGGGAAGAGCGGGCCGCACGCGGCGGGTAGGCCACTTTAAGCATGTACGCCTTGATCCTCGCTGGCGGCAAGGGGGAGCGGCTGCGGCCTCTGACCAGCGACCGGCCCAAGCCCATGATCCTCCTCGCCGGCCGCCCCATTCTGGAGTACCAGCTCGAGTGGCTGCGCGGCGAAGGGGTCACCGACGTCATCCTCCTTTGCGGCTACCTTCATGAGGTGATCTCCCCCCACTTCGGCGATGGCTCCCGCTGGGGGCTGCGCATCGCCTACTCGGTGGAGGGCGAGCCACTGGGCCGGGGCGGCGCCTTCAAGAAGGGCTTCGGGCTGGTGCCGCCCGACGTGCCCTTCGTCATCGGCACCAACGGCGACAACGTCACCGAGCAGCCCCTGGCGCCCATGGTCCGCAGCCATCGCCGCACGGGGGCCGTGGCCACCATCATGCTCACGCCCATGGTCAGCCCCTTCGGCATAGCGCGTGTGGGCCGCAGCTCGCGTATCCAGGGCTTCGACGAGAAGCCGCGCCTCCCCTACTGGCTCAACGCCGGCGTCTACGTCCTCAGCCGCCAGTTCTTCGAGGAGCTGCCCGATAGGGGCGACCACGAGACGACCCTCTTCCCCCCACTGGCCGAATGCGGCAAACTGTATGGCTACAAGAGCAATGCCTACTGGAAGGGCATCGATACCCTGAAGGACCTGTCAGAGGTCGAAGCCTACTTGAGGAGCCGGGTGCCGTGAAGGCGAAGGGCGCCGTCCGAGAAGCCATCCTGGGGATAGTCGAGAAAATCCGCGTAGGCTACGACCCGGAGCGTATCATTCTCTTCGGCTCCTACGCCCATGGCGCTCCGACGGAGCACAGCGACATAGACCTACTGGTCATCAAGGATGATCCCCGTTCTCCTATTGACCGTCGCCTCGCCGTCAAACGGCTGCTTCGGGAGGAGAATCGAATCTACGCGCTGGAGGTGCTGGTCTACAGGCCAAGAGAGCTGAAGGACCGTCTGGCTTGGGGAGACGATTTCCTACGAGAGATCGTCTCGACAGGAGAGGAACTCTATGCGACGCCGAGCCAGGGCCGCGCAAGAGTGGTTTGACTTCGGACGGCGCGATCTGGAAGCAGCCCGGACTCTCATAAGGGCCGGTGGACCAATGGGCCCGGCGGGTATGCTGTTGCAGCAAGCCACGGAGAAGTACCTCAAGGGCTATCTGATCTACCACGGGTGGAAACTGAAGAAGACGCACGATCTTATCCGCCTAGCGGCAGATCTTGCCAACTACGACCGCAGATTCGAGCCGCAACTCGATGCGCTCCAGCGGATAAGCGAATATTATCTTGAGGAAAGGTATCCGCCGCTGGTCGCCGTCGCTCCGAGCGCGGAAGAAATGGAAGCTTCACTGCACGTCGTCGAGCAGCTTGCCGACCACATCGAACGGAACGTCAGCCCCGCATGAACGCATCTATCCACTTCGGCACCGACGGCTGGCGCGGCGTCATTGCCGAGGACTTCACCTTCGCCAACGTCCGGGCCTGCGCCCGCAGCGTCGCCCTCTACCAGCGGTCGCAGGGTCTGGCGGACCGGGGCCTGGTGGTCGGCTACGACACCCGTTTCGCGTCCGAGGACTTTGCCGCGGCCGCGGCGGAGGTGGTGGCCGCCGCTGGCGTCAAAGTCTACCTCTGCGACCGGCCAGCGCCCACCCCCGTCGTCACCTACGCCATCCTCGACAAAGGCGCAGGCGGCGCCGTCATCATCACCGCCAGCCACAACCCAGCCCGCTGGAATGGCTTCAAGTACCGGCCGGAGTACGCCGGCAGCGCGCCGCCGGAGGTTATCGCCGCCCTGGAGGCGCCCCTGCCCCAGATCCTGGCCGCCGGCGAGCCCGACCGCCTGCCCCTGGCGGAGGCGGACGCCAAAGGCGTCCTGGAGCGCTTCGATCCGCGGCCGGCCTACGTGGCCCACGTCGCCGAGCTGCTGGACTTGGGGCGGGTGCGTGGCGCCGAGCTGCGGGTGCTGGTGGACTCCATGTACGGGGCCGGCGCCGGCTACCTGGCTGACATGCTCTCCGGCGGACGCATCGAGGTCCGTGAGCTGCACGGCGAGCATAACCCTGCCTTCCCCGGCCTGGCCAGGCCGGAGCCCATCGCCAGCAACCTCGAGGAACTGTCGGAGGCCGTGCGCAGCGATGCGGCCCACGTGGGCCTGGCCACCGACGGCGACGCCGACCGCCTGGGCGTCCTCGACGAAGAGGGGCGCTTCTTGACCCAGCTTCAGGTCTTCGCCCTCCTCACCTACTACCTCCTGGAGGTGAGGGGCCTGCGCGGGCCCATCGTCAAGTCAGTGACTACCACGCGCATGGTGCAGCGGTTGGGCGACCTCTACGGTGTGCCTGTCTATGAGACGCCGGTAGGCTTCAAGTTCCTGGGCCCCAAGATGATGGAGGTGGACGCCCTGGTGGCCGGCGAGGAGAGCGGCGGCTACGCCGTGCGCGGCCACCTGCCGGAGCGCGACGGCGTCGTCTCCGGGCTCTTCTTCCTGGACTTCATGGTCCAGAGCGGGAAGCGGCCCTCGGCCCTGCTAGAGGAGCTCTACGCCAAAGTCGGCCCCCACTACTACGACCGCCTGGACATCCACCTGGAACCGGAGCAGCGCGATGAAATCTGGCGGCGGGTCAGCGAGAGCCATCCGCAGCGCCTGGCCGGGCTCCGCGTCACCGGACGCGACACGCCCGACGGCTTCCGCTATCATCTAGAGGACGGCGGCTGGCTGCTCATTCGCTTCTCAGGGACGGAGCCCCTCATGCGCATCTACACGGAGGTGTCCAAGGCTGACCTGGTGCCTCGCCTCTTGGAGGCCGGCCGCGAGCTGGCTGGCGTCCCCATCGCCAGCGCCCATAAGGGCGAATAGAGGTGAGCCGATGACTGATCCCCTGGACGACCCCAGGGTCTACGAGAGCCTGGACCCCGAGGGCCTGCTCGCTCGCATCCGCGAACTGCCCCATCAGTGTCGCGAGGCCTGGGAGCGGGTCCGCGCCTTCAAGGTACCGCCACCGTACTGGAAGGTGGAGCGGCTGATGCTCCTGGGCATGGGAGGCTCCGCCATCGCCGGCGACCTGCTGCGGTCCCTGGCGGCGCGTCGCAGCCGGAAGGCCGTGTTCGTCTGTCGTGGCTACGAGATACCCAGCCTGGTGGACGAGAACACCCTGGTGGTGGCCGCCAGCTATAGCGGCGAGACGGAGGAGACGCTGGCCGCCTTTAGCCAGGTGCTGCGCGGGCCTGCCAAGAAGCTGGTGATGACCACGGGAGGGCGGCTGGCCGGGCTGGCCCGCGAGTACGACATTCCCGCTTTCTTCTTTGACTATCAGGGCGAGCCGCGGTCGGCGCTGGGCTACAGTCTCATGCCGCTCCTGTCTGTCGCCGAGCAGGTGGGCGTGCTGCAAGAGATGGAGACGGAGGTGGTAGAGGCGGTGGCCCTCATGGGGGAGCTGGCCCAGCAACTGGACTCCAGGGTGGTGGTCGAACAGAACCCGGCCAAGCAGTTGGCGGAACGGCTCCAGACCAAAGTGCCTATCGTATACGGGGCCGAGAACCTGGCCGAGGTCGCCCACCGCTGGAAGACGCAGTTCAACGAGAACAGCAAGGTCTGGGCCTTCCACGAGGAGCTACCGGAGGCCAATCACAACGCCATCGTCGGCTACCCGCTGCCGCGGGAGGCTATCGACCGCCTGCACGTGGTGCTCCTCTATCACCCCATGCTGCACCCGCGCATCATCATCCGCTACGACGCCACCAAAGATGCGCTGGACGCCGCCGGCGTCGGGTACGACGTGGTGGAGGTGAAGGGGAGCGGGCCGCTGAGCCAGATGCTGACGGGCATCCTCTACGGCGACTTCGTGAGCTACTACCTGGCCATACTGAACGCCGTCAGCCCCTCGCCCGTGGCCGCCATCGGCGACCTGAAACGGCGTCTGGCCGAGGCGCCCTGGCCGCAGTAGAGCGGCTCGGCCGCCTGCAGGACCGAAGGCCAGGCGTAATAGCCCTGTTCAGAACTATGCCGCGTCGGTTCTGCTAATGGGCTGAACATCGTGTCGCGGGAACCCAACCCAGACAGGTTCCTCCCCAGTTTTGCTGGCCCGGTCGTAGGCCTCCTGGCTACAGAGGAGGACTGCCTTCCCTAGGTCTTCCCAAACACGCCTCACCACGTTCTCGCCCCCATAGAGTCGAACCCCGGCTAGATCGCCGCGCTGCATGTCAGGCCCTCCTTTCGAGGGCCAAATTGCCGCATGCCAGATCGGGCGTACAGGTTCTGTCCAGAGGTATTGACAACACGGCATCCAGTATGGCACGATACTTCCAACGATGCCGGGTAGAGTTGGAGGTGTGCCATGCCGAACGAGGAAAAGGTGCCAGCACCGCCCTACGTGGCGTTCCGGACATTCACAAACTTCCTTGACTGGCTGGGCGAGGTGGGCGTGCCGACACGCATGGACCGAACATTCTGGGGCCAGAAGCTATCTGGTGTGTCTGGAGCCCAAGTAATGGCTGCTCTACGATTCCTTGGGTTACTCAGCGATGACGACCGCCCCGATCCGTATGTCGAAAGCATGGCGAAGGACAGTGCCCAGCGAAAGACAATCCTGCGGGAGTTGCTGCGAAGTCACTATGAACCCGCCCTGCGTGAACTGAACTTGGAACGGGCGACTCCAGGAGAACTGAGGGAAAAGTTTGGCATCTATGGGCTTCAGGGCGATACCCTCAGAAAAGCCGTTGCATTCTTTGTGCACGCCGCGCAGTATGCCGAACTGCCGCTTTCTCCTCATATCATCCGGGCAACAAAGAAGCGAAAAACAAATGGTGCTCGTCCGCGCCGTCGGCGTATGCCGGCGCAGCGCGACCTAGCGATTTCCGCAGCAGGGGCAGTGCCACGGACGCCGCCAATCCCGGGCCCTGCAACAACACCAATATTGGACGATCTGGGCGCAGCTGTTGGAAGTGCCGGAGTGCGTTGGCTGATTCAGCGCCTGCCCAAACCAGGGACGCTATTCACAGAGGCCGACCGCGAGACATGGCATCAAGCTGCTCGTGCTGTATTCGACATGGAGTACAAGAAGGAGGGCTAAGGGGCAACAAAGCTGAGAGACCGGCAAGCTTGCGACGGCCCCGGTTTCCCAGCCGAACCGAACCGAGCAGATCGATGGAGCAGAACCAAACACAACAGCCTATACTGTACTATGCCAGGTTGACGCCCGAGCACTTGGCACGATTTGCAGCCTTCTGCTGCGGCGATGACAAATGGGACTGTGACCTGAATGACTTTCTAAGAGATGACGCACTGCGGGAAGGGGACGCCCGGCTCAGTGTTACCTACGTCTTCTACGATGAACATGAGCAGCCCGTCGCATATGTAGCTCTGTCCACCGGACAGATCCAGAACCAGGAAGCCAGCAAGAAATCGCCGCCTCTCTTGCATGATGCGCCTTACCCTTCCGTTTCGGCCTTGCGGATTGGCCGCCTTGCCGTAGATCACCGGCACCAAGGAGAAGGCTACGGAAGCATCGTTCTCGCGTGGATTCGGGATATGGCGTTGTCGTTACCCATAGGGTGCAGATTCTTGGCTCTCCATGTGGACAAAGAGAACGAGGCCGCGACGCGATTCTACACGAAGTGGGGGTTCTTTAAGCCCCCATACGTGATGGCTCACCACAGCCTCCAACTGATGCTTTATGACCTAATCGGATCACAACCGGCTTTGGCTGAAGAAACAAATGGCCCGGTCTAATCAGACCGGGCCACGTTGAACACAAGTGTTCCTCTCACTTCGGCAGTGGCTTGACGCGCTTCGCAACCTCTTGGTCTTGACGCGCCCTCTCCTGCTTGGCGGGGTCGATTCGAGCCGTCTTGAGGTAGCGCGTCAGCCACCGCGCTGCCTTGCCCTTGAAAACAGGAATTGCCTCAATTGGCTTCGCCACCTGACTCACCTCCACACGCGCAGCCACAATTGAGAAGCTGCCGGGTCCCGTGCCGTCTATCTATAATCGACCACTTTCTGGCTTGTCAAGAGTCAAATGGGCAAATGTGACGGCGGGGATATCTTTGCTTTGTCATGTGGAATATATACCTTCTCGTTCGCGACGTCAACTCGCCTACGAGGTTATCCCGGCTCGCCTGCGACTGCGGTTTACACACAGCCATGGCATAGTCTTCAACAGGGCTATTAAGTCAGGCCTTTCCTGTGGCGCCCCGCTGCTGCTAGCGCTTTGTGTACTGAGGGGCTTTGCGGGCGCGCTTCAGCCCGTACTTCTTCCGTTCCTTCTCGCGGGGGTCGCGGGTGAGGAGCCCGTTACGGCGAAGGGCCGGCTTCAGGTTCTCGTCGGCGGCCACCAGGGCGCGGGCGATGCCGTGGGCGATGGCCCCGGCCCAGCCGCTGATGCCGCCGCCCTCCACCTTGACCTGGGCATTGAACTTGTCCTGGCTCTCGGCCACCTCCAGAGGTCGCAGGATGGCCTCCCGGTGTACAGGGCGCACGAACAGCTCGTCCAGGGGCTTGCCGTTGATGACGACAGCGCCTGTCCCCGGATAGAGGCGCACCCGCGCCACCGAGGTCTTTCGTCGGCCGGTGCCGTAGTAGTAGTGCTGCTCCAAGGCGCTTCTCCTAGGCCTCCGGGACCTGCCCATCCGGCAGGCGGGCCTGTTCCGGGGCCTGCTCCGCGGCCGGCTTCGCTGCCTGCCGGCGCTTCTCGCTGGCCCTCACCTGGGCCTCGTGCGGGTGGTCAGGACCAGCATACACCTTCAGGTGGCGGTTTAGAGCCCGACCCAGGCGGTTATGGGGCAGCATGCCTTTCACTGCCCGCTCGATGACGCGATTGGGACGGCGGGCCAGCAGCTTCTCCAGGCTCTCCACCTTCAGTCCGCCCGGGTACGTAGAGTGGCGATAGTACATCTTCTGCTGTCGCTTGCGACCCGTGACCCGTATCTTCTCCGAGTTGACCACGATTACATAGTCGCCCATGTCCATGTGGGGCGAGTAGGTGGGCTTGTGCTTGCCCCGCAGCAGGCAGGCCACCTCTGAGGCTAGGCGGCCCAGCGTCTGCCCTGCCGCGTCGACGACGTGCCAGTCGCGGCTGATCTCTCGAGCCTTCGGGCTATAGGTCTTCATGTTGCTGTCTCGCAGGGAGGGCCTTCCCACCTGCCCGGCGGGCTCAGGTCCAGCCCCGCATAGTCCACCTTCATCAAGCAGAGCCCCTGCGGCGGCGCCGCCGGTCCGGCGACCCCGGGCTGCGGCTCCCGCAGCAGGGCGGCAAGGTCTGCCGCCGATTGCCGGCCCAGGCCCACCTGCACCAGCGCCCCCACCGTCCGCCGCACCTGGTGAGGGAGGAAGGCATCGGCCTCCATGTGCACGAACAGCAGCCGCCCCTGCGTGTCTAGCTCGCACCGGTGCAGCGAGCGGACCGTGCTGCCGGCCACAGGCCCCGCGAAGGCGGCGAAGTCGTGCCGCCCCACCAGCAGCGAGGCCGCCTCTCGCATGGCCTCCACATCCAACTGCTCCGCCACCTGCCAGGCGAAGGCCTGGAGGAGAGGCGATGGCAGCGGGCTGTTGAGCACCAGATAGCGGTACTCGCGGCTGCGCGCTCGCCGGCGCACGTCGAAGTCCAGGGGCACCTCCAGGGCCCACTGGACCGCGATATCGGCGGGCAGCCAGTAGTTCAGCCCGCGGACAAAGGTCTCCGGCTCATGGCGAGAGCCAGTCACGAAGGAGGCCACCTGTCCCCTGGCGTGCACCCCGGCGTCGGTACGGCCGGCGAAGGCCGTCCGCAGGTTCTCGCCTGTTAGCTTATTAAGGGCTGCCTCCAGCTCGCCCTGGATGCTGGGGGCATTCTTCTGGTACTGAGAGCCGCCGTAGCGACGGCCGTCGTATTCCAGGACCAGGGCCAGCCGCCGCCTGCGGACCCCCGCCTGCCGGACGGGCAGGTCCGGCCCTTGCGAGGCCACGGCTCTGACCGGCTACACCAGCTCTAGCTGGGACATGGATGCCCCGTCGCCCTGGCGGGGGCCCAGCTTGATGATGCGGGTGTAGCCGCCGTGGCGGTCCGCGTATCGCGGCCCGATCTCCTCGAAGACCTTCTTCACCACGTCAGGGTCGGTCACGAAGCGGAGGGCGCGCCGGCGGGAGTGTAGACTGCCCTCTTTCCCAAGCGTGATGATGCGCTCCGCCAGCCCGCGTACTTCCCTGGCCTTGGCCTCGGTGGTGCGGATCTTCTCGTAGCGGAGCAGGTCGGTGACCTGCCCGCGGAACAAGGCCAACCGCTGATCGGTGGGCCTGTTCAGCTTGCGTCCGGCTACTCGGTGTCTCATCTCTAACCAGGCGCGGCGGGCCTAGGCTTCCTTCTCTTCCTCTACTTCGTCCGAGGGAAGAGGCGCTTCTTGGCCTGCCTGGCGCAGGGCCTGGACAAGCTTGGCGCCCAGGGCGCCCAGCTCCTCCGCTTCCTCGGTCGCCACTTCTGCCTCGACTTTGGCTTTGGCCTTCGCTTCCCGCTTGGCCGGCGGCGGGGCCGGCGGCTCCGGGACCTCCTCGAGCACCTCCTCCGGCACCTCGAACTCCTCCTCCAGTTCTTCGATGGGAAGCTCGGCCTGGAGGAAGCCCATCTCGATGAGGCGTTGCTTCAGTTCTTCGTAGGACTTGCGGCCGAAGTTACGCAAAGCCAGGAGCTCGTCCTCGTTCTTCTCCAGCACCTGCCCCACGGTCATGAGTCCGCTGCGCTTGAGGCAGTTGTAGGCGCGTACCGAAAGGCTAAGTTCCTCGATAGGCGTGTTGTAGCGGTCGGGCTCCAGGGCGGCGCCGGTACCCAGGCCTCGCCCCACGAGGGCAGCCTGAGGCTTGCCAAGCTGGCTGAAGAGAGCGAACTGGCCCAGGAGGATATCGGCCGCCTGGCTCACCGCCTCGACGCCCGCAATTGTGCCGTCGGTCCAGACCTCCAGCACCAGGCGATCGTAGTTGGTGACCTGGCCCACGCGGGTGCGTTCGACGGCGAAGTTCACTTTGCGGACGGGGGTGAAGATGGCGTCCACCGGCATAACACCAATGGGCATGCCGTCCGTTTTGCCAGCGGGCACCCAGCCGCGTCCCCTCTCCACGTCGAACTCGACGGTCAGGTGAGCATCGGGCGAGTCCAGGGTGGCCAGGTGCAGGTCCTTGTTGATGATCTCGTAGTCGGCCGTCACCTGGATATCGCTGGCGAGGACCTTGCCCTCGCCGCGGGCCTCCAGGTAGAGCTTGGCCGGCCGGTCAGAGAGGGCGCGAAGCCGGATCTCCTTGACGTTGAGGAGGAACTCGGTGGTGTCCTCCTTCATGTGGGGGATGGTGGAGAACTCGTGCTCCACCTCTTCGATGCGGACGGAGGTTACGGCCGCACCCGGCAAGGAGCTGAGAAGCACCCGGCGGAGGGCGTTGCCAAGCGTGATGCCAAAGCCGGCTTCCAGGGGCTCTGCCACCAGGCGCGCGTAGCCTTCGCCTTCCTCTTCGACCTCGATGTGGGGTGTCACCAACTCCGTCAACGGGAACGCCTCCCCAGGCCCGGCGCCGACCTCAACAGTCGACCATCCGGCCTCGAGGCCCTCTCGGCCGGCGGCCGACAACCCGGCGCCGCCCCAAAGTGGTTGTCTATCGTGAGTAGAATTCGACAATGATGCTGGCATCGAACTTCGCTTCGGTATCGCCCGGACCGGGCGGACTAAGCACGCGCCCCACCATGGCTTCCGTGTCTAGATTCAGCCATCCAGGGACGCGCGCGCTCTTGACCATCTCCTGGGCTACCTTGAAGGGCTCCTTGTTCTTGCTGGATGCTCGCCAGCCGATAACGTCGCTGACCTTGACCTGGCAGGAAGGCACGTTGGTCTTGCGGCCGTTGAGAAGGATGTGACCGTGGCGTACCACCTGTCGCGCCTGGAACCGGGAATCGGCGAAGCCCAGACGGTAGATCACGTTATCCAGGCGCATCTCCAATAGACGGAGGAGGTTTTCTCCGGTGACGCCTGGCCGGCGCACGGCCTCCCGATAGTAGCGACCGAACTGGCGCTCCATGATGCCGTAGGTGTAGCGCGCCTTCTGCTTCTCGCGAAGCTGAAGGGCGCGATCGGAGACCCGGCGGCGCCGCGGGGTGCGGTCGCCTGGAGGAGTGGGTCGCTTCTCGAAGGCGCACTTTGGGCTGAAGCATCGCTCCCCCTTCAGCATGAGCTTATCGCCGTAGCGGCGGCAAAGCCTACAGGTCGGTCCGGTATATCGAGCCATTCAAAGACCCCCGATAAAGGCCCTCTCTACACGCGGCGCCGCTTGGGCGGCCGGCAACCGTTGTGCGGTATGGGCGTTACGTCGCGAATGCTAAGGATGGAGATCCCCGCTGCCTGTAACGAGCGGATTGCGGCCTCTCGGCCGCTGCCCGGCCCTCGCACGAAGACGTCCACCTGCCGCATGCCGTGCTCCGTGGCCCGGCGAGCCGCTGCCTCGGCCGCCATCTGGGCGGCGTAGGGCGTGCTCTTGCGCGAGCCCTTGAAGCCAGCAGAGCCCGCGCTACTCCAGGCCACCACGTTCCCGTTAGGGTCCGTCATGGTGATCAGGGTGTTGTTGAAGGTGGACTGTATGTAGGCCCGACCCCGGGGCACGGACTTCCGTTCCCGCCGTCGCGCTCGACTCTTCTTCTTTTCTGCCATAGCCTTCCTCAGGTCTCCGCAGCCGGGTTACTTCTTGGACACAGAGCGGCGCTTGCCGGCGACCGTGCGGCGGGCGCCGCGCTTCATGCGGGCATTGGTGCGTGTGCGCTGGCCGTGCACCGGCAGTCCGCGACGGTGACGCATGCCGCGGTAGCAGTTGATCTCGATGAGGCGCTGGATGTTCTGCCTCACCTCGCGACGCAGGTCACCTTCCACCGTGTGCCCGCGGTCGATGGTCTCCCGAATGCTGGTCACCTCATCGTCCGTCAGGTCCCGCACGCGGGTCTCCGGAGAGACGTTGGCGGCGGCCACGATCCGCCTGGCCAGGGTGGGCCCTATGCCGTAGATGTAGCGGAGGGCGATGTCCACCCGTTTGTCCCTTGGGATGTCTACACCGGCAATGCGTGCCATGTCGCCTCCTACCCTGCGCGCGGCGCGGGGTGCCCAGACCTAACCCTGGCGCTGCTTGTGCTTGGGGTTCTCACAGATGATCCGAAGCACGCCCCGGCGTCGCACGAGCTTGCATTTCTCGCAGCGCGGCTTTATCGATGCCCGTACCTTCATCGAACTCTCTGTCCCTGCTCTGCCTACTTGAACCGGTAGGTGATGCGGCCCCGGCTCAGGTCGTAGGGCGAAAGCTCCACCAGCACCCGGTCTCCGGGCAGGATCTTGATGAAGTGGAGCCTTATCTTGCCCGAGATGTGTGCCAGTACCTGGTGGCCATTGGGCAGCTCAACCCGAAACATAGCGTTGGGCAAGGGTTCCTTCACCAGCCCCTCGACCTCTATGGCCTCCTTCTTCGCCATTCTCTCCGTCCGTTCCCCGCCTTAGGGCAGGGTCAGAACCTGCGCCTCGCCATCGGTGATGGCGATGGTGTGCTCGAAATGGGCCGACAGGCTCCCATCCAGGGTGCGGACGGTCCAGTTGTCGCTGTCGCGCCTGGTGCGCCAGTCGCCGACATTAACCATGGGCTCCAGGGCCAACACCATCCCCCGGCGGAGGATGGGACCCCGGTCCGGGGGGCCGTAGTTGGGCACCTGGGGCTCCTCGTGCATCTCCCGTCCAACGCCGTGGCCTACGTACTCACGGACTACCGAGAAGTCTGCGCTCTCGGCGTGGCGCTCGATGGCGAAGGAGATGGCACCCAGGGGGGCGCCAGCTCGGGCCGCCGCGATCCCCTTCCAGAGGGCCTCCTCCGTCACCCGGACAAGACTCTCCGCCTTGGGGCTGATACGGCCCACGCCGACGGTGATGGCGGCGTCACCCACGAAGCCCCGGTGAGTGGCCCCCAGGTCCATGCTTACTATGTCTCCCTCCTCAAGGATCCTCTCCCCAGGTATGCCGTGCACTATCTGGTCGTTCACCGACACGCAGACGGTGGCCGGGTAGTCGTGGTAGCCCAGGAAGGTGGGCGTTACTCCCCGCGCCGTGAACTCCCGCCGGACGATGTCGTCCAGCGTCTTGGTGGCAAGACCGGGACGGATCTCCTCCTTCAGTATCTCCAAGACCTGCCCGACGATGCGCCCTGCCTCGCGGATGATGGCGATCTCGTCGTCTGACTTGATAATGATGGGCATGAGCCGCCTTTCTAGCTCACACCCTCGTCAGCGGGCCGACGTCGACGGCTCCAGCGCATCCATCAGGGCCCGGCTCACAGCCTCGATGTCCTGCCCGCCATCTACCTCTGCCAGCTTGCCACGCTGGCGATAGTACTCTACCAGAGGCGCAGTGTCCCGGAAGTAGACGGTCAGGCGCCGGCGCACCGTCTCCGGCTGGTCGTCACTGCGCTGATACAGCTCGCCGCCGCACTGGTCGCAGCGACCGGCGGTAGCAGGCGGGCTGTTCCGCTGGTGATAGACGGCGCCGCAGCGGCGGCAGGTCCAGCGGCCGCCCAGGCGCTCTATCAACTCCTCCTCGCCGACGCGGATGTAGGCCACCTGGTCCACGGCCTGGCCCCGCTCGGCCAGGGCACTGTCCAGGGCCTTGGCCTGCTCCAGGTTGCGGGGAAAGCCGTCCAGCATGCAGCCGCCAGCGCAATCGGGCTGCGCCAGCCGCTCGAGGAGCATCCGGATGGTGAGCTCGTCGGGCACCAGTTCCCCCCGGTCGTAGTAGGCCTTGGCCTGCTGCCCCACCTCGCTGCCGGAGCGCATTGCCTCCCGGAACATGTCGCCCGTGGCGATGTGGGCAAGGCCCTGCGCCTCGGCCAGGAACGCTGCCTGCGTGCCTTTTCCGGCCCCTGGGGGGCCCAGCAGGATCAGAAACATCCGGCTACCCTCATCAGCGGATGAAACCTCCATAGTCTCGCATGAGAAGCTGGGCCTCCAGTTGTCGCATGGTATCCAGCACTACGCCCACGACGATGATGAGCCCCGCGCTGCTGATAGTCAGCGACTGTACATCCGTGAAGCGGGTGACGAAGAAGGGCACTACAGCCACCAACCCCAGGAAGATGCCGCCGGCCCAGGTGATCCGCACCAGCACCCGCATGATGTACTCCTGGGTCGGCCGGCCGGGCCGGATCCCCGGTATGAAGCCTCCTTGCTTCTGAAGGTTCTCCGCCAGGTTCTGCTGCTGGAAGATGACCAGCGTATAAAAGAAGGTGAATATCACCACCAGCAGGAAGACCATTAGGTAATAGGGCCCTCCCTCGGGGGTGAAGACGTTCACGATGAAGTCGGCCGTATTCGCCACCCAAGACGTGCTCGAACCCTGGAAGGCCTGAGCGGCGGCAGACGGGAAGATAACCAGCGAGTAGGCAAAGATGAGCGGGATCATGCCTGCCGAGTTGACCCTCAGCGGGACGTGAGTGGCCCCCGACTGCCGGTACATGCGCCCGCCACGGAACAGGCTGCGCGCGTATTGCACGGGCACCCGCCGCTGCGCCTCCTGCACGAAAACGATGGACGCTAGCAGGCCAATGACCAGCAGCACCATCAGGCCGATGCCCGCCAGGCCAGCCGAGGAGTTGGCGATGCTGGGCAGCATGCTGGGTAGCGAGGCCACGATGCCACTGAAGATAATGATGGACACGCCGTTGCCAATGCCGTTCTCAGTGATGAGCTCGCCCACCCAGACCAGGAACATGGTGCCGGCGGCCATGGAGATGACTCCGGCCAGGGTCGGCAGGGCCTCGCTACCGGTCAGGCCCACGCCGGTAATAGCCCCCGACCGCTGCAGGACGATGAGCTGGCTGTAGCCCTGGACGACGGCCAGGGGCACGGTCAGCCAGTGGGTGTACATCTGGATCTTGTTTCGCCCCTGCTCGCCCTCCTTGGACAGCGCCTGGAGCGAGGGCACAATGGGGATCATGACCTGTATGATGATCGAGGCCGTGATGTACGGGTACACTCCAAGGGCCGCCACGCTGAGGTTGCGCAGGGCGCCGCCGCTGAACAGGTTCAGGAAGCCAAGGATGGCATTGTTCTCGAAAGCCTTCTTCAAGAGGTCTGGGTTGATGCCCGGGATGGGCACGTGGGCCACGAAGCGGAAGACGACGAGCATGGCGAAAGTGAAGAGCAACTTCCGCCTCAGGTCCGGCTGCTGGAAGGCGTCCACTAACGCCTGTAGCAGTCGCGGCCGCTGCGTCTGCTGGGCCCGGGACGCGATCATGCCTCTATCACCTCTGCCTTGCCCCCAGCCGCCTCGATCTTCTCGCGTGCCGCCGACGAGAACTTGTGCGCATGCACGGTCAAGGCCCCCTCCAGGTCTCCCTGGCCCAGGACCTTGACCGGCTTCTTCAGGTTCTTGATCACGCCCGCCCGCACGAGCGTTTCCGGCGTAACCTCGCTGCCGGCTGGGAAGCGGCTAGCCAGGCTGCTCAAGTTCACCTGGGCGTATTCGACGCGAAAGATGTTGGTGAACCCGCGCTTGCGCGACATGCGCTGGATAAGGGGCAGTTGCCCTCCCTCGAAGCCGATGCGCAGCCTGGCGCCACTACGAGCCTTCTGGCCCTTGAGGCCCCGGCCGGAATAGGTACCGTGGCCGCTGGCGTTGCCACGGCCCACGCGCTTGCGCTTGTGCTTGGCGCCCCCCGGCGGCCGCAGGTCATTCTGTAGCATCGGCTACTCCTTGACCTCTTCGATGGCCACCAGGTGCTTTACTTTGGTGATCATACCACGCACCGAGCGTGAATCGCCATGCTCGACAGTCTGGCCCAGGCGCCGCAGCCCCAGGGCACGGATGGTCCGCTTCTGGCCCCTCTGCTGGCCAATGGCGCTCTTCTTCCAGGTGATCCTAAGCCGAACCACGGGATGTCTCCGCAGCCTTAGCCGCCGCCCGGCGGCGAGCCAACTGCGCCTGTGGGTCGCGCATCCGTTGCAGGCCTTCCATGGTTGCCTTGACCACGTTGATGGGGTTGGCGCTGCCCAGGGACTTGGTGAGGATGTCCTTGATGCCGGCAGCCTCCATGACGGCCCGTACGCCGCCCCCGGCGATGACGCCTGTCCCCGCCGAGGCCGGCTTCATCAAGACCTTGGCCGCTCCGTAGCGGGCCAGCGCCGGGTGAGGGATGGTGGTCGCCACCATGGGCACCCGGACCAGGTTCTTACGGGCGATGGCTGCTCCCTTGCGGATGGCCTCCGGCACCTCATTGGCCTTGCCCAGGCCAGCCCCCACGTGTCCCTGACCGTCTCCTACCACCACCACGGCGCTGAAGCTGAAGCGGCGGCCGCCCTTGACCACCTTGGAGACGCGGTTGATGTACACAACCTTCTCCGTCAGCTCCAACTTGCGAGCGTCGACGTCGTCCGATGGCGTTGTTACCATGCCTTGCGTCCTCAAAACTTCAGGCCGGCCTCACGGGCAGCCTCGGCCAGGGCCTTCACTCGACCGTGGTACTTGTACCCACCCCGGTCGAACACGATCTCTTTGATGCCCTTCTTGCGGGCCCGCTGCCCCACCAGGCGGCCCACCAGTGTAGCCCGGCCCGTCTTGGTGGAGCCGTCGACGCTGGCCCGCGCCTCCTGCTCCAGGTCCGAGGCAGCGACCAGGGTCCGGCCGCTCTCGTCGTCGATGACCTGAGCATAGATGTGGGACAGGCTCCGGAAGACACAGAGCCGCGGACGGGCCGCCGTGCCCTGCACTCGTTTCCTGACCCGGGTGTGGCGCCGGCGGCGTGCCGCCCAGGCGGTCTTCTCGCTTCTCATGGTGCTGACGTCACCTGACGGCCTTGCCCGCCTTGCCAGCCTTGCGGCGCACCCGCTCGCCGGCGTAGCGGATACCCTTGCCCTTGTATGGTTCGGGCGGGCGTACGCGGCGGATCTCCGCCGCCACTTGCCCTACCTTCTCTTTGTCGATGCCGCGCACGTGGATGCGGTTCGTCCCTTCCACTTCGAGCGTGATGCCTTCCGGGGGCGAGACCTCAACGGTGTGGGACAGGCCGACAGAGAGGACCAGCCGGTCGCCCTGCTGCTGTGCCCGGTAGCCCACGCCCTGCATCTCCAGCGACTTGGTGAACCCCTTCTGGACGCCAACCACCATGTTGGCCAGCAGCGTGCGCGTGAGCCCGTGCAGGGAGCGGTGGCGAGGAGCGTCGCTGGGCCGCGCCACCCGCAGCTCGCCGTCCCCCAGATGAAGGCGCATGTCCGGGTGAAGCTCGCGCGACAGCTCACCGCGGGGTCCTCTTACCGTGACGTGGTTCCCCTCGATCTCTACCTTCACATCAGGTGAGATGGCTATCGGCAGTCGACCTACGCGAGACATCTCCCTTACCCTACTTACCACACATAGCAGAGCAGTTCGCCGCCCACCCGCTGGCGCCAGGCCTGCTGTCCCGTCATCACCCCCTGAGGGGTGGAGAGGATAGCGACGCCCAGGCCGCCGTATACCCGCGGAATCTCTCCGTTCTGCACGTAGACCCGCAGGCCGGGCTTGCTCACTCGTCGGATGCCGGTGAGAAGGGGCTCCTTCTTTCCCACGTAAATGAGGTGAATGCGCAGGGTCTTGCGCGGTCCCTCCTCCAGAATCTCAATGTCGCGGATGAACCCCTGCTCTTTGAGCACACGCGCGATGGCCACCTTAAGCTTGGAGGCCGGCACGTTAGCGTAGTCATGCTTGGCCGCCACCGCGTTGCGGATGCGGGTCAGCATGTCGGCGATAGGGTCTGTCATATTCATCGCTGGCTCCCTCCTGTGGCGGGGGCGGCATGGGGGCCACCCGCGGCCTGTAGAGCAGCCAACTCCTGCCTACCAGCTAGACTTCTTCACTCCCGGTAGCTGGCCCTCCAGGGCCAGCCGGCGGAAGCATATCCGGCACATGCCGAACACACGGATGTAGGCGCGCGGGCGGCCGCAGAGGCGACAACGGTTCCTCTGGCGGGACTGGTACTTAGCGGGCCGCCGGGCCCTGACTATCTTCGATACCTTTGCCACTTTCCTCGCGCCCCCTAGTTGCGACTGAACGGCATCCCCAGGAGCTGCAGCAGTCGCTTACCCTCCTCGTCGTTACGGGCGGTGGTGACCAGCGTTAGTTGCAGCCCGCGGATGCGGTCTATCTTGTCGTACTCGATCTCCGGGAAGATGAGTTGCTCCCGGATACCCAGGCTGTAGTTGCCGCGGCCGTCGAAGCTCTTGTTGGAGACGCCGTGGAAGTCGCGGATTCGCGGCAGGGCGGCGTTCACCATCCGGTCCACAAGCTCCCACATGCGGTCTCCGCGCACTGTGACCGACAGCCCGATGGGGTTGCCCTGCCGCACCTTGAAGTTGGCGATAGAGCGCTTGGCCCGGGTGATGACAGGCTTCTGGCCGGTGATAGCGGCGATATCGCTGGCCGCCGAGTCCAGGGCCTTGGGGTTCTGGAGGGCCTCGCCCAGGCCGATGTTGACCACGACCTTCTCCAGGCGGGGCACCTCCATGACGTTTCGGTAGCCGAACTCCTTCATGAGGGCTGGCACCACCTCCTGTCGGTACGTCTCCTTCAGCCTGGGTGTCACCTGGCCCTCCTAATCGATGTCCTCGCCGCAAAGGCGACAGACGCGGCTCTTGACGCCGTCCGGCCGCACACGAACGGTCACCTTCGCCGGCTTCCCACAGCTCTTGCAGATGAGCATGACGTTAGAGATGTGGATGGGGCCCTCCTTCTCGATGATGCCGGCCTGGGCGCCCATCGCCCGGGGGCGCATGTGCCGCTTGATCATGTTCACCCCCTGCACTAGAAGCCGGTTCTCGCGGGGGAACACCTGTCTCACCTGCCCCTGCTTCCCTCGGTCTTTGCCAGCGATGACCAGCACCAGGTCGTCCCGCTTGATCCTGCCCACCTCAGACAACCTCCGGCGCCAGGGAGACGATCTTCATGAACTGGCGCTCCCGCAGCTCGCGGGCGACAGGCCCGAAGATGCGGCTGCCGCGGGGGTTCTGCTTGTCGGAGAGGAGCACGGCCGCATTCTCGTCGAAGCGGATGTAGGAGCCGTCCCGACGCCCGTAGGTCTTGGCGGTCCGCACCACCACCGCCCGCACCACGTCGCCCTTCTTGACGGCGGCGCCCGGCTGCGCCTGCTTGACGCTGGCGACGATGATGTCGCCCACGCGTGCGTAGCGGCGCCGCGTGCCCCCCAGAACCTGGATACACATGACCTCGCGCGCCCCTGAGTTGTCGGCCACCTTCAGACGAGAGTACCGCTGGATCACCGCTCTTCCTCGGCCTCCGGCGCTTCCTGCGTCGCCTCAGACGGTTCTTTGGCCTCGGCGACGCCCTGGGGCCTCTCCTCCTCGCCCTCTGCCGCCTCGGCGGGGGCTTCGGGCTCCACGACAGCCTCTGCCGCCTCAGCGGGGGCTTCGGGCTCCACGACGGCCTCTGCCTCCTCGGCGGGGGCTTCGGGCTCCACGACAGCCTCTGCCGCCTCAGCGGGGGCTTCGGGCTCCACGACGGCCTCTGCCTCCTCGGCGGGGGCTTCGGGCTCCACGAC
>CAZSSQ010000017.1:0-12123 GCA_964609465.1 uncultured Dehalococcoidia bacterium
CGCCTGCGGTGGAGGCGGCGAGGAGGCGGCGCCCGCCGGCGAGACCCCCGGCGCCAGCCCGACAGGCGGCACCGTCACCATCGATCTCTGGCACGCTGAGCCGGCCGCCAACCTGGACACCTTGGAGCGCCTGGCCTCCCGGTACAATGCGTCGCAGGACGAGGTCAGGGTGCAGCCCATCTACCAGGGGACCATCCAGGAGGTAACAGCCAAGCTTTTGACCTCTCTGGGCTCGGGCCAGGCCCCGGCTATCGCCCTTCTGGTAGAGGCTGACGCTCAGAAGATGATCGACAGCGGCGCCGTCGCCCCCATCCAGGACTTCGTCGACCGCGAGGACTATGACCTCTCGGACCTCAACGAGACGCTGCTCGGGCTCTACACCGCAGAGGACAAGCTGTGGGGAATGCCCTTCTGTGGAGGCGTTCCCCTCCTCTACTACAACAAGGTGACCTTCCGGGAGGTGGGCCTGGACCCGGAAAAGCCGCCGCGCGACCTGGAGGAGGTGCGCCAGTACTCGGAGAAGATCCTCAAGCGGGACAGCTCGGGGCAGGTGGTGCGCAGCGGCATCGCCCTCGACGTCTCGGACTGGACAGAACGAATGGCGGCCGAGCACGACGACCTCTTCGTGGACAACGAGAATGGGCATGAGGGCCGCGCCACCAAGGTCCTCTTCGACAATGACACCGGTCGCTGGTTCTTCCAGTGGTGGCACGACATGGTCGATGAGGGGCTGGCCTTCAACGTCGGGCGCAACCCTACCTGGGCTGACGGGCTCATGGCCATAGCCAGCGGCCGCGCCGCCATGACCTTCAGCTACTCTTCTGCCCTGCGCTCGGTGATCGATGTCCTGGAGAAGGGGGTGGAGGGCGTGGAGATGGGCGTCGGCGCACTGCCAGGGGTTCCCGGCGGTACGGGCTACCCCCTTCTCATCAATCGTGGCCTCTGGATCATCAACCTGCGGCCGGAGGAAGAGCAGGAGGCGGCCTGGAAGTTCGTCAAGTGGCTCATGGAGCCGGAGCAGCAGGCCGAGTGGTTCGCCGGCAGCGGCTATCTGCCGACGAGCCACGCCGCCCTCGACCTGCCGGCGGCCAAGGACGTAACCGCCAAGTATCCGCAGTTCAAGGTGCCCGTGGAGCTTTATCTAAGCAGCCCTACGACACCCGCCGCTTTGGGCGCCCTGCTCGGGCCCTTCGCACAGATCCGCGAAGAGCTCTCGCGCGCGGTGGAGGCGATGCTCTCCGGCGCCAGGGACCCCGACCAGGCCCTCGAGGACGCCGCCGCGCACTCCAACCGGATCATCGAAGAGTACAACCAGAGAGTGAAGGACTGAGGCTGCTACATCCCTCTCATGATCCTGTCAACATGGCCGCTCCACCCCGGACAGGATCAGTACGGGGCCCAGCGCGGCCCCGGAGGAGCGCACCCCGTATCACCGGGGCGGATACTGCCTTATACTGAGGCACGCTAAGCCGAAACGGACAGCCCCTGGCAAGGAGGTGCACTGTGTCAAGGTCCCTCCCTCTCCTGATAGCCGTCTTGCTCCTTTCCCTGTCGCTGGCCGCCTGCGGTGGAGGCGGCGAGGAGGCCGCGCCCGGAGGCGAGACCCCCGGCGCCAGCCCGACAGGCGGCACCGTCACCATCGATCTCTGGCACGGTGAGACCGCCGGCAACCTGGACACCCTGGAACGGCTGGTGTCCCGGTACAACTCCTCGCAGGACGAGGTCAAGGTACAGCCTTTCTACCAGGGCCAGGAGCTCATGACCAAGCTGATAGCTTCTCTGCCCTCCGGCCAGGTCCCCGCCATCGTCCTGGGGCCAGAGATCGACGCTCAGATCATGCTCGACAGCGGCGCCGTCGCCCCCATTCAAGACCTCGTCGACCGGGAGGGCTACGACCTGTCGGACCTGGACCCGAAGGCCATCCAAACCCTCACGGTACAGGACGAGCTGTGGGCAATGCCCTTCTGCTCGGGCGTCCCCCTCCTCTTCTACAACAAGGTGACCTTCCGAGAGGTGGGGCTGGACCCGGAGAGGCCGCCCCGCGACCTGGAGGAGCTGCGTCAGTACTCGCAGAAGATCCTGAAGCGCGACGCGGCCGGGAACGTGGTGCGCAGCGGCCTCGCCCTGGACATCCTGGACTGGGTGGAACGCATCTTCGGTGAGCACGGTGACTTGCTGGTCGACAACAACAACGGGCGCGATGGCCGCGCCACCAAGGTGCTCTTCGACAATGACACCGGTCGCTGGCTGTTCCAGTGGTGGCACGACATGGTCGATGAGGGGCTGGCCTTCAACGTCGGGCGCAACCCCACCTACGCGGACGCCTTGCTGGCGATAGTGAGTGGTCGCGCCGCCATGGCCTTCAGCCTCTCTTCCGCCCTGCGTTCCGTGATGGATGCCCTGGGGACAGGCGTGGAGGGCATCGAGATCGGCATCGCCGCGCTGCCGGGCGTGCCGGGAGGCACGGGGTCGCCCCTCCGCTTCGGCGGCTTTCTCTGGATCTTCAACCTGCGGCCGGAGCGCGAGCAGGAGGCCGCCTGGAAGTTCATCAAGTGGCTTATGGAGCCGGAGCAGCAGGCCGAGTGGTTCGCCGGCACCGGCTACCTACCCGTGAGCCATTCGGCCATCGACCAGCCGGCGGCGAAGGACGTTATCGCCCAGTACCCACTGTTCCAAGTGCCCCTGAACCTCTTTCTGAGCAGTACCGTGACGACGCCGGGCGCCCTGGGCGCCGTGATAGGGCCCTTCTACCAGGTCCGCGAGGCCCTCGACCAGGGGGTGGAGGCGATGCTGTCCGGCACCAAGGACCCCGACCAGGCCCTCGAGGACGCCGCCGCCAGCGCCAACCAGGCGATTGAGGAGTACAACCAGCGGGTGGGGGACTAAGGCTGCCGCATCCCTCTCATGATCCTGTCAGCAGGGGCGCTCCGTCCGGGACAGAATCAGTACGGGGCCCAGCAGGGAGGCACACTGTGTCAAGGTCGCTCGCCCTCCTGATAGCTGTCTTGCTCCTTTCCCTGCCGCTGGCCGCCTGCGACGGAGGCGGCGAGGAGGCGGCACCTACCAGCCAGACCCCCAGCGCCGGGCCGGCTGGCGGCACCGTCACCATCGACCTCTGGCACTCAGAGTCCGCCGCTAACCTGGACACCCTGGAACACCTGGCCTCCCAGTACAATGCCTCCCAAGACGAGATCAGGGTACGGCCCATCTTCCAGGGCACCGACGAGGAGGCCATAGCCAAGCTGGTTACCTCCCTGGGCTCCGGCCAGGTCCCGGCCATCGCCCTCCTCGCGGAGGTGGACACCCAGAAGATGATCGACAGCGGCGCCGTTGCCCCCGTCCAGGACTTCATCGACCGGGAGGGCTATGACCTGTCGGACCTGGACCAGAAGGCCATACAGACGTTCACGGTACAGGGCAAGTTGTGGGCAATGCCCTTCTGCTCGGGCGTCCCCCTCCTCTTCTACAACAAGGTGACCTTCCGGGAGGTGGGCCTGGACCCGGAAAGGCCGCCCCGCGACCTGGAGGAGCTGCGTCAGTACTCGCAGAAGATCCTCAAGCGGGACAACTCGGGCCAGGTCGTGCGCAGCGGCATCGCCCTGGACATCCAGAGCTGGACGGAACGCATCCTCGCCGAGCACGGCGACCTCTTCGCCGACAACAACAACGGGCGCGACGGCCGCGCCAGCAAGGTCCTCTTCGACAATGACGCCGGTCGCTGGCTGTTCCAGTGGTGGCACGACATGGTCGATGAGGGGCTGGCCTTCAACGTCGGGCGCAACCCTACCTTTGCTGACGGGTTCATGGCCATAGCGAGCGGACGCGCCGCCATGACCATCAGCTACTCTGCCGCCTTGCGCTCGGTGGTCGATGCCCTGGAGAAGGGAATGAAGGGCATAGAGCTGGGCGTCGGAGCACTGCCGGGCGTGCCTGGGGGCACGGGGGCACCTCTCCTCACTGGTCGTAATCTCTGGCTCCTGAACGTGCGGCCACAGGAAGAGCAGGAAGCGGCCTGGAAGTTCATCAAGTGGCTGGTGGAGCCGCAGCAGCAGGCCGAATGGTTCGTCGGCAGCGGCTACCTGCCGGCGAGCCACGCCGCCGTCGACCTGCCGGCGGCCAGGGACGTAATCGCCAAATACCCGCAATTCCAGGTGCCCCTGGACCTTTATCTGAACAGCCCTACGACGCCCGCCGCCCTGGGCGCCTTGCTCGGGCCCTTCCGGCAGGTCCGCGAAGATCTGTCGCGCGCTGTGGAGGCGATGCTCTCCGGCGCCAAGGACCCCGACCAGGCCCTCGAGGACGCCGCCGCCAGCGCCAACCAGGCCATTGAGGAGTACAATCAGCGGGTGGGAGACTAAGCCTGCCGCACCCCTCTCACGATCCTGTCAGCGGGGCCGCTCCGCCCCGGGCAGAATCGGTACGGGCCCCAGCAAGGAGGTACACCGTGTCAAGGTCCCTCGCTCTCCTGATAGCTGTCTTGCTGCTCTCCCTGTCGCTGGCCGCCTGCGGTGGAGGCGGCGAGGAGGCGGCGCCCGGAGGCGAGACCCCCGGCGCCGGGCCGGCAGGCGGCACCGTCACCATCAGCCTCTGGCACTCGGAGGCCGCCGCGAACGGGGACACCCTGGAACGCCTGGCCTCCCGCTACAACTCGTCGCAAGACGAGGTCAAAATACAGCCGTCCTTCCAGGGCACCGATGAGGAGCTCATGGCCAAGCTGGTGACCTCTCTGCCCTCCGGCCAGGTCCCCGCCGTCGCCTTTATGGCGGAGCCGGACGCCCAGAAGATGATCGACAGCGGCGCCGTCGCCCCCGTACAAGACTTCATTGACCGGGAGGGCTACGATCTGTCGGACCTGGACGCGAGGGCCCTCCTGTACTACACGCTGCGGGACAAGCTATGGGCGATGCCCTTCTCCTCAGGCGTCCCCCTCCTCTTCTACAACAAGGTGACTTTCCGGGAGGTGGGGCTGGACCCGGAAAGGCCGCCCCGTGACCTGGAGGAGGTGCGCCAGTACTCGCAGAAGATCCTCAAGCGGGACAGCTCGGGACAGGTGACAAGAAGCGGCATCGCCCTGGACATCCTGGACTGGCCGGAACGCATGCTCGCCGAGCACGACGACCTCTTCATCGACAACGACAACGGGCGCGACGGACGCGCCACCGAAGCGCTCTTCAACAATGACACCGGTCGCTGGCTGTTCCAGTGGTGGCACGACATGGTCGATGAGGGGCTGGGCTTCAATATCGGGCGCAACCCTACCTTCGCCGACGGCTTGCTGGCGATGGTGAGTGATCGCGCCGCCATGACCTTCAGCTTCTCTTCCGCCTTGGGCTCTGTGGTGGAGGCACTGGAGGCGGGCACGGCGGGGAACCTGGAGGTCGGCGTCGGCGCACTGCCGGGCGTGCCTGGGGGCACGGGAATACCCCTCCCCTTCAGTCGCGTTCTTTGGATCCTCAACGTTCGGCCGCAGCGCGAGCAGGAGGCGGCGTGGAAGTTCATCAAGTGGCTTATGGAGCCGGAGCAGCAGGCCGAGTGGTTCGCCGGCAGCGGCTACCTACCCGTAAGCCATGCGGCCATCGACCAGCCGGCAGCCAAGGCCATTGTCGCCAAGTACCCACTGTATCAGGTACCCCTGGACCTCTACGCAGAGGCCCCGACGACCCCCGCGGCCTTGGGTGCTCTGTTGGGACCCTTCCGGCAGGTCCGCGAAACTCTCGACCAGGCGGTGGAGGAAATGCTGTCCGGCACCAAGGACCCCGTCGCGGCCCTGGATGACGCCGCCGCGGAGTCTAACCGGATCATCGAAGAGTACAACCAGAGGGTGAAGGACTAAGGCTGCCGCATCCCTCTCATCATCTTGTCAGCAGGGCCGCTCCGCCCCAGACAGAATCAGTGGGGGCCCAGCCGCACCCCGGAGGAGCGCACCCCGTGTCACCGGGGCACATACTGGCTTATACTGAGGCGCACTCAGCCGAGACGGATGGGCCCCAGCAAGGAGGTACACCGTGTCAAGGTCCCTCGCTCTCCTGATAGCTGTTCTGCTCCTTTCCCTGTCGCTGGCCGCCTGCGGTGGAGGCGGCCAGGAGGCGGCGCCTACCGGCGAGACCCCCGGCGCCGGGCCGGCAGGCGGCACCGTTACCATCGACCTCTGGCACTCGGAGACGGCTGCCAACCTGGACACCCTGGAGCGTCTCGTCTCTCGCTACAACTCGTCGCAGGCCGAGGTGAAGGTGCGACCGTCCTACCAGGGCACCTACCAGGAGATCATGCCCAAGTTTCTAGCCTCGTTGCCCTCCGGGCACGTCCCCGCCATCGCCCTTCTGGCGGTCCTGGACTCCCAGCTCATGATCGACAGTGGCGCCGTTGCCCCCATGCAAGACTTCATCGACCGGGAGGGCTATGACCTGTCGGACCTGGACGAGAAAGCCGTCCAGTACTACACGGTTAGGGATGAGCTGTGGTCCATGCCCCTCTGCGGGGACGTCCCTCTCCTCTACTACAACAAGGTGACCTTCCGAGAGGTGGGCCTGGACCCGGAAAGGCCGCCCCGCGACCTGGAAGAGGTACGTCAGTACTCGGAGAAGATCCTCAAGCGGGACAGCTCGGGCCAGGTGGTGCGCAGCGGTGTCGCTATCGACGTCAAGGAGTGGCCGGAAAGCGTCCTCGCTGAGCACGGCGACCTGTTGGTGAACAACAACAACGGACGTGACGGCCGCGCCACCAAAGTGCTCTTCGATAACGACACCGGTCGCTGGTTCTTCCAGTGGTGGCACGACATGGTCGATGAGGGACTGGCCTTCAACGTCGGGCGCAATCCCACCTACGCCGACGGCTTGCTGGCCATCGTCAGCGGACGTGCCGCCATGACCTTTAGCTTCTCTGCTGCATTGCGTTCCGTGGTAGGCGCCCTGGAGGAGGGCGCGCAGGGCGTGGAGATCGGTGTCGGAGCACTGCCAGGCGTCCCAGGGGGAACAGGGACGCCCCTCATCGGTGGTCGTGGCCTCTGGATTCTCAACCCGCGGCCGGAGCGCGAGCAAGAAGCGGCCTGGAAGTTCATCAAGTGGCTCATGGAGCCGGAGCAGCAGGCCGAATGGTTCGCCGGCAGCGGCTACCTACCCGTGAACCGTTCAGCGATCGACCTGCCAGCGGCCCAGGACGTCATCGCCCAGTACCCACTGTTCCAAGTGCCCTTGGACCTTTACCTGAACACCCCCATGACTCCCGCCGCGCTGGATGTCCTGCTGGGACCGGCGCGGCAGTTCCGCGAAGCTATCTCCTACGCCGTGGAGGCGATGCTCTCGGGATCTAAGGACCCCTTCGCAGCCCTCGAGGACGCCGCGGCGGAGGCTAACCGGATCATAGAAGAGTACAACGAGAGGGTGAAGGACTAGGCCCTCTCCTTCGTAGACGCATCTGGCCTTGGCTGCTTGCCGACGCGATTGAGGCGGCCCAACCTGCTGTCTACCTCGAGCGCCCGACCACCTTGTCTACAGGGGGACTTGCGTCGCGGTCGGCGTCAGGGAGCGGGGTGATGATGTCGCAGGCGGTTAAGCGAGCAGGGTTCATCTTATGAGTGTGAGTCATCGCAGCGGGACGCCCGAAGTGATCAGCGTTGGGGTCGCCACCCTCGACTACCTGGCAGTGGTTCGCCGGGGGATACCACTTGAACACCCTGGTGTGGAGCTGGTGGAGCGCTACAGTGTTGAAGGGGGTGGGCTGGCAGCCACGGCTGGGGTGGCCTGCAGCCGGCTAGGGCTGCGCACGGCACACTGGGGCTACGTCGGGTTCGACGAGGCCGGAGAGGCAGTGATCGCCAGCCTGGACAAGGAGGGCGTCTCCACGGAGCAAGTCGTGCGGGTTCGCAACAGGAGGACGCCCGTTTCCTTTGTTCTGGTGGATGCCGCTATTGGGGAGCGCCGCCTCCTCGTCTACCCGGGCACCGGGCCGCCGGCGGAGCTGCCCCGCTTTCCCTGGGCGCAGGTCAAGCGGGCCAAGGCGATCGTGCTCGACCAGTGGTGGCTGGCGCTATCCACGGAGGTGGCCAAGCGCGCGAAGGCGGCCAGCGTGCCGGTCGTCGGCGACCTCGTCCTTGCCGACTACCTGTCCGAGCTGCTGGCCCACGTGGACGTGGTGTTTGCCCCTCGTCCACCCGAGTTGGAGGGGTCGAGCGCCGAGGCGGTGGCGCCGATCCTGGAACGGATGCACAAGTACGGCCCCTCCGTGGTCGGCATCACCCTTGGGGCCGAGGGTTGCTGGTACTCCGCCGGCGAGGGCCCGGTCCACCAGCCGGCGTTCTCGGTGGAGGCAGTGGATACCACCGGCGCTGGGGACACCTTCCACGGTGCCATCGCCTACGGCTTTGCCCGCGGCTGGGAGGTGCCCCGCACAGTAGAGTTCGCTTCCGCCGTGGCTGCCCTGAAGTGCCGCGCCCTGGGCGGGCGCCCCGGTATCCCACGCCTGAGGGAAGCGCTGGCCTTCTTACGCTCCCGGGAGGGTTCACAATGGCGCTCGTCTACGGCCCGGAGATAATCCAATCGGCCTTTCGCAACGGCTACGCCGTCGGGGCGTTCAACACGTTCGACGCGGAGACCACCCAGACGATCATCGAGACGGCGACGGCCCTCAACTCGCCGGTGATGCTCCTGCTGGGGAACTGGGATTGGGGCCTGCTTGACCTCGATACCTACGGGGAGATCATCACCTACTATGCCCGGAAGGCGCCCATTCCGGTAACGTGGCATCTCGACCATGCCCGTTCGCTGGACGTAGTGAAGGAGGCGGTCGAGGCGGGATACACGTCAGTGATGATTGACGGCTCCCACCTGCCCTTCGAGGAGAACGTGGCCATCACGAAGGCGGCCGTGGCCCTCGCCAAGCCGAGGGGCATCGGAGTGGAGGCCGAACTGGGCGGGATCGGTCAGGCGGAGGAGGCTGGCACGGGAGGCGCTCAGACCGGGTTCACGGAACCCGAGGCGGCGCGCCGATTCTGCCAGCAGACCGGCGTCGACATGCTGGCGGTCAGCATCGGCAACGCCCATGGCATCTACAAGGTGGCCCCGCGCCTGGACATAGACTTGTTGCGTCAGATCCGCTCGGTCACCGACAGCACCCCCCTCGTCCTGCATGGCGGCTCGACGACGCCGCCCGACCAGGTCCGAGCCGCCGTCAAGGCGGGAATCGCCAAGGTGAACGTGGCCAGCGAGCTCTGGGTGAGCTATGCGAAGACCATGCGGCAGGCGCTAGGACCCGACGATGATAGGTTCATGCCTTCTATCGTGCTGAGAGGCGTCAAGGCAGGCCTCGCCGAGGTTGTTACTCGCTGGATAGAGCTCCTTGGGTCAGAAGGAAAGGCGGCCCGCCCATGACATCGACCCGCTCCGAGCGCTCCGCTGACCTGCCGCTGCGCGGCCCCATCCGCCTGGGCGACAATCGCGTGTTCCGACCGTATCGAGGCGGAAGGCTGCTTGCCCAGTTCATGGGCGGCGGCCCGGAAGCGGACGAGTTCTACCCGGAAGACTGGGTGGCCTCCGACACGCCAGCGGGCGGCTCGGCCGAGGCAGGCGCCCCGGGCATCTCGCGCCTGACCGTCGGCGGTCAAGAGGTGGCCTTCACCGATCTGCTCCAGGCATACGGCGAGGCCGTCCTCGGCCCCGAGCATGTCGCCCATTTCGGCTGCCGTACTGCCCTGCTGGTCAAGCTGCTGGACTCGGCCGAACGGCTCCAGATCCAGTCCCATCCCAGCGCCGAGTTCGTGAGACGCCACCTTGGCGGCCAGTTCGGCAAGGCCGAGTCATGGCTTATCATAGGCACTCGGGAGATTGCCGGTCAGAAGCCCTATGTCCTCTTCGGCTGGAAGGAGAGCATAGACCCGGCGGAGCTGGCACAGGCGGTTCGTTCCCAGGACATCGATTTCATGGAGTCGCGGCTGCACCGCTTCGAGGTGGAGCCCGGACATCTCTTCCACGTGCCACCAGCCATGCCCCACGCTATCGGGCCGGGCTGCTTCCTTGTGGAAGTGCAGGAGCCTTCCGACTGGGTGTTCCTCCCGGAGTTTCCCCAGATTACGACCCAGACCGGCGATAGGGTTGCGCTCCCGCTGGAGTTCTGTTGCCTGCAGGGGCTCCCTCTGGAGACAGCCATCCAGTCCATGCGACTGGACGGAATCCCCCGCGAGGACGTCATCGCCGGCTTCCGCGTGAGCGAGGCGTTCAACCCCGCCCCCGGCGTGCGCACGCTGCTGTCCACGCCAGAGTTCCGCATCGACGAGGTCGTCGGGAAGGGCGCGGAACCGCTCACGGTCGAGGAGCGCTCGTTCGCTATCGCGATCGGCGAGAGGGGAGAGCTGAGGCTTGAGGGGGAGCAGTTCGAGACCACCGCCTGCCGTCGCGGCGACCGGCTGCTGATCCCCTGGTCAGCAAGCCCCTTCCAGGTCAGGGGCGAAGGACGGGTCATCGTCGCTCGGCCCCAGGTGGGGCCGATCTAGGGATCGGAGGGCAATGGGGAGGTGAGCGCCTTGAAAGCAGAGCCACAGGATGGAAAGGCACTGCTGGAGACCCTACGCCTCCCGCCGACCGAGCGCTGGGTCCGTCAGTCGCAGGCCATCACCCTCTCGGTGATCGGTTTCATGGCGGGCTTCGCCCCGGAGGTGGGATGGGAGGCAGTCAATGAGAAGGCGCGGCTGCTCAGTCGCTTCGGCGGCTACGCCACCGGACAGGAGGCGGCGAAGTGGCTGACGGAGCAAGGCCGCATCCGCCTTCCTGGGCAGCGGGATGCTCGCGACGCCGCCCTGGCCTACTTGTACGCCGCCGCCAACAACAGCCCCGACTGGGTCCCCCGCATCCTGGACTGGACCCCCCGTCTCGTTCGGCTCCGCTGCAGCGGCACCTGCATGCTACTGGACGCTGCGCGAGCGCTGGGCCAGGAGGCCAACGTCGACTGCCAGGGCATCTGCGCGGCCAGCCACGGCGGTGTCGTTGAAGGGGCTGTTCCAGGCATTGAGTATGAGGCGCCGGAGGGGCGCTGCAAGGGCGACGATGCCTGTGAGTTTGTGTTCCGGGGACGAACCTGAGCGCGGCGGTCGGCGGAGGCCCCGGCGGCACCACGGACGACGACGAGATCCTGCGCTAGGGAACGGGCTTGCTCCGGCGGCGGCGCCGGCGAGGTGCTCTCTCTGCAGGCCTGGCGAAGACTTTGGTTCCCTGGGACCAGTGGCGCCACTTTGCTCCAATCTCTTTGCTTGCTCGGGTGATAAGCGCCTTTGTCCCGCGGATGGCCCTTTCGCTTCCTGTCTCGATCTCCAGCACCATCCCCTGCCCGAGCTTCAGCATCTCGGCCTTGATAGCCTCAAGGTTTTCGTTGATCCTGCCGGCTGCCGTTGGCCGCGGAACCTCTTCCTCCTTGCGATGGGTGATCTTCAGTGGCATCGGACACCTCCCATCCCTGGCGGCATTGACGCCTCCCAGACGGCTAGAGTGGCATTCCGAAGAGCAAGAGTCAAGAGAACAAGTCACTTGTCCAGCGCATACGAAGACAAGTCTTCCTGTGCGGCGTGCCGTCGCCCTTGACACGGCATTCGTAGTAGGCGCTCTCCAACGGTAATCCGCAGCCGCCAGCCCGTTTCTTTTTCCCTACACGCTTCGTATTTCCTTCGACGCCACGCCGCTGGCCGCCGCCAGAACCAGCGCCACGACGCAGAACGCCGCGATGGCGTGGGCCGTCCCCAGGAACTGGCTGGCCACGAACCCCATCATGAGGGCTCCGAGCGCGTTCAGCCCCTGCGCCATCGCATACAGCGACAGCACCCGGCCGCGGTAGTCGTCCTCCACGTGCAACTGAAGAAGCGTCTGGTTGAAGGTGGAGAATACCACCAGCCCCATGCCGCCCATGATCAGAAGCAAGCCGCGTCCGGCCACCTTGGCAAGACAGGGGAAGAAGGAGACGCTGGCATGGAGGAAGACCGCCCCGATGAGGCAACGGAGCGTCTCACGAGGCCAGGACGACGCCCTCCTTGATCAGGTCCTCGACGCGCGAAGGCTCCATGCCGAACTCGAGCAGGACCTGGCGGCTGTGCTGGCCAAGAACAGGGGCCGGCCTCTCCAGGCGCATGCTGTGACGCCGCCACTT
>CAZSSQ010000017.1:12223-14121 GCA_964609465.1 uncultured Dehalococcoidia bacterium
ATGCTGAGCACCGGGCACGAGCGCTCCCCCGGTCGCCTGCACCAGAGCCGTCGCCTGGTCGGCGGTGCGGACAGCCAGGAAGAGCCAGCCATCAGAGCACCTATAGCTGCGGTACAGAGCGGAGAGGCCGAGGAGATTGGGGCCTCCAGCGAGGTCACGAGGTCGCCCCTGGTAGCGGATGAACTCTCCTGCCTGAGCCGCCATGGCGTTGTTGGCGAGACAGGACTCGACAAGCTGCCCGCGGCCAGTGTGCTCGCGGACGTGGAGGGCGCCGATGACGCCGTAGGCCGCCATGAGAGCCGTGATGAAGTCGCAGATGGCGATCTGGTAGTAGACAGGCTCCTCGCCCTCGCCCCCCTGTGCTCTCATGAGACCGGAGCGTGCCTGGAGAAGGGGATCGAAGCCCGGCCATCCCGCCATGGGGCCTGAAGTGCCGAAGGGAGTCAGGGAACAGCAGACGATGCGGGGGTTCATGGCGCTCAGGCTATCGTAGTCTATCTCCAGGCGCTTGAGGACGCCGGCGCGAAAGTTGTCGGTGACCACGTCGGCCTTGCGCACCAGATCGTAGAACACCTCCCGCCCTTTGCTTCGCTTCAGGTCGACGGCCAGGCTGCGCTTGCCCCGGTTGACGCCCAGGAAGCCAAAGGCAAACCCCCGCCAGGGGTCACCGTCCAGAGGCTCGACCTTTATGACATTGGCTCCCAGGTCCGACAGGAGCATGCCGCCGTAGGGCCCGGCATAGATCGTGCCCAGGTCGAGGACCGTGATTCCGTCCAGGGGAGCGCCGCCGGAGGGCCTGCCTGCAGCGGAGGGAGGCGAGGCGGCTGCAGGCTGCCAGGGGCGGGAGAGGACCTCCTGGTTGTGCTGACCGAGCACAGGGGCGGGGCCGCGGATGCCGCCGGGCGTGCCTCGAAGGGATAGGGGGACTCCCATCTGCACTGTAGCGCCAACCTCGGGGTCGTCGATCTCGACTCGCATGCCGTTCTGAAGAACCTGCGGATCCTGGAAGTACTCGTCGCGGGTAAGGACCGGGCCGACGGGGACGTCGGCCTCCCGCAGGAAGTCCAGCCAGTACTGGCGAGGCCTCGTGGCAAACATCTCGGCCAGGCGATCTGACAGCTCTTGCCTGTCCTGGGCCTCGGGAATGGCGATGGGGGCCCCCTCGTACCGGGGGTCAGCCAGATATTCCTCCAGGCCCATGACGAGGGCCAGCTTTGTCCAGAAGACGGGCGTAAGGCAGGCCAGCATCAGCCATTCACCGTCAGACGCCCGGTACACTCGATAGGTGGGGAAGGGGCCCTTGGGGTCGCCGTGGCCACCGGCCAAACGGATCACTTCCAGGAGACCGAGGGGGACGAGGTAGGTGCTGGTTTCAAGGGCAAAGGCTCCACCCAGGCCCGAGACCTCGATGTAGTCTCCGCGGCCGCTGCGCACGCGATCGAAGAGGGTGGCGGCAATAGAGCCGGCCGCCAGGGCGCCGGCGGCATAGGCGACGAGGGGAACAACCAAGAAGACGGGCGATTCGCTGTAGGACCATTGCACGCCAAGGACGCCGGTGACAGCGGCGACCAGGGTGTCATCAGGCTCCAGGGCTGTCCAGGGGCCTTTCGAGCCGTAGAGAGGCATGGAACAGTACACTATCCGGCGGTTGCGTCGTGAGAGGCGCGGGTAGTCGATGCCCAGCTCCCCGGCTTTGCCCTGAAGGTGATCCACCAGCACCACGTCGGCGGCGGAAGCCAGCTCCTGCGCCGTCGCGCGGCCCTCCCGGCGTGTGAGGTCGAGGACGATGCCCCGCTTGCTGCGGTTCAGGACGTGGAACGCGGGGGTGCCGCGGGCACGGTCGCCAGCGGGGGGCTCCACCTTCAGGACGTCGGCGCCCTGCTCGGCCAGGAGCATGC
>CAZSSQ010000017.1:14221-22344 GCA_964609465.1 uncultured Dehalococcoidia bacterium
GGCTACGTAGGCCGAAGCTCTCGCTGGCAAGTACCCCCGCCCTTCCTGGGGGCCGAAGTTGGCAAGCTCGGCTGGCAACCACCCAACGCGCAGGTCGTCGAGCCTTTCACCCACGATCTCAATCGACTCCTCGCGCATCTCACCCAGCCCCATTTCGTAGGCCATGCCGAACTGCTTCACCTCGGCAACGTCGTGGCTCATGATGCGTGCTGCCGTCGCGTCGGCCGCCACGAGGTCGGTGCTGGCGAGGAGGAGCCAGGAGCCGAGACGCTCCTTCATGTCCACGGTAAGGCCTTTCCCTTCCGTAGCCGATGGGCCGTTGCCCTCGACGCCGATCGAGGCGTCGATGATGGCGAGGTCCGGCTTCACGGCGTCGACGATATCCAGGTAGAGCTGGGCAATCGCCTCCGGACTCCGGTGGTCGAGGAGCGCGCGCGACCACATGCTCTCGGCACCCTTCCAGCCGTAGCGCTCCAGCGGCGTGACACCGACGAAGTTCTTCAGCGAGAGGCTGAGCTGGGCCCATTCGTGCGTCTTCATGACAGGGATGGAAATGATGCGGTCGGCCCGAGCGACTAGGCTGGAGATAGCGACCTTCTCGATGTAGGTGCTCGTGGGGACCTCGACCCACTCCGGGGAGTCAGTATCGAGGCAGGCCAGCGTTACCTTCCCCCCGTACTTGAGGCCAAGGCGCTCCGCCTCTGCGGCAAGATTCGTCGAGCCGTCCAGGGTGGTTGCGAGCTTCCAGTCGAAGGTCGGCATCTGGGAGCCATCGCCAACGATGACTTCGGCGGCACCGGCCCTCAGGCACTCTTCGGCGACAGCAATGACGATCTCGGGTTTGGTGCACTCACCGGCAACGAATCGGTTGCCTATGGAGGGCACAAAGGGGAGAGTGACCATGTTCGGCTTGATGAAGACAGTCTCCCCTTCGCTAACGATCTTCTGCGCTCCACCCACCGCCTCCAGAGCCTCACGCGTCATGGCGTACAGGTCCTCGCCCCGGATCGCGGCCACGCGGGCGGCCGGCTTCGGCGCCGCTTCCTCACCGCGGCAGCCCGTCAGCATCTGCGGTGCGCCAAGAACGATCGCCGCACCCGCGCCCAGTCTCAAAAGCTCGCGTCGTGTGATCCTATACATCGGCCCAGCCGGCTGTTCTACCTGCGGAGGGCAACGGTTGCCTTGGGGTGCCCAATGTACGGCCCACCTCTCTGCAGGTCAAGGAGGGCACCCGCCCACTCTGAGAAGGCGACGCGCCATTCGACGGGTGACCGCGCCGCCGTACGCATGATGCTGCCTGCAAGCGGCGAGCACAAGGCGTCGCTTGCCGCCCGGATGCGGTACCCTGCATAGACGGCCCCGTGGACTCGGTCACCCCACAACCTCCTGCCTCTGGCCAGCTAGACTTTAGCGGGGCTGGGAGACTAGAGTAAGGCAGGGCCTCAGGTGCCGGCACCGTCAAAGCGCGCCGGCGCGAGCGAAGACCCGGCCCCGCCGTTAGGGAGGGAGCATGAAGGCAGCAGTCTACTACGAAGCAGGCCCGCCCAGCGTGTTCCGGTACGAGGATGTGCCGGACCCAGCGTGCCATCCAGGCGGCGTCCTGGTCGATGTCAAAGCCGTCAGCATCGAGGGCGGCGACGTCCTCAATCGCGCCGGGGGAGAGCTCGCGAGCAGGCCGCACATCGTGGGTTACCAGTGTGCGGGCACCATCCGAGAGGTTGGCGCGAATGTGACGGACCGCGCGGTGGGTCAACGCGTGGTCGCTATCATGGGATACGGCTCCCACGCCTCGATGGTATCCGTACCGGCGAGCGCAACGTGGCCCGTCCCCGAAGGCCTGGACTTGGACTCGGCTGCCTGCGTCCCGGTCCCGTTCGCTACGGCCGATGACTGTTTGTTCGAGTTCGGCCACCTGGAAGCGGGCGAGACTGTGCTGGTCCAGGCGGGCGCAGGCGGCGTCGGGCTGGCGGCGATCCAGCTTGCGAAGCGCGCGGGAGCGACGGTGCTGGCCACGGCGTCGAGCGACGAGAAGCTGGAGCGGCTCAGAGAGTTCGGGCTGGACCATGGCGTCAACTACAGGGCAACGGACTTCGTGGCCGCTGTTCGAGAGATCACCGGCGGCCGGGGCGTGGACCTCGTCGTCGATACGGTGGGCGGCAGGACGCTGCAAGGGAGCCTTGAGTGCCTGGCTTACAGGGGCCGGGCGATCAGCGTGGGAAGCGCAGGCCGTGACCAAACGCCGCTGGACATCGACCCGCTGTCCGCGGGCAACCGGACTTTGACCGGCGTCTATCTCGCGGTGGAGGCGCTGCTCCAGCCTGAACGCGTGCGCGCCATGGTCGAAGGCCACCTCCAGGATGTCGCCCGTGGCTCGCTGAGGGTAGTGATCGACCGCACGTACCCCCTGTCTGAGGCGGCGGCGGCCCACGCCTACATCGAGAGCCGGCAGGCCTTTGGACGGGTGCTGCTCATCCCGTAGCCGCCGCTTCGCAGGGCACGGTCGCACGCTGAAGAGGTAGGCCTCAGACCTGGCGAACTCTTGAAGGAGAGCGTCTTGCCGGTTCTCCGAGACTTCGACTTTGCGCTCGACCCAACGGCGGTACTTGAGCGCCTTGGCAGGGCTCAGGTTGAGGGCCCCGAACGGCAACAGGCACTGCTGCGGATGTTCGAGGCGGCCGTCGCCGAGGCCCGAGGGCTCATCCATCCCGCCATCGCCTATGCCGCTCACCCTGTGGTCCGCGCAGAGGCCGACCGTCTGGTAGTCGCCGACGGCAGCGCTCTTGAGAGCCCGGTTCTGGCGTCTCTTTTCGCCGAGGCGCCCGAGGTGGTGCTGATGGTCTTCACCATCGGTCCGGAGCTGGAGGAGCGGGTGGCTGAATACGGGAAAGCGAACGAGCCGGTCGCCGGCTTTGCCTTAGACCTGATGGGCTCGATAGCCGTAGACCAGGTGGGAGTGGTGGGCTACGGCCTGATCGAGGGGATGGCCAGGGAGCGCGGCGTGAAGGCCAGCATCCCGCTCAACCCGGGCACCACCCACTGGCCGATGTCCGGCCAGCGAGTGATCGCCGGGCTTGTGCCGGCCCAGGAGATCGGCGTCGAAGTGCTGGATTCAGGGCTGCTGCGACCCTTCAAGACAATCGCCTTCGCGGTGGCATTGGGGAGCAACGTTCTCACGCCGGCGGAGGGTTCGTCCTGCGACTACTGTGAGACACGCGACCTGTGCCGCTGGTGATGACCGGCGTGGGGACTCAGATGTCTCCGATGAAGGCTCTGTTGTCCAACCATGCCAGTTCCGTATCCTTCAGGTATCTAGTCTGCCACGCCTCCCAGGCTTCATTCCAGAACCGAAAGCCCTTGATTGCGTCGTAGAATGCCTTGGCATTCTCGGCGTTAGGTTCCTCGAGAAGTGCCTCGATCAACTGCATCAAGTTCTCCGGCTTCTCCGGGGCCCTTCTTAGTTCAGTCATCAAGAACTTGTGATACGGGTAGAGCATCTCATTGTGTGCGAGGATCAGTCTTCCGCCATACAGGATTAGCTGCGAAACGGCGTGGCCGAGCAAGTACCTGTCATTCCATCTTATGGCCTCTCCCAAGTACCAGTATGCGCATTCAAACTGAGCATAGAAACTCTGAATCTTCCCCCTCTTCTCCTGTGCCTGGTACTCCGGGATCTTCCTTACGATCTCCTCAAGGCCCTCGATCTTCGAATGAACAACGAGTGCCCCTTTGAATGCAGCCCTCGTTATCTCGTTTCCTCGTTCAGCCGCCGCCGTTATGTACCCAAGATTAACGATCTTGCCATCAACATATCCGCCAGGATAATCGCAGAACTCTGCCGTGATGTAGAACAGCTCGTTCCGCGCCCATTTTTCCTCATACAGCTCGTCTGTTACAACGAGCATTACATCAACGTCAGAGTCCTCTCTCTCGAGGCCCTTTGCGATCGACCCTCCGACAATCACGGCCAAGCATTCTTCCTGTTTCGTGAAATGCTCTGCCAGTCTCCGGATAGTCCTCTCGTGATGAGGTCTCATCTGTCCCCTTCTTGCGCTGTGGGTTGTGCCTCCTGCCGCGTCGTAATCTACTATGAAGTCAATCTAGCATCAACGAATGGCCGCCTCTCTTGCGGCAGTCGGAGAACCACATCAGTTCCCCGGCTATGCAGACCTTCCCGCTGACGCCTCGTCGGCGATGATGATGACGTGGCGTGCTCTTACCCGCGCCGCAGGGATGTCCACGCCTGCTAGCAACTGGCGCAGCGGCTCGCGCTTGAACCGCCCCGAGACCAAGAACATGGCGGTCTTGGCCGCTGACAGCACGGGCTGCGTCAGAGTGAGGCGCGGGTGGTCCGGCCGCTGCACGCGCACGACACGGCGATCCGTCACGTCCAGCGCGGGGTCACCCGGGAAGAGGGAGGCCGTGTGGCCGTCCACGCCCAGCCCCAGCAGCACCAGGTCGAACTCCGGCAGCCCCGGCCCGAACACCCTGGTGAGCTCCTCTTCGTACGCCCCGGCGTCACAGGTCTCCCCGAGCATCCGGTGCACTCTGGCCGGCACCCGCGAGAGGAGCGCCTCGTGGGCCATCCGGTAGTTGGAGTCCGGGTGGTCAGGCGGGACGCAGCGCTCGTCACCGAAGAACACCTCGGTCTCCGACCAAGGGAAATCACAGACCGCCAGGCGCTCGTAGAGGCGTCGTGGCGTTGAGCCGCCGGCCAGAGCCACGATGCGCGGCCCCAGCGCAAGAAAGCGCTCGGCTGCGGCGCCGGCGATGTCGCGCGCTACTACGAGCTCGGGCTTCACCTGACATGCCATCTACGGGGCGCAATGAGCTTGTCAGCCTCCCGCGGCCCCCATGTGCCCGCGGGGTAGGGATGTACGGGAACCGTCGCGTCGAGCACTGGCTGGACGACAGCCCAACAGCGGTCCACGCCATCCGCCCGGGCGAAGAGGGTGTGGTCGCCGCCCAGCGCGTCGTGGAGGAGCCGCTCGTAGGCCTCGGCCGGCTTGACCATGAACGATTCGCCGTAGGAGAACTGCATATGCACGGGCTGCACGCTGATCTCCGGCCCCGGGACCTTGGCGAGGAAGGCAAACGTGATCGACTCATCAGGTTGGATGCACAGGGTGACGTGGTTCGGAGGCAGCCCCGCGACTCCGGTGCCATGGAAGAAGTGGACGGGGACATCGCGGAAAGCAATCTCGATCTCCGTCGCGCGACGGGGCAAGCGCTTTCCCGTGCGCAGGAAGAAGGGCACGCCCGCCCAGCGCCAGTTGTCTATGTGAACCTGGAGCGCCACGAAGGTCTCGGTCGATGAGTCAGGGCTGACCCCTTCCTCCTCCCGATAGCCCGGCACCTCCTCGCTATCGATGCGGCCCCGCGTGTACTGGCCGCGGACCACCTTCGCCGGTTGAAGCGGCTGCATGGCATAGAACAGCTTCGCTTTCTCGTCCCGGATCGCCTCCGGCTTGAAGGAAGCCGGCGGCTCCATTGTGAGCAGCGCGAGGACCTGGAAGACGTGGTTCTGGATCATGTCCCGCAGGGCCCCCGTCTCTTCATAGAAGGCGCCGCGCCTCTCGATGCCGATGGACTCGGCAACGGTGACCTGGACGTGTTCGATGGCGTCGCGGTTCCACAGCCGTTCGAAGGCAGAGTTGCCGAAGCGGAAGACAAGGACGTTCTGCACCGTCTCCTTGCCCAGGTAGTGGTCGATCCGGAAGATCTGCGATTCGTCGAAGACCTCATGCAGGGCGCGCTCAAGCTCCCGGGACGACTCCAGGTCACGGCCGAAAGGCTTCTCCACTACGAGTCGCGTACCCTGGCCCATCTCCTCTTCGCCCAGAGCGCGCGCGGTCGGGGCAAAAAGCGATGGCGCTACCGCCAGGTACACCAGCCTCGCCGGCTGGGTGCAGCGGCGTTTCACTTCGGTCAGGCCTCCTGAACCGGCAGAGACATATGTGAGGCGCTGGGCGAAGGCCGACCAGGCCTTCGCGTCCAAGCCGGTGCGGGAGAACTCCTGCACGGCGGCGGCGGCCGCCTCCCGGAACTGCTCGTCGGTCCACTCGGTCCGTGCGTATCCGATGATGCGGCCCTGGCTCGGAAGCAGGCCGCCGACGAACAGGTCGTAGAGCGCCAGCAACAGCTTTCGCCGCGCCAGGTCGCCCGTTGTACCCACGATGATGATGTCCTGATCTTCGGGTCGCTGCAGGCTCATGACTGCTTCACCGGGTGGCCGCCGAACTCGTTGCGCAGAGCGGCTATGACGCGCATAGCGAAGGAATTCTCCTCACGGGAGGCGAAGCGGTTAAACAGCGACTGGGCGATAACGCCGGCTGGAATGCCTCGCTCGACCGCCTCCAATACCGTCCAGCGGCCCTCCCCCGAGTCGTCGACGTAGCCCCGGAGCGACTCCAGCTTGGGGCTCTTGGCGAAGGCGCGCTCGGCCAACTCCAGCAGCCAGGACCGCACCACGCTCCCCTGGTTCCACAGGGCCGCTATCTGCCGCAGGTCGACGTCGAACTCCGACGCGTGAAGCAGATCGAACCCCTCGGCGTAGGCCTGCAGCATCCCGTACTCGATGCCGTTGTGCACCATCTTCGTGAAGTGGCCAGCACCGGATGGGCCGATGTGGGCGTAGCCGTTGTCAGGTGCCAGCCCCCTCAGGATCGGCTCCACCGCCTCGAAGGCATCGCGCGGGCCCCCGACCATCAAGCAGAAGCCGACCTCCAGGCCCCAGATGCCGCCCGAGGTCCCGATGTCCAGGAACCTGATACCGCGCGCGCCCAGCTCCTTCGCCCGACGCATCGAGTCCTTGTAGTAGCTGTTGCCCCCATCGACGAGAATGTCGCCGGAGGAAACCAGGTCAGCGAGCTGCTTCAGCGTCGACTCCGTTGGCCCGCCTGCGGGCACCATCACCCAGACAACTCGCGGTGGCGAGAGAGCGCCGACGAGCTCCTCTAGGGAGCGCACCTCGCTCACCTCCGGGTTGCGGTCGTAGCCCACGACCTCGTGGCCCGTGCGACGCAGCCGCTCAGCTATGCCGACGCCCATGCGGCCGAGTCCTACCATGCCGATCTTCATGGTTACACCCTCCTCAGCTCATCCAGGGTAACACGGACGACGCGCCGGCCGCGCGCCCGCAGCGACTGGAGGTGGCCGGGCGCCTCAAGGCGTTCACCTCCGGCTGCCTGTTCGCCAACCTCACGGAGGAGAGCCGGACGGTCTTCTAGGTGGCCTAGTTCTGAGCTGGCAGGCTGTCGCGCTGGCCGTCCTGCGCCTAGGACGGCCGGCCCTGGAAGTCGGAGTGGGTGGTGTCCAGCCAGACGTTGGCGAGCCAGTAAGCGCCACCGAACCAGGGCCAGGAGCGTGCATTTGTCACGTAGGGGCGACGCAGGGTGCGCCCGATCTCGTTGAAGTAGCGGTAGCCGGGCAGGACGTCTAGGTGCAGGCGGTCCTGGATCCTGAAGCCGATCTCCCGCCGCTTCTCGTAGTCGAACTCCTCCCGCTGCTCCTCCAGCCACTGGTCGAGCTGAGGATCGGACAGGGGGTAGGAGTTGAGGCCGCCCTTGGTGTGGAAGTACTGGTAGAGCCAGTCGTCCAGGTCCGTGAAGCCGTTGTCGAAGCTCCAGGTGAAGACGCAGCCCTCTGCAGGGGCGCCGGCCATGGCGCGGGAGAGGCAGGAGATGATCTCGGTGTAGCCGGTGCGGTCGACGCTGGCCTGGACCTCGGCGCCCAGGTGCTGCTCCAACTGGCGCACCACCTGGGGAAGGACCTTCTGCGGGATGGTGGGCGGGATGGAGGAGAAGAGGATGCGGATGGGGCCTAGGCCCTCGCGGCCGCCGGCGGCCTCGAAGAGCTTGCGGGCGTCGGCGATGTCTGCCTCGCGCTCGCCGGGGCCGTAGCGGTAGCCGGGGTAGGTGGCCAGCTTATCCTGGGGGACGGTCCAGCGCACGATGGGCCAGCAGACGAGGCCGCTGAGGAGGAAGCGAGGGTGGCCGGGCGCCGCCGGATACATCTGCTCACCCAGCGCCTTGCGGTCCTGGGCCTGATTGATGGCCTGGCGCACGCGAACGTCCTGGAAGGGCGGCCGGTCGATGAGCAAGGCGGTGGCCAGGCCGCCGGTGGTG
>CAZSSQ010000018.1:0-22056 GCA_964609465.1 uncultured Dehalococcoidia bacterium
CTGCGGCCGGTGGCGAAGAAGGAGGGCGAGCTGGTGCTGTATGCGCCGCCGAACCTCCGGCCGGGGCCCGTCGGAGAGGGAGTGCGGGTGGCTGCCCGGGCGGACGGTCTTTGGGCCCTGGCGCTACGACTGGAGCGGCCGACGCGCCTGGAGGTGCCGTTTGTGGCATCGTGAGGGACGGGGGCTCCCTACCAAGCGCGAAGGCGCCGGCAAGCGAGGAATTGTGAACCCGCATTTGCTTTTGCCTCTTTCGGCCTGAAGTCGTTGATCTTGCATGGATGGCCTGCTAGTCTAGGGAATCGGAGGCTCTGTGGGAGGAGGTGAGGGTCATCGCTCTCCGAGAGCTGCGCAGGACCTGGGAACTCCTCCTTCTGCTTACGTTCAGGGAGCTCAAGCTCCGGTATCAGGACACTGTCCTGGGCTTCGTTTGGTCCGTGATCAAGCCGCTGCTTCTTGGCGGCGTCCTCTACGTGGCCCTTGGGCGCATCGTGCGCATCAATATCCCCGACTACCAGCTCTTTCTGCTTTCAGCTCTCTTTCCCTGGACCTGGTTCCAGACGTCCGTTATGCTGTCGACGCCGTCCTTCGCCCATAACGGCAACCTTATCAAGAAAGTCCGCTTCCCCCGCTTCGTCCTGCCTTTCTCCGTCGTGGCCAACAACATGGTCCACTTCCTTCTCTCGATCCCCATCCTTCTCGTGTTCATCCTGGCCGCCGGCGACCGGCCGTCGCCGCTGTGGCTGGTGGGGATACCCCTGCTCACCCTCGTCCAACTGGGCCTGCTCATGGGGATCGTGCTGCTGCTGGCCTCCTTCGACGTGTTCTTCCGCGACCTGGAGCACCTGACGGAAGTCTTCCTGAACCTCTGGTTTTACGCGACGCCCATCCTCTACCCTCTAAGCATGGTGCCAACCCGCCTGAAACCCCTCTACTTTATGAACCCGATGTCGCCGCTCATCGAGGCCTGGCGGAAGCTCTTCACTGAGAACACCTTGCCCGGCCCGGAGCTGTGGATCTCGGTGGCCTTCGTCGCTGCCGCTGCCGTCGTCGGCGTTGGCGCGTTCCGGCGTCTCGAAGGGAGCTTCGCCGATGCTCTCTGAGACGTCCGAAGCCATCGTCCTACAGCAGGTGGGGAAGCGCTATCTGCTGAACCTCTACCGGCCGGATTCCGTGAAGACGGCGCTGCTTCACCTACCGACCGTCCTAAGGGGCCGTCAACGCTGGCCCTTCTGGGCCCTGGATGACATCTCCTTGACCATTCGCAAGGGGGAGAGCGTCGGGATCATCGGGCCTAACGGCTCGGGGAAGAGCACGCTCCTGCGCATCATGTCGCGCATCGCCCCTCCTACGCGGGGGAAGGTGACCGTACGGGGCCGTGTCTCTGCCCTTCTGGAGCTAGGGTCCGGCTTTCACCCCCAGATAAGCGGCCGGGAAAATGCCATCCTCAACGCCGTGCTCCTGGGGCTCAACCTGGGAGAGGCCCGGGAGCGCATGCCGGAGATCGTCGAGTTCTCGGAGCTGGGGGACTTCATCGATCAGCCCATGCGCACCTACTCTTCCGGCATGTACGTGCGCCTGGGCTTCTCCGTGGCCGTCCACGTTCGCCCGGAGATCCTGCTGGTGGATGAGGTGCTGGCGGTGGGCGACGCCGAGTTCCAGAGCAAGTGCTTTGCCCACATCGAAAAGCTGCGCGCGGAGAATGTCACCATCGTCCTCGTATCGCACGACCTGTGGAGCGTGGCCCGCTTCTGCGACCGGGTGGTGCTCCTGACGCAGGGGCAGGTTGTCATGGACGGAGCGCCGCAGGCGGTTATCCACGAGTACCTGTCGCGCATTGCCCTACTGACCAGCCTGCCGACGCCGGTTCCGTCGGGCGCTGCTGAGATCTGACGGAGGAAGCCTTTGGCTATCGTCAAGCTGGACCTGGGTGAGGGACGCAAACGTCCAGAGAGCCTTCGCTTTGGGCGCTGCCCCGCCCCGGAGACGGACGTGCTGGCTGACCTGGAGGCCGGCCTGCCTCTGGGCGACAGCGTGGTCGACGAGGTGGATACTGACTACGCCCTAGCTCACACGGCGGACTTCGTCGGGGCGATGGAGGAGGTCTGGCGCGTGTGCAAGCCGGGGGCTCTGGTCCACGTCCGCCTGCCCCATGCGACCTCCGTCTGGGCTGCCTCGCGTGACCCCCGCTACCAGCGGCTGTATACTATCGAGACCTTCGAGTACTTCGATCCCCGGCGCCGCGACGAGCGCTGCCCGACCCAGGGCTCCTACATCATCGAGGAGAGCCGGCTTTACCTGACGGCCAGGGGGGCTCCGGAGCGAGGCCGTGGCCTGGCCCGAGGCACCGTCTCCCGGCTTTTCGAGGCAACCGCCAACCGCAGCCGGGGCATGCAGTACCGATGGGAGCGGTGGCTGGGCCATCTGGTGGGCTTTGAGGAGATGTACGTGCTGCTGAGCGTGGTGAAGGAGCGCCGTCCCGAGCCCTCGGCACCCCCGCCCGTCCGGGCGGGTCCGCCTCTTCCGCCAGAGGCGGATTCGCCTCAGGCGAAGGCGGAGGGGCCAGCCCGCCGGCGCCGCACGCGACGGCAGGCGGGGCAGGAGAGGCCGTGAGCAGCGCGTCAGTCGACCTGGACTACGACCTGGACGACGACCTGGTGCCTGGCCCCTGGCGGCGGGACAGCGTCTTCCTCTTCTGGCGCAGCGAGCAGGCGGTGCAGCGGGCGGCGGACGGCGTCCGTCCTGGCCGCTTGCTCGACGTGGCCTGTGGCACCGCTGACCAGGCCGGGCGCTTCCAGGCGCAGGGCTGGCAGGCCTGGGGCCTGGAGCCGTCCCCAGGGATGCTGCGCCTGGCGCGGCTGCGCCGCGAGCAGCGCGGGCAGTCGGTGGTCCTGGTGCGGGGCATCGCTGAGCAGCTCCCCTTCTCCGATGACTCCTTCGACTGTGTGGTCTGCCAGGGTTCCCTGGACCACTTCGCCCGGCCCCGCGTCTTCATGGGTGAGGTGGCTCGCATCCTCAAGCCGGATGGTCAGGCCATCATCGCCCTCGCCAACTTCGAGAGTCTTTCCTGCCGGCTGGGGCGCAGCCTCTGTCGCGCCAAGAAGCTCCTCGGTATCCCCGTCATGGGAGGCCGGGCCTACTGGCAGATCCCGCCCAACCACACCTTCAAGGGCGACTACGCAGCCCTGCGCGGCATGGCCCATCCCTGGTTGCGCCTGGAGCGCTGCCACGGTGTGTCCGTGCTGTGGCTCTTCCGGCGCTGGAGCCTCTTTGTAGAATCCCTGCCGGAGGAGGTAGCCTGGGCTTTGTTGCGGACCCTGGACGGGGTAGCCTACCGGATGCCTGGCCTGAGCGACATGATGATCTCTGTATGGCGGCCCAACAAGGCCGCGCTGGGTGGCTAGGGCCGCCGTGTCGGTTCCGGCCAGGAAGGCTGGGTTTCGCTCGGCGGTGGGCTTCCTGAGGACCCTCCTTGTCATCGCGACGCGGCGGCTGCCGTGGCCGGGCAGCCAGCCGACCCTCTCCTGGATCACTCCTTCCCTCGCCCAGGGCCCCCGCTTCACCCGTGCCCAGGTAAGCGGCCTGGCCCGCAGCGGCGTCACCAGCGTGCTCGACGTCCGGAAGGAAGCCCACGATGACGAGTCTCTTCTGGCCCAGCACGGCCTCCGCTCTTGCCACGTCCCGATGACCGATAGGGCGCCGCCCACCCAGAGGCAGTTGGAGCGCGCCGTCGAGTGGGTGATGGGGGAACTGGCCGACGACCGGAAGGTTTTCATCCACTGCCAGTCCGGCGTCGGACGCAGCGTCTGCGTCGCCTGCGCTGTCCTCGTGCGGATGGGCTACAGTCTGCCCCACGCCTACGAGGCGGTGCGCCGGAAGCGGCCGGAGGCCGTTATCTCCGAGGAGCAGGTAGAGGCCCTCCGCCGTTACGCCGACTCCCTCTCCGCCGGTCCAGCCCCATAAGTCGCTAACTCTCCCCATCCTTTCCAGCTCACTGCCTTTCTGACAGTCCCGCAGTGCGTGTCGGCTGACCTCGGTGCCGTGGCTGGCGTCCGTAGGGGCGCTGGTCGCTCCCCCTGCGCGTCTTCGCCGATTGATGGCCCTCCGCCTCGTGGCGAACCATAGAAGCCAGCGAGTATTCCACGCTCTGTAAGGGAGGCCAGGACTCATGGAGATTCTCCGCTATGCCCGATTCCTCCGCCGCTGGTGGTGGCTTCTGGCAGTGGGGCTGCTGCTGGGTGGTGCCAGCAGCTACGTGGTCAGCCACCTCCTGACCCCCATCTACCGCGCCTCCGCCACCGTGCTGGTAAACCAGACTCAGGTCCCCGGCACCATCGCTTACAACGACATCCTGACCAGTGAGCGCCTCACCAAGACCTACAGCGAGCTCGTCAAGGCGCGGCCCGTCTTGGACACGGTTATCGACGAACTAGCGCTCCCGTTCGGGCCGGAGGAGCTGGCCGGAATGATCGATGTGGAGGTGGTAGGGGACACCCAGCTCCTGCGTGTCTCAGCGGAGAGCCCTGACCCCGACCAAGCGCGCCTAATCGCTGACATGGCGGCCAGCGCCTTCATAGTCGAGAACGCCGAGAACCAGTTTAGCCGGTCGGGCAGCGTCAGCGTCGTGGAGGCGGCGACCGTGCCGGGTAGCCCGGTGCGTCCCAACGTCCTGCTCAACACTATTATGGGAGCCCTGGCCGGGCTGATCCTGGCCTGCGGCCTGGCCGCCCTCCTCGAGTACCTGGACGACACCGTGAAGTCGCCGGAGGAGGTAGAGGCGGCGGCCGGCCTCACCACCCTGGGTGGCGTGGCCCGCTTCCACCGACCCCGCTCTCCAGAGAGCGGTCTCGTCGCCACCCGCCACCGCCACCCGGTGGCGGAGGCCTACCGGATGCTGCGTACCAATGTCCAGTTCAGCACCCTGGAGAAGCCGGCACAGACTTTGCTGGTGACCAGCGCCAACCCCGGCGAGGGCAAGACCACCACCGTAGCCAACCTGGCCCTGGTGATGGCCCAGACGGGGAAGCGCGTCATAGCCGTGGACTCCGACCTGCGGCGGCCGACCCTGCACCGCTTCTTCGGCGTGGGGAACGGGACGGGGCTCACCACCCTTCTCCTGTCCGGCGAGCCGGAGATGGATGGCTGCCTGAAGCCCACCACCTTCGACAACCTCTGGGTCCTACCCAGCGGGCCGCAGCCGCCCAACCCGTCGGAGCTGCTGGGTTCGCGGCGCCTGGAGTCCGTCCTGCAAACCCTAAAGCAATCGGCGGACATCATTATCATGGACAGCCCGCCAGCCCTGGCTGTGGCTGATGCCAGCATCCTGGCCTCCCGAGTCGATGGCACTCTGCTGGTGGTTGACTCTGGCCGCACGCGGGCGGGCTCTCTCCAGCGGGCCAAAGAGACCCTTGGCCGGGCGAAGACGAACCTGCTGGGGGCCGTCCTCAACAAGCTGACCCAGCGGGGTCGCGACTATTACTACTACCGCTACTACTACTCCGACGGCGAGGGCCACAAGACGAGGCGGCGTCGGCGGTCTCATGGGGGGGCCTCCTCTTGAGCAGTTCCGTTGGTCCCCGATACAGAGCGTGGCGACTTCTCCGGGTCGTGCTGGCCCTGCTGGGACTCGCAGCCCTGGCCATGGCGGCTCTTAGTCTGGCATGGCCAGGGCGGAGCCGGGAGGCCCCCCCGCCAGATTCGTTGAACGCCGCGGAGCGGCCGGCCCAACTGGAGGAGCTGGCCACGCCGACGGCGACAGCGCCGGCTCCGACCGCGCTGCCGGTGCGATTGCTGATCCCCAAGATCGGCATCGATGCGCGGGTAACGGTGAAAGGCTTGGACCCAAGCGGCGCCATGCAGAACCCCAACGGCCCGGAGGACGTGGCCTGGTACGACTTCACAGCTCGGCCGGGCCAGGGCGGCAACGCCGTCTTCTCCGGCCACCTGGACTACCACGACTACGGCCCGGCCGTCTTCGCCCGGCTGCGGGAGATGACAGCCGGCGACCTGGTGGAGGTGCGCCTGGAAGACGGCGCCGTCCATCGCTACGTCGTCACCATCAGCGTTCTCTACCCGGCTGATTCGGCTCCCTCCCAGGAGATCGTGGGCCCGACGGGCCGGGAGATGGTCACTCTGGTTACCTGCGAGGGCACCTGGCAGGGACGGCCCCAGGGCTACAGTCACCGCCTGGTGGTACGCGCCGATCAGCTCTAGGTGTCGCCCTGGGGGCTGCGGCGAAGAGGCGGTCCAGCGGGGCCGCCGGGATATTGCATAAGGGAGGTTTATCATGGCGCGACACTTCTGGAATTGGAGGCTGGTGGTCCTGGCGATGGCCCTACTGCTGGCCACAACGGCCTGGGACACTGCCAAGGCCCAGTACCCGCCTCCGACCGGCAACGTCACCCTCACGAGTTCCATCACGGCGCCTCAAGTGGGTGACACCATCACCATCACGGCTCTCGTCCGTGATGTAGCGGGGGCGGCGGTGAGCGGGCTGGCATGCAGCTTTGACATCGCCTCGCAGCCCGGACTCGACGCCTCCGTGTACCCCGGGCCCGTCTACACCGACCTGACGGGCGTGGCGACCACCACTTTGTCGTTGGGGGGCACGCCCGGGCCCATCATCGTGGACGCCAACTGCGGCGACCTCAGTGGGCAGGTGAGCGTGGTGGCGGGAACCGCCGCTGCCGTCCAGTTGCCGGCGACGGGTGAAGGCCCGGACAGCGAAGGCAGTTCAGTCTTCGTGGGGCTCTGGGTCCTCCTTGCGGCCTGCATGGCTGGAGTGGGGCTCCTGGTGGCCCGGGACCTGGCGCGGCGGGCCCGCCGCTAAGCGCCGGGCGCACGCATGGGGGCGGAAAGACCGAGCGAGAGCTGCGGCCCGCAAGCCCCCGATGGGAGGCCAGGACGCCGGGCCAGGTTCGGTAGCTGGGCGCTGGTCGCCTTCTCGGTTCTGGCCGTCGCCCTGGCCCTGGGACTGGTAGGGAGCCGGTACTACGCCCTCTACCTGGACGCCCGGGCGGGTCGAGCAGCCCTGCAGGAGGCGCAGAGCCTCCTGCGGGAACGGGGGCTGGATGTCAGCGATGGTGAGCTGGCGACGGCCGAATCGAAGCTGGCCGAAGCCCAGGAGCGGCTTCGCGCCGCCTGGCGTCGCCTCGACGGCGACGGGCTGGCGGCCCTGGGTGGGCGGCTGCCCTGGGTGGGTGATCAGATCGAGGCGGCTCGAGAGCTCCTCGCCATGGGCGTCGAAGCCGGCGAGGTGGGCAGGCTAGGCATCGATGCCGCCCAGGAGTACCGGGAGGTGCGCGACCAGGAGGCTGGGCCCCTGTCCGGCAGGGCACGCACCATCATTGACAGGACGCGAGGACCTATGACTGCGGTGGCAGAGTACGTGAAGGGGATCAGGGCCCGGCAGGAGAGCCTGCCCGATGGCGACCTTCTACCGCCCCTGGCCTCGGCCGTCCGCAAAGCGCGTGAGGACACGGCCGAGGTAGAGGAGCTGGTCCGCAACTACGGCGACGCCGCCGACTTCCTGCCGCAGTTCCTGGGCTTCGAGCAGCCCCGCACCTACTTCGTCCTCGCCCAGAACAACGCCGAGCTGCTGCCCACCGGCGGCCTCATCTCCGTCTACGGCCTCATGACCCTCCGCGATGGGCGGATAGAGGAGATGTCCTTCGAGGACGCCATCGCCTTCGGCGAGAGGTGGCAGGAGCGCACCGGCTACTACGTCGAGCCGCCGGCGCCCCTCAAGAGCTACCTGCTCAAGGACTGGAGCTGGAACCTGGCCCTGGCCAACTGGTCGCCCGACTTCCCCACTGCGGCGCGACAGGCGCTGACGTTCTTCGAGCTGGGCGGCGGCACCCGGGAGGTCGATGGCGTGCTGGCCATTAACGTCGCCACCCTGGAGGAGCTCCTGGGGGTCACAGGGCCCGTCGAGGTGCCCGAGTACGGTGTCACCGTCAACCAGGCGAACGCCCTGGAGGTGACGGAGGCCCTTACCCGCAGCCCTCTGGAGCCGGGCAGTGACCGCAAGGCCTTCGTGGCCTTCCTGGCCGAGGAAGTGCTGGACCGGCTTATGAAGACGCCGCCGTCAGGCTGGTCGGCGCTCCTGGAGACGCTGGAGCGCCTGAGGGACAGCAAGAGCCTGCTCTTCTACTCCGACCAGCCAGAGCTACAGGCGCTGACCAGCCGCATGGGTCTGGACGGCGCCCTGCGACAACCAGAGGGCGACCACCTGATGCTGGTGGACGCCAGCGTGAACAGCACCAAGCTGAACATCGTCCTCCACCAGGAGGTGAGCCTGACGGCGGAGCTGGACGAGCTGGGCAATGCCCGCGTCCAGGTCGAGGTGGACTATCGGAACGACCTGCCGGCCTGGGAGCGCGGCCGCGACCCGGTGCTGGTGCAGCGCCTAATGCTGGGGGGCATGTACGGCGGCTACCTCCGTCTCTTTGCGGCGCCCGGCGCTCGTCTGCTGGAGGCGCGCCAGGACGGGGCCCCGGCCGGCGTCGACGAGGTGGCCAGCGAGATGGGCCACAGCGTCTTCGGGCGCTTCTTTGCCGTGCCCAGCGGCGAGAGCCGCCGCCTCGCCTTCTCTTATGTGGCGCCTGCCGTCGTACGGTTCGATTCAGGGGCCTACGAGTACCGGCTCTTCCTCCAGAAGCAGCCTGGCACCGCGGCCGTCCCCTGGCGCCTGGACATCGTCCCGCCCGAAGGGGCGCGGGTGCTTTCGGTGGAGCTAGACGGCGAGGCGCGCCACGCCTCCGACATCGACCTATCGATGGACCTGGGACGCGACCACGAGGTGGTGGTGCGCTACCACCTGCCAGACCGGCAGGCAGGCCTGCCGGAAGGGGAATAGGGTGTTTTGCGGCCTTGGGAATGGAGAGCGTGGAGCCGTCTTTCTCGACCGGGACGGCGTCATTAACCGCAACCGGCCGGACTACGTGCGCCGCTGGGACCAGTTCGAGTTCCTGCCCGGCGCCCTGGAGGCCCTTCGGGACCTGGCGCGCGAGCATCTGCCGGTGCTGGTGGTCAGCAACCAGTCGGCCGTGGGACGGGGGCTCATGTCCCCGTGGGACCTGGAGGAGATCGACGCCCGCATGCTCGAAATGGTGACCGCTGCCGGCGGCCATATCGACGGCACCTACTACTGTCCGCATGCGCCACAGGAGGGCTGTGTCTGCCGCAAGCCGGCGCCGGGCCTGCTCCTGAGGGCGATGCGGCGCTTTGGCGTGGATCCCGGCCGCTCCTGTCTGGTCGGGGACAGCGTCACCGACATGCTGGCAGCGCAGGAGGTGGGTATCCCCTCCATTCTGGTGCTTACCGGCCGCGGGCAGGAGGCGCTGGTGGACCCACGCCTGCGCGACTGCCCTATCACCTACATCGCCGCCGACCTGCGAGAGGGCGTCCACTGGCTGCTTCACGAGGGGAGGGGCTGGCTGTGGCCCTAGAGACCATCCCGTCCAAAGGCGTCATCCTGGCCGCCGGTCGCGGCGAGCGCCTGCAGCCCCTGACCGACGGACTCCCCAAGCCCATGCTGCCCATCGGGGGGCGGCCCCTGCTGGAGCACGTGCTGGCCCTCCTGGTGGAGGCCGGCGTGCGCGAGGTGGCCATCAACCTCCACCACCGGCCGGAGGCTGTCCGGGCTTACCTGGGCGATGGCTCTCGGCTGGGGTTGCGCGTGCTCTACTCGCAGGAGGAGACCCTCCTGGGGACGGCCGGCGCCCTCCGGCGTCTGGAGCGCTTCCTAGACCACACCTTCTTCGTCCTCTACGGCGACGTGCTCTCCAGTCTCGACCTGCGCCGGCTGGCCGAGTTCCACCGCCAGCGCGGGGGCGCCCTCACTATGGCGGTCTACCGAGAGAAGGACCTGGCCCGCTGCGGCGTCGCCGAGGTGGAGCCGGGAGGCCGCGTCCGCCGCTTTGTCGAGAAGCCGAAAGAGGCGCTGAGCTCGCCCTGGGCTGCGGCTGGCGCCCTGGTCATGGAGCCCTCGGTGCTGCGCTTCATCCCGGAAGGCTTCTCGGACCTGGGCGGCGACCTCTTTCCGCGGCTGGTGGAGCTGGGCGTCCCTGTCTTTGGCTACCGCTGCCGCGGCTACTTCCTCGACATTGGGTCTCCGGAGCGTTACCGGAAGGCACAAGCGGACGCGGCGCGGGGGCTGGTGCGGCTCTTGGCTCTGCCTGCCGGACAGGCAGGCCTGTACGGCGGGCCGACGGCCTGCGAGCGCCGAGTGGGAGGCGTCTATGCTGCTGGCTAGGGCGCCGGTACGAGTGAGTCTAGCGGGTGGGGGCACCGACCTGGAGTCCTACTACTCCCGCTTCAGCGGGATGGTGGTGAGCAGCGCCATCGACAAGTACTTCTACGCCTTCATCACTCCGAGCGACGGCGACGGCGTGCACATCAGCTCGTCAGACTACCGGGCCTTCTATCGCTGGTCGCAGGAGGAGAAGCCCATCTGGGATGGGGACCTGCGCCTTCCGAGAGCCATCCTGCACGAGTTCGGTATCAACGAAGGGTTCTCCATCTTCCTGGCCTCGGAGATTCCGCCGGCCACGGGCCTGGGTTCGTCCAGTGCCGTCTCCGTAGCCCTGGTCAAGGCCCTGAGCACCCTGCGGGGCTACCGGCTGACGCCGGCGCAGGTGGCGGAAATGGCCGCCTACCTGGAGATCGAGAAGCTGGGCGGCGTTGGCGGCAAGCAGGACCAGTATGCCGCGGCCTTTGGTGACCTGAACGCCATCTACTTCGAGCCCGACGGCGTGACCGTGGAGCGACTGGCGCTAAGCGCTTCGCTGCGTGAACGGCTGGAGCCGCGTCTCCTTCTGTTCTTCACCGGGTCCTCGAGGACGGCCAATGAGATCCTGCGGCAGCAGCGGCGCTCGACGGACCGCAGCGACCAGGAAGTGCTGTCGTCTCTGCACGGCATTAAAGCGAGCGCTGAGGAGGTGCGGAAGGCCTTGCTGACGGGCCGTTTGCGGGACGTGGGGGAGATCATGCACGAGTCGTGGCAGCTCAAGAAGCGCCTCTCGCGCTCCGTCAGCAACCCGCGCATCGACGAGATCTATGAGCGTGCGCGGGCGGCCGGCGCCGTGGGCGGGAAGATGACCGGCGCCGGCGGCGGTGGTTTTCTCCTCCTCTACTGTGAGCCTGAGAATCAGCCGGCCCTCTGCGCCGAAATGAAGGCTCTGAGCCTCTATCAGATGGATTTTCACTTCGATACGGGCGGCGCCAAGGTGCTCGTGAACTCATCGACGCTGATGCCTGAGGCCAGAGGGCTATCCCTATCGAGAGGTGTACCGCGATGCCAAAGGGTACTCGCGCACTGATTCTGGGGTTGCTGGCGGCCGACGCCCTGGTGCTGCTGACCACCCAGGCGTTGGTGCGCCTCGCTGGCGGCCGCCTCCTGGCTGAGCCGCCGGCCATTCTAGAACGCGGAGGCGGCCATCTGCTGGTCGCAGCCGTGCTGACAGCCTACGTACAGGGCATCTTCGCCATCAACAACCTGTACCACCCGGGCCACCTCCTGGGCGGATATCGCGAGTACGCCGGTGTGGTGAAGGCAGCCACCTACGCCTTCGTGGCCTTGGGGGTGATCTCCCTGCTGGTCGGAGTCGACCTCCAGAGAGAGGGCTTCGTCCTCTCTTGGTCCTTGGCGGTCCTGGCGGTCGGCCCGGCCCGTTTCGTCCTCCGTCGCGTCGCCTTCCGGCTGCGACGGCGGGGCTTGCTCGTTCAGCGACTCCTTGTCGTCGGGGCCGACGAGCACGGCCTGGCCCTGGCCCGCGAGCTCAACTCCCCTGAGGGCCACGGCCTCCAGGTGGTGGGCTTCCTGGATGACTTTCGCCCGGTGGGCGCCCAGGTGCTGGATGGGCTGCGCGTGCTGGGTGACCCCCGCTCGGCGGCGGAGGTGTGTCGCCAGCACGACGTGTGGCGGATGGTGCTGGTCCCCCACGCCGTGAGCTGGGAGAGCCTCCGCGATCTCCTGGAGATGGCGGCGGCGCGCTCCGAGTTCCGGGTCGAGATGGCGCCGGGGCTGGACCACCTGCTGGCTCACAGCCCGCGCCCCGTCAACGACGGTGTGGCGCCCCTGATCACGCTGGAGCCCCTGTGCATCCGCGGCCTCAATGCAATTCTGAAGCGGCTCCTGGACCTCTGCCTGGCGGCGGCGCTGTTGCCCTTCCTGGGCGCGCTGCTCGCGCTCTGCTGGCTGGCGTCGCGGCTCGAGGGCGGTGGCCCGGTGCTGGCGCGCCGTCAGGCGCTGGGGCGGGCGGGCAGCGTCTTCCCATTGTGGGCCCTGGCTGTGCCCTCCTTCCCGTCGGAGGCGGGGCCGCCTCCGGCCGAGGAGCCGGCAGGAGGGCTCGCACAGAGGGCCTGGCGTCTGCGCTCCGCCATCGGCAGCGGCCGCCTCGGCAAGCTTCCCAACATCCTGAACGTCCTCGGCGGACGCATGAGCCTGGTGGGCCCGCGGGTGGTGGAGGAGGAGCGCGCGGCGGACTACCAGCCGTGGCTCCTGGCCCTCTCGCTTGTGCGACCGGGGCTCACCGGTCCCACCGCGGGCTCCACAGCGGCTGTAGAGGAGCAGGCGCTTCTGGATGTGGCTTATATCCGGCACTACTCCCTCTGGCTCGACTTTCGACTCCTCTTCGCGTCGCTGAAGAGGGTGTTGTGCCGCCAGACATGCCTGCCGGTGTCCTACCCAGCGGAGGAGCCGGAAGCGGTGCTGGCACGTGTGGTTTAGGGGGCGGACAGGAGGCACTACATGGCAAAGAACGGTTCATTCAACGCACTCCCGGTGCTGCGGGCGTACCTGGGACGGGTGCGCGAGGCCCTGGCTGCTGTCTCGGAGGAGGAGGTGCTGCGCATCGGCGAGGCGCTGGTGCGGGCCCGTCGGCGCGGCTCCACCGTTTACCTCCTGGGCAACGGCGGCAGCGCCTCGACGGCCAGCCACGCCGCCAATGACCTGACCAAGACTGGTAGCGTCGATGACAGCCCCGCCCTGCGCACCGTCAGCCTGCCGGACAACGTCTCGATGCTGACCGCCTGGGCCAACGACACCTCCTTCGAGAACATCTTCTCGGCTCAGTTGGAGGCGTTGCTCCGGCCCGGCGACCTGGTGGTGGCCATTTCTGGTAGCGGCAACTCGCCCAACGTGCTGCGAGCGGTGGAGACGGCGCGGAAGATGGACGCCCTGTCGGTGGGTCTGACCGGCTTCGCCGGCGGCCGTTTGCGCGAGATGGCAGACCTTAGTGTCGTTGTTCCCGGCCTCGCTCAGGGTCCCATTGAGGATATCCACCTCATCCTGGTGCACGTCCTCACCGAGATCCTGAAGCGCGCCGAGCTGGAGCAGGCGGCGCCGGCGGTAGCCGCCGGTGCCGGGCGGGGCAACGATGGTGAGGAGGCAAGGTCATGGTCGTAGTTGCGAGACCCCCGCTTCGGCTGGGGACTGTGCTGGTCACCGACAGGACGCGGGATTTGCTCGCCCGCGTGCTGGAGGACGGTCAGGTAGGTCAGGGCCTCCTGATCCACCTGTTTGAGGACGAGCTTGCCGCCTGGTTAGGGGTGCGTCACGTGGTGGCGGTCGCCAACGGCACCGCCGCCGACACTGTCGCCCTGGCGGCCGTCAAGGAGATGGGAGAGGGTCGTGACGAGGTCATCCTCCCTGCCCTTACGTTCATAGCCCAGGTCAACGCCGTCTACTACAACCACCTGCGCCCTGTTTTCGTGGACGTAGGCGACGACTTCCAGATCGATGCCAGCGAGGTCGAGGAGAGAATAGGGCCCCGCACCCTGGCCATCATGCCCGTCCACCTTCTGGGGCGGCCGGCCCCCATGGACGCCCTCGTGGAGGTAGCGCGTGGACACCGACTGTGGATCGTGGAGGACGCCTGCGAGGCTCTGGGCTCGCAGTACCGGGGGCGATGGGTGGGCACCCTGGGCGATGCTGGCTGCTTCTCGTTCTTCGTCTCCCACTCCATCACCACGGGCGAGGGCGGAGCTATCGCAACCAACAACGGCGAAGTGGTGCGGCTGGCGCGCTCGCTTTTGAACCACGGGCGTCTCTCGGACAGGCCCCTTGAGAAGTTCCGTTTTCCGCGTATCGGGTTCTCGGCCAAGATGAACCAGTTGGAGGCCGCCGTAGGCCTGGGTGTCATGCCGGCGCTGGATGGTGTGCTGGAACGGAGGAGACGAAACCTGCTTCTCCTCAACGAGATGCTGGGTCCTCACTTCCCGGAGCGCCCCGGCGAACACATCGTTCCCCACGCCTATCCCATACTTCTGGATAACGCCGACCAGAGAGACCGCGCCCTGCTCCTCCTGCATGCCCGAGGAGTGGAGGCCCGTACCTTCTTCTCTTCGATACCTACTCAGGAGGAAGCCTACGCCTTCCTCGGGCACCGCCGGGGCGAGTTCCCCCGCGCTGAGGCCATAGGCGAATGCGGCTTCTACATCCCCTGCCACCAGGACCTGACGGAGGAAGACATCGCCTACCTGGCGGAGCAGGTGCAGGAGGTGCTCGAGTCGCTATGAGGGTTGCCATCCTCATCGCCGAGCTGCTGGTCGAGGGCGGCGGCGAGCGCCAGCCCGTTCACCTGGCCGCTGAGCTCCAGGGGCTGGGCCACGAGGCCGTCATCTTCACCACCGCTTGGGCGCCGGAGAGCTGCTATCCCTCGCTGCGGCGGAGACTGCGCGTGATCGAGTCCGGTCGCCACCCGTTGAACCGCCTGCCGCTGCCCTTGCCCCCCCGACTGCGCGACCTGCTGGACATGCGCCACCTGACGCGGGCCATCGGCGAGGGCTTCGACGTGCTCAATCCTCACGCCTGGCCCGCCCACGGGGCCGCTGTGGCTGCCTCGCGGCGGCTGCCCGAGGCTCCGCCCGTGGTCTGGACGTGCAACGACTACCTCTGGCCGGAGCACCTCTTCGAGGGGCGGGCTTGGTGGAACGTGCGCGGTCGCCTGCGGCAGGCCGGGCTCCGCAGGCTTCGCCGCTACGACCAGCGGATGGTCGACGGCATTGGGCGCGTGGTCGTCCTCGATGGGCGCGTGGCGCAGCAGGTCCGGGAGGGCTACGGCGCCGAGCCGGTGGTGGTGCGCAGCGGCGCCGCGCCGCATGAGATGCCTGACGTGTCGCCCGAGGACACGGAGCGGCTGCGCCGTGAGCTAGGTCTGCACGGCGACGCCTTCCTGCTCCTTTTCCTGGGCATTCTCCTGCCTCACCGGCGACTGGAGGACGTGCTGGAGGCCCTCTGCCCCCTGATCGAGCAGGGGAGGCGTGTCCATTTCCTGGTGGTGGGGTCGCGCCAGCGCGACCGCCGCTACTCGCGTTTCCTGGAGGAGCGGGCGGAGGCCCTGGGAGTCCGGCAGCACGTCACCTTCACGGACGCCGTGCCCGAAGCTTCCCTGCCCCTCTACTACAACGCCTGTGACGCCTTCATCTTCCCCAATGAGAGCCAGACCTGGGGGCTCGCCGTGGTCGAGGCCCTGGCCTGCGGCCGCCCGGTCATCGTTTCTACCGGCTGCGGGGTCAGCGAGGTGCTGACGAATGGCGTCGATGCGCTGCTGGTGCCGCCGAGGCGCCCCGACCTCATCGCGCTCTGCCTTGGGCGCCTCATGGACGACACCGACCTGCGTCATCGCCTCGGCGAGGCAGGCCGGCGCCTGGTTGAGGGGGAGCTGTCCTGGCGCCGCTACGCGGAGAGGATGCTGACTGTGTTCGAGGAGGCGCTGGCGGAGCATCGCGGGCTGGAGCCCGTCGTGTCCGTCGCCGCCGGAGGTTAGGAGGTACGGGATGCGCATTGGCATGATGGGGAGTCGGGGCGTCCCGGCCCGCTACGGCGGCTCCGAGACGGCCATCGAGGAGATCGGGCGGCGCCTGGTAGAGCGGGGCCACCAGGTAGTGGTCTACTGCCGGCGCCACAACAACTCCACGTCGTCTCGCTGGCACCTGGGCATGGAGCGGGTGGTGCTCCCCTCTGCCCACACCAAGAACCTGGACACGCCGAGCCACACGCTGCTCTCCATCATGCACGCCGTGGCCCTTCGAAAGGCCGACATCCTCCACTTCCACGGTGTGGGTAACGCCCTCTTCCTGCCCGCTCTCCGCCCGACGTCCACGGCCACCGTGGTCACGGTGGACGGCCCCGACTGGGAGCGGCCAAAGTGGGGTCGCCTGGCCCGCTGGAGCCTCCGCTTCTCCGCCCGGCTGGCCGTCGCCCTGGCCGATGGCCTCATCATCGATAACCAGCCGTCACAGCGCTACTTCGCGCAGCACTTCGGCACCGAGGGGCACTACATCCCCTACGGCGCTTACGTGGCCGATGAGCCGGCCACCGATGCCCTGGAGTCCCTGGGCCTGCGCGACCGCGGCTACATCCTGTTCGTGGGGCGCCTGATACCCGACAAGGGCGTGCACCTGCTGGTGGAGGCCTTCGAAGGGGTGCGGACGGACCTGCAACTGGCTGTCGTGGGTGACAACCCCTACTTCCCGGACTACATCCGCCGGCTGAAGAGCACCTGCGACCCCCGCATCCGCTTCCTGGGCTACCAGTTCGGCGCGCCCTACCGGCAGCTTTGCAGCCACGCCTATCTCTACGCCCACCCCCTGCTGGTGGACGGCACCTCGCCCGCCCTGCTCCAGGCCATGGGCTTTGGCAACTGCATCCTGACCAGCGACCTGCCGGAGGCTATGGACGTGGTCGGCGATAGCGGCTTCAGCTTCCAAACCAACGACGTGAACCACTTGCGCCTGGCCCTCCAAGAGCTGGTGGACCGGCCGGGGATGGTGGAGGAGGGACGGCGGCGGGCGCGGGAGCGCGTCGGCCAGCTCTACAACTGGGACCGGGTGACGGACCAGCACGAGGAGCTCTACCGATCGCTGCTGGCGGCCCGCCACTCTCGGGCCCTGCACCAGGAGCGGGAGCCTGCCTCCTGAGGGGATGTGTGGCGTGCCTTCCAGCAGCTCGGAGTTTGAGACGATGCGCCTGGACACTCTAGTCCGCATCCGGTCGGCGACGGAGCCGCCGACGGCCGAGGCCGGCGTCCCGATCTCTGGGGACCTGCTCTGGAAACGGTCCCTGGATATCGTCGCCGCTGGCCTGCTCCTGCTGGTCTCGCTGCCGCTGTGGGTCATCATCGCTCTTGTCATCAAGCTCACGTCGCCGGGGCCGGTCTTCTACGTGCAGGCGGCCGTGGGCCGCGGCGGCCGCACGTTCCGCTTCTACAAGTTTCGCAGCATGCGCGCCGACGCCGACAACGCCATCCACCGCCGCTACATCGCCCGCTTTGTGCGTGGGCCGGACGGAGGCGGCACCGCCGGTACGGGCGACCTCTACAAGATGGAGAAGGATGCACGGGTGACGGCTGTCGGGCGCTGGCTGCGCCGGAGCAGCCTTGACGAGCTGCCGCAGCTTGTGAATGTCCTCAAGGGAGACATGAGCCTGGTGGGGCCGAGGCCGCCCCTGCCCTACGAGTACGAGCTCTATGACGATTGGGCGCGCCGCCGGCTGGCCGTGCGGCCGGGCATCACCGGCCTCTATCAGGTGACACGTCGCAGCCGCACCAGCTTCCGGGCGATGGTGGCCATCGACCTGGAGTACATCGAGCGCCGGTCACTGTGGCTGGACCTGAGCATCATGGCCCGCACTCTGCCAGCCATGCTGCTGGGCCGGGGCGCCTGCTGAGAGGACGCGCGTCGCTGTGAAGGTCGCTGTCATCGGTTACGGGTACTGGGGGCCGAAGGTGGCCCGGGCGCTATGTCGGGTCCTGCCGGAGGAGCAGGTCGTGATCTGTGAGCCGGACCCGGAGGCGCGATCGCAGGCCGCCAGTGCCCACCCCCTCTCGCCTTTGGTGAGCGACTGCTGGGCCCTCCTGGCGGACCCGTCGCTGGAGGCGGTGCACGTCTGCACGCCGGCCCGAAGCCATTTCTCGGTGGTGAAAGAGGCGCTCCTGGCCGGGAAGCACGTCCTGGTGGAGAAGCCGCTGGCCGTCACCGTGAATGAGGGGCTGGCCCTGGCCGAGGAGGCCCGGAGCAGGGGCCTGGTGCTCATGGCAGGCCATGTGTACCTGTACAACGCCTCGCTGAGCGCGCTCAGGAATCTGCTGCTCGACGGCTGCCTGGGGGAGCCGCGTTACTTGTGTTCCCAGAGGACCAGTCTCGGTCCCCGCGTCCGTGAGGACGTGAGCGTGGTCTGGGACTACCTGATGCACGACGCCTACCTCCTGTCCCATCTGCTGGGCCGGCGGCCGGAGGCGGTGTCGGCCCACGGCGGCTCCTACCTGCGGCCGGGCCTGCCCGACGTGGTCTTTGCCCGCCTCGACTTCGGCGACGGGGTGTTCGCCGCCTGCCACGCCTCGTGGTACGACCCCCTGAAGGTTAGACGCCTCACGGTGGTGGGCAGCGAGAAGATGGCGGTCTTCGACGAGCTGTCTGAGGACGGGAGGCTGCTCGTCCTGGACCGCGGCTACCATCCTGAGCCCGGCCGGGACTCATGGGGTAACGCTGGCCTCCGCCTCTACGACGAGGGGGAGCACGCCGTCGCCGTCCGGGAGGAGGAGCCGCTGGTAGCCCAGGCCCGCGCCTTTGTCGATGCCGTCCGGCGCGGCGAGCCGCCTCCCGGCCACTTGGAGGCGGCGCTGGACAGCCTGGCCGTCCTGGAGGCTGTGGACCGGTCGCTGGAGGAGGGCGGTCGCCTCGTGCCTGTGGAGTATCCGCTGCCATGCCTATCCCACTGCTAGACCTGCAAGCCTCCTATCGACGTCACCGGGAAGAGGTGCTGGCGGCCATCGATGGCGTCCTGGCCAGCGCCCGCCTCCACAACGGGCCCAACGTGCAGGCCCTGGAGGAGGAGTTCGCCGCTCTCTGCGGTGTCCGCCATGCCCTGGGCGTTGGTTCCGGCACCGAGGCGCTCCTCCTGGCCTACATGGCCCTGGGGCTGGGCCCTGGCGACGAGGTCATCGTCCCGTCCCACACCTTCATCGCTACCGTGGCGCCCCTGGCCTTCCTGGGGGCGAGGCCCATCTTCGTTGATGTGGACCCCCACACGTATTGCCTGGACCCGGAGCAGGTGCGCCGGGCCATCACTCCCCGCACGCGGGCCGTGGTACCGGTGCACCTCTACGGCCATCCGGCCGAGATGGAGGCCGTTCTTTCCCTGGCCCGGCGCCACAACCTGGCGGTGGTCGAGGACGCCTGCCAGGCTGTGGGCGCACGCTACGGGGAGCGCGCCGTCGGCGCCTGGGGGGACGCCGGCTGCTTCAGCTTCGTCTTCACCAAGAACCTGCGTGCCTATGGCGACGCCGGCATGGTGACCACGGACCGCGACGACCTGGCGGCGCGCATCCGCCTTCTGCGCGACCACGGCCGCGTCGACAGGTACCAGCACGAGGTGTTGGGGCTCAACTGCCGGCTGGATGAGTTGCAGGCAGCCATCGTGCGCATCCACCTGCGACACCTGGAGGAGGACACGGAGCGGCGGCGCGCCATCGCCCGGCGCTACACGCAGGCCCTGGGCGGCTCCGGCTTGATCACGCCCGTCGAGGCGCCAGGGGCACGCCACGTCTACCACCAGTACGTTGTCAGGACGCCGCATCGGGACGGGCTGGCGGCCTGGCTGGCCGAGCAGGGCATCGCCACGGGCGTGCACTACCCCGTGCCCTGCCACCTCCAGCCGGCGTGCGTCGCCTTCAGCGATGGTGCGGGCTCCCTGCCCGTCACCGAGCGCTGCGTCGGTGAGATCCTCTCCATCCCTGTCTACCCCGAACTGGAGGACGAGCAGGTGACCTTCATCATCGATGCGCTCTGGGCGTTCTGCACGGGCGAGCGGCGTCAACGAGAGGAGGCGGCATGCGTGCCCTCGTGACCGGCGGCGCTGGCCTCATCGGCTCCCACATCGTCGAGCGGCTGCTGGCGCAGGGCTACGAGGTGCGCATCGTGGACAGCCTGGAGGAGCCCTGCCACATGAAGGGGATGCCGCCCTGGGTACCGCCGCAGGCCGAGTTCATCAGGGGTGACGTGGTTGACCGGGCAATCATGGCGAGGGCCCTTCAAGGGGTGGACGTGGTCTTCCACCAGGCGGCCCACCAGGGCCTGCTACCCGACTTCAGCCGGTTCTTCGCCGTCAACGCTGCCGGCACCTCGCTTATCTACGAGCTCATAGTCGAGAACCGTCTGCCGGTGCGAAAGGTCATCTTCGCCTCCACCCAGGGGGTCTATGGAGAGGGAACCTACCGCTGCCCGGAGCACGGCCTCCTCTTTCCGGAGCCGCGGCCCCTGAGACAGTTGGAGCGCGGCCAGTGGGAGCACACCTGCCCGCACTGTGGGGCGCCTCTGTCGCCTGAGGCGACCGGCGAGGAGCACGTTGCCCCCGGCAACATCTACGCCCAGTCGAAGCTGGCGGCCGAGAGGGCCGCCCTCCACCTGGGTCGCGTGTACGACGTGCCGACGGTGGTCCTGCGCTACTGCATCACGCAGGGGCCGCGCCAATCGCTCACCAACGCCTACTCGGGGGTATGCTCCATCTTCGCTATGCGCCTGGCTAACGGGCAGCCCCCCATGGTCTACGAGGATGGCCTCCAGACGCGCGACTACGCCTGCGTGGGGGACGTGGCCGACGCCAACCTGTTCGTAGTGGACTGCTCGAAGGCCGACTACGGCGTGTTCAACGTGGGGACGGGCCGCGCCACCACCGTCCTGGAATTCCTGGAGGCGCTGGGGCGCGCCCTGGGCCGGCCCGTGGAGCCTTTGATCGCCGGTGCCTTCCGTCTCGGCGACGTTCGCCACTTCCGGCCCGACGTAAGCCGGCTGGCGGCGCTCGGCTGGCGCGCCACGACCCCGCTCGAGGAGACGCTGCGTCGATACGTCCACTGGCTGGAGGAGCAGGGAGGCGTGGTGGACCACTTCGCGGAGGCGGAGGCGTCCATGCGGAGACGGGGCGTGGTGCGCAACGTGCTGGCGACGGCGTCGTCCCGGAGGTGAGTGCGATGGCGGTTGCGGCTCCACCGCGGGTTCTCAAAGCGCTGGTGCTCAGTGGGGGCAAGGGAAGCCGTCTGCGCCCCTTCACCTACACCGGGGCCAAGCAACTCGTGCCCGTGGCCAACAAGCCGATCCTCTTCTACGCCCTGGAGGACCTGGTGCGGGCCGGCGTCCGCGACATCGGCATCATAGTGGGCGAAACACGCGAAGAGGTGATGGCGGCGGTGGGAGACGGCAGCGGCTTCGGGACCCGCATCTCATATATCGACCAGGAGCGGCCCCTGGGCATTGCCCACACCATCATGCTGGCCCGCGACTTCCTGGCCGGCGACCCCTTTGTCCTGTATCTGGGCGACAACTTCCTCCCCGAGGGCATCTCTGACTATGCGCAGCGCTTCCGGGGCGACTCGGCGAACTGTCAGGTGCTGCTCTCGGCGGTGCCCAACCCTCAGGACTTCGGCATCGCCGAGATGGAGGGCGGCCGGCTCCGCCGGGTGGTGGAGAAGCCCCGCGACCCGCCCAGCGATCTGGCCGTCATCGGCATCTACATGTTCGACGACGCCGTGCAGGAGGCGGTGCAGGCCATCCGGCCTTCGGCCCGCGGCGAGCTGGAGATCACCGACGCCATCCAGTACCTGCTGGAGCACGGCGCCGACGTTCGCGCCGACGTTGTCCGCGGTCCCTGGATCGACACCGGAAAGATGGACGACATCCTGCTCGCCAACCGCCTGGCCCTGGAGCGTCTGGAGCCGAGCGTGCAGGGCTCCCTGGATGGGGCGTCGCGGCTGGAGGGCCGTGTGGTGCTGGAGGAGGGCTCGCGGGTGGAGAACAGCCTGGTGCGGGGCCCGGCCATCATCGGCCGCGAGACCCGCATCGTCGATTCTTACGTGGGCCCTTTCACCTCCGTCTACCACCACTGCCTGATCGAGGGGAGCGAGGTGGCGGGCAGCGTGGTGCTGGAGAACACGGCCATCCGCGGCATGGAGCGCCGCATCGAAGACAGCCTCATTGGCCGCAACGTGCGTATCCAGGGCGACCGCTGCAAGCCCCGCACCTATCGCCTGGTGCTGGGCGACTTTAGCGAGGTGGATGTGCCCT
>CAZSSQ010000019.1:0-1759 GCA_964609465.1 uncultured Dehalococcoidia bacterium
CAGTCGCAGATGGGCGGCCTCCAGGAGATGGAGCAGGTGGACCTGATGAAGCCCATCACCAAGTGGTCGGGCACCGTCTACCACACCCAGCGCATCCCCGAGTACCTCCAGATGTGCTTCCGCATCGCCATGGCCGGCCGCTACGGCCCCTGCTTCCTGGAGATGCCGGCTGACGTCCTCTTCGGCCGCGTCGAGGAGGGCGACGCGCCTGTCCCCGACAGCTACCGGACCGAGGGCCGCGTCCAGGGCGACGGGCGCCTGGTGGCCAAGGCGGCCTCCATACTCGACCGGGCGGAGCGACCGGTGGTCATGGCCGGCAGCCAGGTCTACTGGTCCGACGCCGCCGACGCCCTGCGCCGGCTCATCGAGCGGCTGGGGGCGCCGGCCTACCTGAACGCGATGGGCCGCGGCTCCATCCGCCAGGACCACCCGCTGTTCTTCTCGCGCACGCGCCGCGCCGCCCTCAGCGAGGCCGACGTGGTGCTGGTCATCGGCACGCCCCTGGACTTCCGCCTGCGCTTCGGCCGCGCCTTCAGCGAGCAGTCGAAGATCATCCAGGTGGACGTGGACGCCACGGAGATCGGCCGCAACCGGCCCTTCGACATCGGCATCGAGGGGGACGCCGGGGCCGTCCTGGAGCAGATGCTGGCCGAGCTGGGCGATCGGCCTGCGGCGGACCGCGACGGCGGCGCCTGGGTGAAGGGCCTGCGCGAGAAGGAGGACCAGGTGTGGGAGATGCGGCAGCAGTGGCTCCGCTCCGACGCCGTTCCCATCCACCCGCTGCGCCTCTGCCACGAGATGGCCGCCTTCGTGGACGACGACACACTGGTGGTGGGCGACGGCGGCGACATCGTCAACCTGGCGGCTCAGGTCCTGCCCATCAATCACCCCGGCCAGTGGTTTGACCCGGGTCCCATGGGCACCCTGGGCGTCGGCACCGGCTTCTCGATGGCGGCGAAGATCGCCCGCCCCGAGAAGAAGGTCCTGATGGTGAACGGCGACGGCACCTTCGGACTCAACGGCTTCGAGTTCGACACCTTCGTGCGTCATAACCTGCCTGTGGTGTCGGTGGTGGGCAACGACCGTCAGTGGGGGCAGATCACGGTTGGCCAGGTGCAGATGTACGGCCGCGAGCGGGCCGTGGCCTCGATCCTGGGCGACAACGCCCGCTACGACCGTGTGGTCGAGGCCCTGGGCGGCCACGGCGAGTTCGTGACGGAGCCGGCCCAGATACGGCCCGCTATCGAGAGGGCCTTCGTCTCCGGCAAGCCGGCGTGCGTCAACGTCATCACCGACCCGGAGCCGCCCGGCGTCCAGGGCGGCTACGAGTTCATGTAGGGCCTGGTGTTATTAGTCGTAGGGGCGGAGCTTTCCCGCCGAAGGCGGGTCCGCCTCTGGCGGAAGCTCCGCCCTGGGGTGGGGGAAAGCGGTGGAACGAGAGAACTGGGAAGAGGAGCCTGAGGAGGGCTGGGACGAAGAGGAGTGGGACCCCAACCGTCCCGAGGACCCCGACTATGACCTGTCGGAGTCGGTGGGCTACGCCGGCTACGACTCCAGCCGGCAGTTCCCCTCGCGCACTCTGGTCGTCATCGTCTCCCTGATCCTGGTGGCCGCCCTCCTGGCCCCCTTCCTGCTGCGCCTCCTGCCGTAGGTGGGGCTCCCCCGCGGGCTACACGACCGGACAGGGATCAGGGCCAGCCTCGGGTCCCGGGAGGAACAGGGCGAAAATGGTAGGGGCGCAGCATGCTGCGCCCCTACG
>CAZSSQ010000019.1:1859-21960 GCA_964609465.1 uncultured Dehalococcoidia bacterium
ACGATGGCCTCCTCGTCGGGCCGGGCGGCCACGGCCAGCAGCGCCTTTTCCCCCGGCGTGGAGGGGTCGCCCGTGTTCCAGGAGACGCTGGAGAGCCCCTCGCCCTCCAGGTCCAGGATCTTCCCCACCAGCATGGGGTTGACGCCGTAGAGGATGTTCTCCCGCCCCTGGATCGTGGCCGGCAGCCCGAAGCGGAGCCAGGCCTCACCCTCCTTCAGACGGCGGTCGAAGGGCCAGGGGGCATCCCAGGGGTCCGTGTTGTACGACGGCTGGACGATGATCTGCGCGCCCAGGCCGTCGTACCGCTCGATGAGCGTCTCGAAGAAGCCGTCGTAGCAGATGAGGATGCCGATGCGCCCCAGGGCGGTATCGACGGGCACCAGGTCGCTGCGGGCGCCGCGCCGGAGGCCGATACGCGTTTCCAGGGGCTGCGGGAAGTTCAGCTTGGGGACGCGTCGCAGGCAGAGGCCCTTGGGCGAGAAGAGGTAAGCCGTGTTCTGGACGCCGGCGGCGGCTATGTGCCGCCCGCGGCTCGCCTCGTACTCGATGGGCGGCGTGTAGAGGCTGCCGGCCAGCAGGTACACGCCGTGCTCGCGCGCCAGACCCGAGAAGGTGTCGCTGTAGATCTTCTCTGCCTTGAGGGCAGTGTGGACGAAAGCCGTCCTCAGCCCGAAGCTCCGGTGGCGGAGAGCGGTACCCAGGAAGGGCAGAAGGTTCCGGGGCACGACGCGCGTGATGACCTGGGCCACAGTCCGGCAGTCCTTCACCTGCTCGTAGTAGAAGGGCACGAAGGAGAGGAAGAGGCCGATCGCCTCGGGGAAGGCGACCAGCGTGGGCAGGCCGGCGTCCACCTGGGAGACGGCCCGCTGCACCAGGTCCGACATCTTGGCGTGGAAGGTGCGGGCGCTGCGATAGTCCTCCAGGACGGGCTTGGCCTGCACCGCCACCAGGTTGATCTTCATGGCGCATCCCCCTCGGCGGGAGGCCCTACGGCGCCCTCCACCGGTCGAACCCAGTATAAGCGACGGGGCAAGCAGGTGGCCCGTGCTACAATGGCTCGAAGAGCGTTCAGGGGGGGCAGAGTGCCCAGGATCACCATCCAGCCCCTGGGTATCGTCGTCGAGGCGCGGCCGCAGGACACGATCATGGCGGCCGCCCAGGCGCAGGGCTACTACTGGCCCACCACCTGCGGCGGCCACGGGCGCTGCATTACCTGCGCCCTCACCGTCGTCCGCGGACAGGAGAGCCTCTCGGAGATGGGGCGGTCGGAGCGCCAGGCCATCGAGTCCGAGCTGGGCTCGGCAGCCCTGGCGCGGGGCATGCGCCTGGCCTGCCAGGCCCACGTCCTCGGAGACGTCGAGGTGCTCAAGCCCGGCGTGCGCCGTGACTGGCACGCCAAGGGCTGAAGCCTCGGGCTGCCCGCGCCAGGCAGGCGAGCCGACAGCCAGTGAGAGAGGGAAGGCCACTCTCGGATCACCCCGGGCCAGCTACGGTCGTGATATAATCACCTCGTAATCGCAGGGCGGAGCTATAGACAGCGCCGATAGTCGGAGGTGAGGCGTGGACCTGGGTCAGCTAGAGGCCTTCGTCGAGGTCGCGCAACACCAGAGCTTCAGCAAGGCGGCAGAGGCCCTCTTTCTGACGCAGCCCTCCGTCACGGCGCGCATTCAGTCGCTCGAGCGCGAGCTGGGCGAGCCGCTCTTCGAGCGCAACGGGCGTGGCGTCCGCCTCACCGAAGTGGGCAGCTCCTTCCTGCCGCACGCGCAGCGGGTTCTGAAAGCCCTCCAGGATGGCCGCGACGCCCTGGAGGGGCTGCGTAGCTTGCAGATCGGCGCCCTGCGCCTGGGTTCCGCCTTCACGGTCAGCACCTACGTCCTCCCCAAGATCCTGAAGGCCTACCACGAGCGCTTCCCTGCCGTGGAGATCTCGGTCAAGACCGGCCGTTCCGAGGAAGTCCTGCATCTGGTGCTCGCCGACGAGGTGCAGGCGGGCCTGGTCCGCGCCGTCGTTCACCCCGATGTCGAGACGGTCCAGCTCTACGAGGACGAGGTGGTGCTGGTCACCAACTCCAAGCACCCCTTCGCTGCCAGCGGCGAGGCGCGTCTGGAGGATGTGGGCCGGCAGCCTCTGATCCTGTTCGACAAGGGGTCCAGCTATCACGACCTGGTGCAGGGGCTCTTCCGCCAGGCTGGGGTTGTGCCCTGGACGGCCATGGAGCTGGACAGCATGGAGGCCACGAAGAAGATGGTGGAGGAAGGGCTGGGCATCGCCATGCTGCCCCGGGTGTCGGTGGAGCGCGAAATCGAGCTGGGAGTGCTGGCCGAGATCAAGCTGCGCGATGCGGAGAATCCCCGGCGGCGCATCGCGCTCCTCTACCGGCGCAACCGTCGCCCCTCGCGGACCATGGCCGCCTTCCTCAACATTCTTCACGAGACCTACGACTTCGAGTGGCCGGCCAGCATGGGCCAGCCAGCCCCCACCGTTCCCCACTAGCCGCCCAGGCGCTACCCCCGTCGTTGACCGGACAGACTGCTGGGCCTAAGATCGCGCTACTGGTGGCCCGCCCCGTCACAGGATCGTCATGCGCCGACTCATAGCAGGCTCGTCACTGGTCCTTGCTCTCCTGGCGCTGACCGCCTTCCTCACTCTCCTGGGCGGCCGGTCGCCGCGGGAGGCGGTCTCCTCCGCTGCCGTCCAGGTGACCATCTACCGGGACGAGTACGGCGTCCCCCACATCTACGGCGACAACGCCGAGGCCGCCGCCTTCGGCTTCGGCTACGCTCAGGCCGGGGACCACCTGCAAGCTATGCGCAAAGACCTCTACCAGGCTACGGGCCGGCTCGCCGAGTTCGGCCTGGGCTCGGTGGACAGTGACCGCGTCTCGCGCCTCCTCCACGTCCCCGGCACCGCTGCTGCCACCTACGCAGCTCTCAGTGCTGACCATCGCGCTCGTGTCGATGCCTTCGCCGCTGGCATCAACCGCTACATTGAGGAGAACGCCGGCGGCCTGCCATCGTGGGTGCTGCCGGTGCAGCCCCAGGAGGTGCTGGCCTGGTTCCACTACGGCCGCATCATCGACCAGTGGCAGATCGCCACTAGTGAACTGGGAGCTGGTGGCTACGCCGCGCCGGACACCGGGCCGCCAGCGGACGCCACGGGGTCAAACATGTGGGTAGTCGGGCCGGGGAAGTCGAGCGCCGGCGCCCCTATCCTCCACGGCGACCCTCATTTGCCCTGGACCGGCAGCATGCAGTGGTACGAGGCGCACCTTAACTATCCCGGTGTCAACGTCGCCGGGGCCACCTTCTTCGGTTACCCGGGCATAGCGATGGGGGCCAACGACTTCCTCGCCTGGTCCATGACGGACAACAGCGTCGACACCGCCGACGTCTACATCGAGGCCCTGAATCCATCTAATCCCTCCCAGTACCTGCACGACGGTGCCTGGCTGGACGTGGAGAGCGAGATCATCACCATCAAGGTGGCCGGCTCGAGCGACCGGACCTTCATGAACTACTACACCCAGCACGGGCCGGTCATCGGCAGCGGCAGCGGCGTCCTCTACGCCGCCGCCCTGAGCACGTTCGAGAACGCCCCCTCCAACCTGGACGTCTTCGACCTCAATGCCGCCACGTCCGTCGCCGCCGCCTTTCCGGGGAGCCGCGTGCCAGCGGTGGCCAAGTGGAACATCCTGGCCGCCGACAGGGCAGGCAACATCTTCTACCTCTACAACGGTCGCGTCGCCCACAAGTCCGAGGCCTACGACTGGCGGCACCCCGTAGACGGGTCCACCTCGGCGACGGACTGGGTCTCGTTCCTCACCATCGCCGAGCTGCCTCAGAGCCTGAACCCCGCGGCCGGCTACCTCCAGAACGCCAACAACTCGCCCTGGACCACGGCCCCGGAGCTCGACCGCGACGACTACCCGTCGTACCTGGCGCCGGGCAACTGGCTGGGCGACCGCGCTAAGCGCGCCATCGAGCTCATGGTGTCGCAGGGCACCTTCTCGGTGGACGAGATCAAGGCGACCGGCCTCGACGACCTGTCGGTGCTGGCCCGCGGCCTGACGCCGCTGCTGCTCGATGCCTGGGCCGAGCTGGGCCCCGACTGGCCCGACCCGGACGGTCGCCTTGCCGACGCCATCGCCCTCATCGACGGCTGGGACTACCGGGGCCGCGCCGATTCGCCTGTCTACGCCCTCTTCCGCCTCTGGGTGGTCGACTTCTACGCCCTGGGCCCCAGCTTCGGCCGCGAGAACCTGCCGTCCGTGGACTCCCTCAGCGTCGCGGATCAGCAGAAGATGCTGACCGCCCTGGACGAGGCCACCTCCTTCATGGTGAGCAACTTCAGCCGCCTGGACCCTGCGTGGGGAGACGTGCACAAGATGAAGCGCGGCAGCTACGTCTTTCCCCTGGCCGGGGGCAACCAGACCCTGCCCTCCCTGCGCATGACGAACACCGGCTCCTTCTCCGGCGGCGTCTGGTGGGCAACGGGCGGCTCGTCCTACCTGTTCGTGGCTGCCCTCACCGACCCGGTGGAGTTCTGGTCGGTGCGGCCCCTGGGTGAGAGCGAGGACCCGACATCGCCCTACTACGCCGACGTGACCGGCCTCTACAGCGCCAACCAGTACAAGCGCCTCTGGATGACCCTCGCCGACGTGCAGGCCCACCAGACCTCCGCCACTACCCTCACCTACTCGCCGGAGCAACCCCCGGCCGTCGGCGGCATAGCGGAACCCCCCGACACAACGCAGGGCCCGTTTGACGGTGCCGCCTCAACTGCCGGCAGCTCCGATGCCTTTCCGCGCGGCTACGCCCTGTTAGCTGGAGGTATCGTGGCAGCGGCGCTCGCCGCCACGGCGGGCGCGTGGTACGCCAGGAGGCGATGGCCAGGCCAGGGCTAATTGCAGCGGGCCGCCGTAGGGGCTGTTCGTAGGGGCGGAGCTTCAGCTCCGCCCAGGGCCGGCGCAAGGTCGGCCCCTACGGGTACAAGCACAATCCCCCAACAACCGAAGGCCAGGCTGAAGCCTGGCCTTCGGTTGTGACTCGGGTTGCCTCTACCGCAAATGCCCGCCCTACCCCAGGCCGAGCTCCTGCCGGATGTGGCGGAGGATGTCCATGTTCTCCTTGTCGGGGCCCTTCTTCTCGAAGCCCGGCACCTCTAGCAGGAAGGGGATCTCTCGGAGGGCCGGGTGGCGCATGATCACCTTGAAGCCCTCCCGGCCGATGAGCCCCTCGCCGATGTTCTCGTGCCGGTCGACGCCGCCGCCGAGGGGTATCTTGGAGTCGTTGGCGTGCACGGCCACCAGGTTCGCCAGCCCCACCTGCTTCTCGAACTCGGCCAGCGTGGACTCCAGCCCCTGGGCGGTCGCCACGTCGTAGCCGGCGGCGAAGGCGTGCTGGGTATCGAAGCAGACCTTGACCCGCGGGCTCGCCGCCTCCCGCATGATGGTCCCCAGCTCTGGGAAGCGTGATCCTACGCTTGCTCCCATGCCGGCGCTGTTCTCCAGGATGAGCCAGGTGTCGCCGGGGGAGCCATCCAGGATGCGACGCACGGCGGAGACCACCTGCGAGAGGACGGCCTGGAAGCCAGCGCCGCGGTGGCTGCCCAGGTGGAATATGGTGCCCAGAGCCCCGATCTGACGGGAGACGTTCAGGGACCAGGTGAGGGCGTCGACGGAGCGCTCCAGTTGGGCAGGGTCGCTGGTGGCCAGATTGACCAGGTAGACCCCGTGGATGAAGACGGGCTGCACGTCGGCCTCGCTGGCCTTCTTCTGGAAAGCCTCCGCCTCCTCCGCTGCGTACTCCTTCTTGCGCCAGGACTGGGGCGCTGCACCGAAGATCTGGATGGTCTCGGCGCCCATGGCCTGCGCCCGCTCGACGGCCTTCTCCAGGCCACCCTCTGTGGACACGTGCGCCCCGATCCTCATCGCCCTTCTCCAGCCATGTCGGTCCGCAGGCTGAGACAGATAGTCACGAGCCCTGTTTCCATTATAGCTGTCCAGGGCCACGGGCAGCAGGTGACTGCCAGCGGGGCCGCCTGCAGTTGGGCTGACGGTCGATAGGCGAAAAGGATGAGGATAGCAGGTGGCTGCGGCTAGGCTGCCAACTTGCCGAGTGTCTGGCGGCGCAGGCGCAGTTTTCTTTGCTTGTGGAGTCGCACCAGGGCTTGCACGACCTTTGGGCTAAAGTGGCTGCCTGAACAGGCCACGATCTCCCGCACTGCCGCGGCAACGGAGCGGGCCGCCCTGTAGGGCCGGTCGCTGGTCATGGCGTCAAAGGCGTCGGCCACGGCGACGATGGTGGCAGCCTTCGGGATGTCTTCACCCGCCAGGCCGTTGGGGTAACCGCTGCCGTCCCAGCGCTCGTGGTGCGAGCGAGCGATGGTGGCGGCCAGCTCGAAGCCCTGCCGCCCGGCGAGGAAGCCGCCGCCCCAGACGGTATGCTGTTTCATCAGTTCCCATTCCAGATCGGTGAGCTGGCCGGCGGTGGAGAGGACGACGTCTGGCACGCGGATCTTGCCAATGTCGTGGAGGACGGCTGCCAGGCCTAGCTCTTCCGCATCTTCTTGCCGGTAGCCGAGTTCGCATGCCAGGGTTTCGGTGATGGCGCGCACGTTCTGGAGGTGGAGACCTGTGGCCTGATCGTGCGCTTCGGCGGCGGCGGCGAGCATCATGACTGTCTCGGTTTGGGCCTGCACGACGCGAGTCGAGGTTGACTGGAGCTCGTCGACCAGTGTCGCCATGCGCACGATGCCGGTGACCTGGGCGGCGACGGCCATCAAGAACTGGGCGTCCCTGGGGCCAAAGGCTGCCTCCCGCTTGCTGGCAACCGATAGCATGCCGACCAGCTCGTTCCGCCAGAGCATGGGCGCCACCATGGCCGATTGCATTCCCCCGGCTCGCAGCAGTTCCCGCTCGACATCGGTAAGGCGCTGGTCGTGCTGCGGGTCGTCCAGAATGATGGGGCGGCCTCGCTCCGCCAGCAGACGTATCGGGTTCCTATCCCAACCGATCTTGCGCTGTTCGTGGTCCCACGCCTCGATCGTCTGCTCGGGCAGCTCCACAAACGTGTTTAGGGAGTACGGCTCCTCGATCCCCGGCCTGATCAGCGCGAAGTTCACCCCGTCGTAACCGGCGCCGACAGACAGACGATGAGCCACCAGCCGCAGCTTGTCGTTGAGGTCTCCGGAGGATGTCAAGAGGGGCACTATCTCCCCGACCATCTTGGCGGCGCGCTCGCTGCCCAGGGACCTGGACAAGGACCTTACAGTCGACAGCACGGGGCGCTGCCGTCGCCAGGCGTACATCGCGCTATCCGCGAGCTTAATGAGATCCTCGATCCGCTCGGCCTCGGCCGGGTAGATGGCAAACCCGACGCTGACAGCGACGGGAACCCTTGCCCCGGTGTCCGGATCCTGCAATTGCGCGTCTTCCAGGCTGGCAAGGACGTCCTGGCGGTAGCGTTCGGCCGCCTCCCGGTCGGCGCCCGGCAGGATCGCTACGAACTCGTCCCCTCCGTAGCGACCCACGAGCACGCCCTCTCCTGCAAGTGCGTCGGCTGCCGTGATGAGAACCTCGTCGCCCACCTGGTGGCCGAAGGTATCGTTTACGAGCTTCAGGTCGTTGACGTCGATCATTGCCACGGCGTGGGGAGCGCCCTCGGCGCCGCCAGAGATGAGCTGGCGGAGTTCCTCCACGATGGCTGCGTGGTTGAGTGTGTTGGTCAGCGGGTCGCGGCGGACCTGCTCCCGCAGCGCTTCTTCCATTCGCTTGCGCTCGGTGATGTCTCTGAGGGAGCCTTCCACTCCGGCAAATGCGCCATCGGGGCCGCGAAGAAGATAAGTGCTGGCAGAGGCGGTGCTCACGCGCCCATCTCCCGTCTTCAGGTGGACTTCGTAGTCAACGACCACTCCCGATTCGAAGAGCGCTTTCAAGAGCGATGAGCGCTCTTCTGGGTTCTCGTAGATGTCTAGCACCTGTGTGCCAATCAGCCCCTCGGGAGTATATCCGAAGCGTTCCACTGACGGACTGATGTCGGTGATGATGCCCTCAGCATCTGTCCGGTAGAAGATGTCGTACACATTGTCGAGGACGCGGCGGTACCGCGTCTCGCTCTCCCGCAGCGCCTGCTCCGCCCGTTTGCGCTCCAACGCTTCCACGAAGGCTGCCGACAGCGATTTGAGGTCTTCTTGATCGGCCAACTGATAGCCTGCCTCTTTGTTGGCAACGGCGATCACGCCGATGGTCTTACCACCACGCTTCAACGGGGTGCCAAGGAACGCGGTCATGAGCGGGTGTCCGTCGGGAGTCCCGACTCGATCGGGGTGAGAGGCAGGGTCGTTAGCTATGAGCGATCGTCCTTGCTTGATTACACTCCCCCAGATGCCGCGGATCTCCATGTTCCGTATCGCCCTTACCGCATCCGCGTTGGCCATTCTGCAAGCCTGCCAGCCCGGATCACTCAAGGCAAATGTGTCGAAGCGACCTGCCTGATTCACCTCGCCAATAAAGCCGAACTTGCTCCCGGTCAACTGCTCGGCCACTGCCAGACAGGTGCGAGCCACCGCCTCTTCGCTTTCAGCGGTCAGCGCTTCTTCGAACACCCGGTTCATTGCTCGCACGAGAGCGCTTTGCCTGGCAAGCGCCTGTGCCGCCTGCTTGCGCTCGGTGATGTCTCTGAGGGAGCCTTCCACTCCGGCAAATGCGCCATCGGGTCCGCGAAGAAGATGAGTGCTGACAGAGGTGGCTCTCGCGCGCCCGTCTCCCGCCTTCAGATGGACTTCGTAGTCGATGACCACTCCCGATTCGGAAAGCGCTTCTAGAAGCGCTGAGCGCTCTTCTGGGTTCTCGTAGATGTCCAGCACTTCCGTGCCAATTAGCTCCTCTTGGGTATATCCGAAGCTTTCCACCGATGGGCTGATGTCGGTAATGATACCCTGGGCATCCGTCCGGTAGTAGATGTCGTGCACGTTGTCGAAGATGCGGCGGAACTTCTCTTCGCTCTCCCGCAGCGCCTCTTCCATCTGCTTGCGCTCGGTGATATCCCTGAGGAAGCCCTCGAGGCCGATAGGTGTGCCATCAGGGCTGCGCAGCAGGTGACCGCTTAGCGAGGTGTCAATGGCGCCGCCGTCGGCAGTCTTCAAGCGAATCTCGTAGTCTGTGACCTCTCCGCGTTCCAGTAGCGTCTGGACAAGGTCCGAACGTTGTTCGGGATTCTGGTACAGCTCTCCTGCCAGTGTGCCGATCAGGGCTTCTCGGCTGTATCCGTACCGCTCCACGGACGGGCTGAGCTCAACGATGGTGCCCTGCAAATCCGTCCGGTAGAAGATGTCCTGTACGTTCTCGAATATCTGCCGGTACTTCGCCTCGCTCTCTCTCAGCGCTTCTTCCATCCGCTTGCGCTCGGTGACATCCGTGGCTACCCCAATGAGGCCGGAAATCTGGCCGCTGCCATCCCGAAGTGGCGCGCACTGGGCCTCGAAAACGACCCCATCTATTTCCACCGTCGTGGTGAACGCTTCGCTGTCGAGCGCACGGTGCAGCTTCTCTTTGATCTCCGGCCTGTCACGGAACACATTGAAGATCGATCGTCCGACCACTTTCTCCGGCTTTAGCCCTAGGGCAGCCAGCCCCTTGCCTTCGCAGAGCGTGAACACGCCGTCACGGTTGACCACAAAGAGGATGACCGGCGCATTCGTGACGACGGTGCGCAGGCGTTCCTCGCTCTCGCGCTGCGCCTCCTCCGCTCGCTGGCGCTCACTGACGTCGATGGCCACGCCGATAAGTCCGGAGACCTGGCCATTGCCGTCTCGCAGCGGGGCACAGTGGGTCTCGAAAGTGAGACCGGCCAGTTCTTCTGTCCTCGTGAACGCTTCGCCTTCCAGTGCACGGTGGATGTTCTCTGCCATCCCTTGCACGTGAGGGAACATGTCGAAGACGGAGAGCCCCACAGCCTCGCCCGGCTTTAGGCCCAGGGCTTCCAGGCCCTTGCCCTCAGAGAGTGTGAAGACGCCGTCCTGGTTCACTGCAAAGAGGATGACCGGCGCATTCGCGACGACGGTGCCCAGGCGTTCCTGGCTCTCGCGGAGCGCCTCGATTGAGTCCTCTAGATCCATTCCCGTCTGCCGCAGCATCGCGACCGCCCGCTGGCGCTCGGCGACCATCTGGTTGAAGTCTCTGGCGAGGGAAGCCACTTCCTCAGGGCCGGATACCCTGACCCTGGTCCCCAGGTCTCCGGACGCGATGGCTCTGACGCTGGCCTGGAGCGAAGCCAGAGGTCGCAACACCGGCAGCAGGAGCGCCGCCACCGTCGCGCACACAGCCGCAGCCGCGCCAACCATAATCCCCATTAACAGCCATAGGTTCACGTCCACGGCGTGGTTGGCGGCCGACGCGGCCGCTGCGTAGTTGTCCTGTTGTTCCCGCACCAGCCGGTCGAGGCCAGCATGGATGGCATACGCCTGCCGCGACAGTTCGCCTACTGTCGCGGCTGCCGACTCAGTTGACTGCGACCAGTCGGCGGCGATCAAGTCTGGAAGGCGTTGCTGAGTGATCTCGCTGACCACGCCGATCTGGGCAATGAGATTGTCCAGGTCAGCAAGGAGCGCGGTGTCGTCTTGGGCTAGAGCGCTGGCGTGCGCTTCACCTAGGTGCTCTTCCAGCGCTCCCGCAGCCTGACGGGCGGCATCGGCCGTTTGCGGGTCGGACGTCTGCGCCAGGGTGCTCGCCGAGGTCAGAAGCAGGGCGAGATCGCTCTGGGCGTGCTCCAGGGCGGCGACCGTGGCGAATGTCTGGTTGAGCGACTCGTGCCGTTGCTGTTGTCTGCCCACTCGACACAGCGCCAGGCTGATCAGGCCGGCAAGGAGCAGCATAGAAGCTGCCCCTGCCAGGACCGCTCGTCCTCGGGCTGATCTTGGGTGGAACATAGTCAGCGCTAACCCTGCTCTCCGGGCCAGGGCGGTCGCGTCGGCTGGCCTGCGCCGCGAGCCTCAACCGCGGGAGGCTTATGACTCCTAAGCAATTATCGGCACGCCTCGTGTGATCGAAATCCCCTTTCTGAGCCACTTGGGGGATCCCATGTGATGGCCCAAAGGGCTTGTGAGGCCGTAGGCGGGTACCGATGGACTCACGAAGCAGGCGATGGGCGAAGTTCTCCGCGTCGAAACCTTCAGCCCGGGCGTGGAGGTGGGGCAGGCCCCCGACGAGTACCGCCTACTGGGCGGCCGCTATACCGCCGCTGGCGGCTGCCGCGAGTCGATGCTTGTTGAGGCTGGGCTGGTCGCCCCGTCAAGTGGAGGGCTGGGACACTCGCTAGCCGCTTCGCGGCTCGTCTCCCGGGACGGCGAAGGCCCGGAGAGGCGCGGCAGGCGGCAAGGGCCGCTCGCCGCGCAGCGCCGAGGCCAGAATGCCGACGAGCACCACGGCCATCGCCCCGTAGATGGCGAGGTGCAGGCCGTCGAGGAAGACCGGCATCACCTTGCCGGCGGTTGCGGGGTTTGCCACAGCCGCATCCAAACTCCCCTTGAACCCGCCTGACGCCAGTCGCGACGTGACTATGGTGCCCCACAAGGTGATGCCCAGTGAGCTCCCGGCAGTGCGCATCGTAGCGATGAATCCTGAGGCCACGCCGTACTGCTCACGCGGCACGGAGCCGAAGATGAAGCTGTTGTTCGGGGACTGGAACATCCCAATGCCCAGGCCCAGCACTGCTAGAGTGCCGATGATGGGGGCGTAGTCCTGGTTGGCGGTCGTGGCGCGGGAGAGCATGAAAAGGCCCAGCATGAGTATCGCCAGGCCGGCTGTGGCAAGGCCGCGGGAGCCGTAGCGGTCCGACAGGCGCCCGCTGACGGGGGCCACCAGGGCCATGGTAAAGGCGACTGTCGTCATCAGGAAGCCAGCAGTCCGGGCGCTGAGGGCGAGGGCCATCTGGAGGTAGAAGGGCATCAGGAAGGTGCTCGCTTGCTGGCCGACGAAAATCGAGAAGCTGGCGGTGGAGCCGGCGGAGAAGCCCCAGATGCGGAAGAGGCTCAGGCGAATGGTAGGATAGGCGTTCCTCAGCTCCACCAGCACAAAAGTGACCAGCAGGAAACCGCTCGCCACGAACAGGGTCACTATGGCCGGCGAGCCCCAGCCGACGTCCGGGCCGCGGTTCAGCGCGAAGAGCAAAGCAAACAGGAAGCCTGCCCAGAGGACGGTACCCAGCCAGTCGAATGGTTCCCGCCTGACACCGCGGGGCGTTGAAATGCGCTCCTCCTGCAGGACTAGGGAGGCAAAGGGAATGGCCAGAAGCCCCACGGGGATGGCGACGAAGAAGATGGAGCGCCAGCCCAGCGCGTCGGTCAGCACGCCGCCGATGGTGGGGCCGGTCACCAGGCCGGAGGCGACGATGGTCCCATTGAGCCCCAGGGCCTTGCCCCGCTCTTCCGGTGCGAAGACGGCGGCGGTGATGGCGGCGCCGTTGGCCTGGATCATGGCGCCGCCGACGCCCGTTAGCGCCCGTGCCAGGGTGAGCTCGATGACGCTGTGGGAGAGGCCGGCCAGCAGGTTGCCCACGGTGAAGACGGCAAAGCCGGCGATGTAGACCCTCTTGCGCCCCATCAGGTCGGCCAGGCGGCCAAAGGTCAGGAGGAGAGAGCTGATCGTGAGCAGGTAGGCCAGGATCACCCACTGGACGGCGTCCAGGCTGGTGTTCAGGTCGCCCATGATCTGAGGCAGGGAGATGTTGACGATGCTGATGTCCAGGGTGGTCATGAACACGCCGATGGAAACGGCGCCGAAGGCCCACCACTTGTGGTTCGGGCCTACGGCCGCGCGTCGCACCCTCTCAACGAGCCCCCGAGCCCCTTGCAATGGCGTTCCCTCAGGACACGTGTAGATTCCCTGTCGGTTTTGGCTCTTCCCTTGCCCTGTCTGTCAGCAAGCCGACACCGCCCGGCAGCGCTTTCAGAGCCACATCGTAGCAGTCCGCCAAAGCTCGTCCAACCTGTCGGAGGGAGCGGAGCCGGTGAAGGACGCGAAACTAGGATAGGGGGCTAGCCGGCCTTGATCGTCTTCAGGTAGACTCGTGTGTTACAGGCTGGCGGAGCCGCCCGCTCGCAGATTCGGCGTCTGTATCGGGGCGGCTCATCTTGAAGCCATGAGCAAGATCCTGCGCGTCGACATGTCCGGCCTCCGCGTGGTGGCCGAGGAGGTCCCCGAGGAGCATCGCCTCCTGGGCGGGCGTGCCCTGACCTCGCGCATCGTCGCCCGCGAGGTGCCTCCTGGCTGTCACCCGCTGAGCGCTTACAACCGGCTGGTCTTCGCGCCGGGCCTCCTGGGCGGGACCGCTGCCACCACCTCCGGGCGCACCTCGGTGGGAGGTAAGAGCCCCCTCACCGGCGGCATCAAGGAGTCCAACGTCGGCGGGCTGCTGGGCCACAAGCTGGCCAGGATGGGCATCAAGGCCCTCATCGTGCAGGGGCAGCCGCCCGACGGCCGCTGGCGCCTGCTGCGAGTCGATGCCGACGGCGCGCGCCTCGAGCCCGCCGACGAGCTGGCCGGCCTGGGCAACTACGATACCGTGCGGCGTCTCCTGGCCGGGCGGTCGAGCTGCGTCGTCTCCATAGGTCCGGCGGGCGAGATGAAGATGGCGGCCGCTTCCATCGCCGTCAGCGACCCCGAGGGCCGGCCCACGCGGCATGCGGCCCGCGGCGGCCTGGGGGCGCTGATGGGCGCCAAGGGGCTCAAGGCCATCGTGGTGGACGATGCCGGCACCAGGAACGTGGAGGCCGCCGCCCATGACCACTACCGGCAGAGCGTGCTGGACTTCTCCCGCACCGTCCTTGACGACCCCCGCATCAAGAACATGTCCGCCTACGGCACGGCCGGCGTCATCCGCTTCGTCAACCGCGAGAACGTGGCCAGCATGCCCACTCGCAACCACCGCCTCGGCGTCTTCCCCGAGGCCGAAGCCATCAGCGGCCAGCGCATCGCCGAGCTGGCGCCCGACCGCTCAGGCAAGATGCTGCCCTGCATGCCCGGCTGCATCATCAAGTGCGCCATCCTCTTCAACGGCGAGAGGGGCGAGCACGTGACCTCGGCCCTGGAGTTCGAGACCATCGCCCTCATGGGGTCGAACCTGGAGATCGGCGACATCGACGGTCTCGCCCGCCTGGACCGGCTCTGCGACGACATCGGCCTGGACACCATCGAGATGGGGAACGCCATCGGCGTCGCCCTGGAGGCGGGGGTGGCCCCCTTCGGCGACTGGCGGCGGGTGGCCGAGCTACTGGAAGAGGTGCGCCGCGGCACGCCGCTCGGCCGTATCCTGGGCAGCGGCACCGAGCTCACCGCCCGCGCCTTCGGCATCGAGAGGGTGCCGGCCGTCAAGGGGCAGGGCCTTCCGGCCTGGGAGCCCCGCACCCTCAAGGCGATGGGCGTCACCTACGCCACCAGCCCCCAGGGCGCCGACCACACGGCCGGGCTGGTGACGGCCCGCAACGTCACCCCGGACACCCTGCTCAAGGCCTCCCGCCACGAGCAGATCCTCCAGGCGGCGGTGGACTCTGTGGGCCTCTGCCAGTTCTCCAACCCCACGGAGGCTGACATGGCGCGCTTCGTCAGCGCCCAGTACGGCGCCTCATGGGGCCCGGAGGACGTCCTCGAGATGGGCCGGCGGGTGCTGAAGGAGGAGCGGGACTTCAACCTTCGCGCCGGCTTCGGCCGCGACGCCGACTACCTGCCCGATTTCCTGCGCACGGAGCCCCTGCATACCCCCGACGGTGACATGGCCTTCGACCTGCCGGATGAGTTGCTCGATAGCTTCTGGGACTTCTAGCGACCCGCCGGCGCCTCAGACCAGCCCCTCCAGCGCCTCTTTGTCAGCGCGGGAGTAGGCGCAGACGACGATTTCGAGGTCCTCCGCCTCGTGGAGGGCGCGCAGCATGGCCTCCGCCACCTGCCGCCTGGGCAGGCCGACGATGCCCGCCCCCAGCAGGGGGAAGGCGATGCTGCGGGCGCCCAGCTCCCTCGCCAGGGCGAGCGCGGCGCGGGTGCCGGCCTCGATGTCCCCCAGGGAAGCACGCCGGCCTGAGCGGTAGTCGATGGTGGGGACGTGGATGACGTGTTTCGCCTTCAGGGAGCCGGCGCCGGTGGCCACCGCCTTCCCCAGGTCGCACCAGCCGATGCGGTCCGATTCCTCTTGGACGACGCGGCCCCCGGCGCGCACGATGGCGGCGGCGACGCCTCCGCCGTGCTGGAGCTGCGTGTTGGCTGCGTTGACGATGGCGTCAACGTCCAGTTCCGTGATGTTGCCTTCGTGGAGACGGATCATGGCCACGACGATCTGGGTGATGGGCGGCCCGCTGCGCCAGCTATTATGCGCAGATCAGGGCACGCTGCCAAGGGGGACGCGTATGGCGCATTGCGCACCGTTGTTGACACTGCTCAGGCATCGCCCGATCATGGGAGCGTCCCATCGCTCGCCGAAAGGAGTCACATCGTGAAGGTCCGCAACTTCCGTGAGGTCGAGCCCGACAAAGAGATCCCGGGCGTGGCCCTGCGCACCGTCATCTCCGCCCAGGACGGGGCGCCTCGCTTCGCCATGCGCGTCTTCGAGGTGGAGCCCGGCGCCTCCACTCCCTTCCACACTCATGCCTGGGAGCACGAGGTCTTCATCCTGGAGGGCCAGGCCAAGGTGAGGGGCGCCGACGGAGAGCGCGCTCTCCAGCCCAACGATGTCGTCTTCGTGGCCGGGCAGGAGCAGCACTGCTTCGTGAACACGGGCCCCCAGGTGCTGCGGTTCATCTGCTGCATCCCTCACCCGGAGACGCTGCCGCCCGAGCCGACTTAGGCGAGCTCAGCCGAGCCGGCGTCCGACTGCGAAGGCTGAGGTCGCGGGGGACGGCTGGGCCCGCCTTGCAAGGCCAAGAACGGCGCGCTCGCAAGCGGGCCGCTCCCCAACCAGCCAGCGGTCGCCCCCTGCGCCTCCGCACAGGACGGGGCGACCAGTTCATACACGCGCTCATGGAGATGCCTTTCCGCGGGGAGGCCCGCCAAGATGGACATTGACCTGCATTTCACGGGTGAAGACTGGGCCCGTACCGAACGCGACTGGACGGCGTGGTGGGAAGGGGAACTAGAGCGGCCGCTCATACTGATCAACGACTTTGTCTGGCCGGACAAGCCGTTGCCCCAAGTACACCTGTTCATCAGCAACTTCCCCCTGGGAATGCCGGCGGAAGAGGTGGTCGAGCGCTTCCAGCCCTATCTTGAGGCGACGCGCTTTTGCGGCGATGCCTTCCCCGGATGGTGGCCGAACTTCGGCCCCGGCATAGTAGCCGGTTTCCTCGGGGCCAAAGTGCACTCCGCGCCCGATACCGTCTGGTTTGAGCCATCGCAAGTCGTTGAGATCTCCGAGTTGCGACCAAGCTACGATCCTGACAACGGATGGTGGAAACGAGTGAAAGATGTCACCACCGCGGCCGTACAGCGATGGGGCGACCAGGTCGTCGTGGGCCACACCGACCTGGGTGGCAACCTGGACATCCTGGCCTCGCTCCGGACAACGGAGCGCCTGCTGCTGGACGTGTGCGACGCACCGGACGAGGTGATACGTCTGGTCGGCGAGATCACTCACCTGTGGCTGCGCTATTACGATGAGCTGTGCGAGATCATGGGCCAGGGAGGGCGAGGGACCATGCCCTGGGCTCCGGTCTGGTCCCCACAGCGATGCTACATGCTGCAATGCGATTTCTCCTACATGATCTCTCCCGCCATGTTCGAGCGCTTCGTCATGCCGGACTTAGCGGCCTGTTGCGACGCGCTGGACCACGCCTTCTACCACCTCGACGGCAAAGGACAGATCCCGCACCTGGACATGCTGCTGTCAATGGAGCGGCTCCGGGGTATCCAGTGGATTCCGGGCGACGGGGCGCCACCGCCGGAAAGCTGGCTGCCGTTGTTGAGACGGATCCGCGAGGGCGGCAAGCTGTGCCAGCTGTACGTGACCGCCGAGGGCGCGATGACCATCGTGCGTGAGTTGGGCGGCCGCGGCTTCGCATTCCAGATCATGGAGCTCATGAGCCGCGAGGGGGCAGCCGAATTCCTCAGCGCGCTGGCGGCGGCCGACCCCATCACGCATTGGACGCCGCGCTAGTTGCAGCCGAAACGCCGCGGCAGGCATCATGGACAACGAGGTGTTGCCAGGTCAAGTCAGGCACGCCGCCCGGCGCCAGGCCAGCGGCGATGCCCTGCGCCTTCAGACCGAACGGGGCGACGTCCCCTGTCTCTACCACGCCGGTAAGCCGGGCGCGGGCGCCGTCATCTGGGTCGGCGGCTTCGATGGCGGGTTCGACGGCCCCGCCGACGGCATCTACGCCACCCTGGCCGAGGACCTCCTGGCGGACGGCGTCGGCTCCCTCCGCCTCAGCTACCGCGTCTTGGGCAGCCCCGGCAACGTCGAGGAGGCGGTCTACGATGTGCTGGCCGGCGTCTCATACCTGAGGGGGGAAGGGGCGGGGCGCATCGGGCTGGTGGGGCACTCCTTCGGCGGCGCCGTGGTCATCAGCGCCGCCGCCCTCTCGACGGAGGTGAGCGCCGTCGTCATGATGAGCACGCAGACGGCGGGCACGGCCCTGGCGCCGCGGGTGGCGCCGCGACCGCTGCTGCTAATTCACGGCGAGCAGGACCGCCGCCTGCCGCCTGACTGCTCGCGCTACGTCTATCGCATGGCCGGCGAGCCGAAGGAGTTGATCATCCTGCCCGGCGCCCGCCATAGCCTGCGCCAGCGTCGAGGGGAGCTGCGACGGCTCCTGCGGCGCTGGCTGGTCGAGAAGCTGGCTCCGCAAGCCGGCGACGAAGGCCAGACCCCACGTCATTAGGAGAAGACATACCGTCCGGGTCGTAGGGGCGCAGCATGCTGCGCCCCTACGGCTACGGTCGGGCGTTACGGGCTAGAGGATGGCGTACACCGTGTAGCCGACCCAGTTCGGCCCGATCTTGCCGATACCCACCGCCACGATCCGGTTCAGCCAGCCGTACTTCTCCGACGCGGTCTCGAAGAACGGGGCCGTCCGGAAGTAGTACTCGGAGGGGTCGGGCGCCTCGCCCTGGAGGATCCGCTGCCCGACTTCAGGCGAGGCGGCCAGGATGCCCCGGTAGTACGTGTAGATAAGGTGGCCATCGTCGGTGCGCATGGTGGCCCGGACATCAAGCTCGCCCGCTCCGTCGGGCCTGAGCAGGAGCCAGTCGCCTCCGCCGGGGAGCACCTCGCCCTTGAGCTTCGGGCCCGCAAAGGTGCCGCCCTTCACGCGGTAGATCCGACGAACCCCGTGGGGCGTTGCTCCCATGTCCTGCGGCTCCTCCAAGTCCACGCTTAGCTCGCACAGAAGCTCACTCTTCAGCTCTGTCATTCGTCACCCCTTCCTGTCCTGTCGCTTGCGGCGGCACCGGCCGTGCCCCTAGGACGTAGCAGGATCGTACCGCAAGCGTCAACGGCCTGGATCATCGGTTGCTCCCAGTTCGGCATGTGCTGGAACAGCACATCGTTTGCGGCGGGCGGGGTTCTCATGTAAACTGACTAATTGGAACTGGCCGGTCTGTGCTGGTGCTGGCCAGTGTTTTTTGTGTAGCGATCGGTTCGGGGCTGGGGTGGAAGCCTCGGCCTGCGGAGCGAAAGGAGGAGACAGTGGTAGCTGTGACAGAACGGGCGACCAAGATCCTGCGGGAGGTTCAGGAGGAGAGTGAGGCTGACCAGATGCTCCGCGTAGTGGGCGCGCAGGGCGGATACCAACTGACCTTCGACCAGGAGCGCGAGGGGGACCAGGTCGTCGAGAGCGAGGGCAAGGCAGTGCTCCTCATCGGTAGCGACGTGGCAGAGTCTCTCACCGACGTCACCATTGACTGCGAGCAGGGGCCCGAGGGCATGCGCTTCTTCCTCTCCAGATAGAGCTATCTTTCCGAGTCCAGTCAGCGCACATGGCGCTGCATGGAAGAAGGCCAGGCTTGAGCCTGGCCTTCGCGTCGTTGCCGGTCGTGTTCAGCGTGTCCGGTTTAGCGTTTCGTGTGGTTGAGCGCGTCCTACCGCCGGGGCTCGATGGGCTCCTGCTGGATAATCTGGAAGTCAGCCTCGTCCAGGGGAGCCAGCTCGCCGCGCCGGTAGGAGTCGAAGAGCTGGAAGAGGTCGCGTTTGTGGGGCCGCTTGCGCCCGATGGGGCACGCCTGCCAGTCCTCGTAGGACTCATCGCAGTAGCCCAGGCGGTGCTCGCCGCACTTGGGCTGGAGGTAGCGGGCCAGCTCCGGGAACTTGCGGTTCAGTTCGGCACGCATCAGCGACACCACCTTGCGGAACTCCCACTGGGCGCGCGTGCAGAGGCGCAGGTCTGAGACGTGGAGGAGCTCCAGAAAGTTGATGGTGATCTTGAAGTTGGTCTGAGCGGCGTTGGGGATGAGGAAGCGGGCGTCCTCGGCGGGGACGCCGGCATCCAGCATCTCCTGGTAGAGCTGGCCCAGGTCCTGGAAGGCGCGGGCCAGCTTCTCCTCGAAGCCGGCCTTGCGCACCGTCTCCGGCACCGTGTACGGGAACACGCCCTTCTTGAAGGCGACATAACGTTGACTCTGCTGCTCGAAGCTGATGCCGATGCGGTGACGCACGAACTGGTGGCTGAAGGCCCGGCTGACGCCGGCGATACCGAACTCGAACCAGCACTGCTCCAGGGGCGAGGCGTGGCCCGTCTCCAGACGCTTCTCGACGAACTCCTGCATCTGCTGGCGAGTGATGTGCTCGCTCTCGATGCGCTCCACGATCTGCATGGGCGTCAGGGAGGAGTAGGCGGTGCGAAAGGCCACGTAGAGGGAGCGGATGGGGTCGTGCGTGTGGTCGAACAGCTTAACTTGGATTGCCAAGAGCGTCCCGCTTTCTAACGCTTGCCTCCCGGAAGGCAGGTCTGGCTGTCGGCAGCCTCACTCCCCGCTGAGGCGGTCCCGACTCTTTGCCGGAGAAGGTGCCGTCTCCGCTCCTGCACTATTGTAGGGCAGGCCCTCGGGGAGGTGCTAGGCCACAGTCTTTCCTTGGATAGGCCAGCGGTGCGTGGTGCGAGGGCGCGCCTCGCCGCCGAAGAGCTC